>JAJXVS010000008.1 GCA_021782015.1 bacterium | reverse complement strand
GCCCGAGAATGCGTTCGCCGTCGGTCACGACGATGACCCGGACATCCTTCCTGTGCCAATTGTCGAGGAGTCGGGCGACCTGCCCCTTGTCCTGGTAGGAAATATAGAGGCCGCGGGGCCGCCTGAAAAGGTGGCCCCAGTTCTGACAGGCCTGCCCCACCGTGGGCGTGTAGATGATCGGCATCATCGCCTCGAGGTGCTTGTCGACTACCTTGTAGAACAGCGTCTCGTTCCGGTCCTGGAGGCTCACCAGATGGATGTAGCGCTCAAGGTCTGTCTGCTTGGCGCTATAATTATCCATCACGCGCGTCACCTGCTCCTCAAGGTTATGGACATGGGGCGGGAGGAGTCCGCGCAGGCCGAGGGCCTCGCGTTCTTCCTCGGAGAAAGCCGTGCCCTTATTGTAGAGGGGATCGTGGAGAAGAGCCTCGCCCTGGGGGAATCCCGGAGTGGCTTCGGTTCGGGAAGACGGTTTGTCCGCCATGATTTGTGTGCCTCCGTGTATAGTTACAAAAAGAGCGTATCCCAGGTCGGGATGTATGTCCACAAGGAGGCTGGGCCCGGCAATTCCGAAATTCCCGTGGCTTTCAGCTCGTTCAATGGCCGGCCCAGGTGCCGACCCAGGTGCGATGCGGGCCCGATGGAGGCCTTTCCATTGTATTTGCCCGGGCGCTGGTCTATCATGAGTTCAAGGTCGCAAGTCTTCCCGCTGATCTACCCTGCGCGGACGATTTGGCTCCATGGAATTCGGAGGCTAGAAATGCGCGGAGGCACGAGGACAGCCCGGTTATCGATCCTTTTGCTCGTCGTGTGCTTTTTTGCCTCCTGCCAGCGGCCTCCATCCCCGGAACCAGGGAAATCCGAAGACGCAAAGCGCTTCACCTTCGCGGCCCGGCCCTCGAAACCCATCACCTTCCTTTCTACCCAGTTGAATCCCGTGGAAGAAGCGGGAAGGATGCGCGATTCGATCCTGAAGGACTTCCCGGGCAAGGTCGACTTTCGACCGAACGACAACAATTACCTGTTCAGCCAGATCAATTCCCTCCTCGCCGGCGATCCCTCCACTTCGATCCTGATCGGGGCCCTCCAGGGCGACCTCGCCAAGCTCTACGACGAAGACTCCCTGCGCCCCCTGGAGGACCTCTACGGACGACTGAGGCAATCGAGGACCTTCTCCGAAAACCTCATGAGCCTGTGCCGGCTCGACGGCAAAAATGTCTTCATAATTCCCTGGATGCAGGCATCCTTCGTCATGGTCGCGAACAGGAAGGCCCTGCCCTACTTGCCTCCCGGGGCGGATCTCGGCAGCCTGAGCTATCAACAGCTCGAACAATGGGCGAAGAACATCTACGAAAAGACCGGCAAGCGGGCCCTCGGATTTCCCGCCGGCAGCAAGGGGCTGATGCATCGCTTTTTCCAGGGCTACCTCTACCCCTCCTTCACCGACAGCACCCTCTTGAAATTCAGGACGATGGACGCGAGGTCGATGTGGGTCTACTTCAAGGATCTCTGGCGCTTCGTGCGGCCGACCTCGCTCGGCTATTCGACGATGGCCGAGCCCCTCCTCACCGATGACGTGTGGATCGCATGGGACCATACGGCGAGGCTCGTGAAGGCCTTCGAGGAGAGGCCGAACGACTTCGTCGCCTTTCCGGCGCCCATCGGGCCGAAGGGTCGGGGTTTCATGCCGGTCCTGTCCTGCCTGGCCGTCCCGAAGAAGGCCGCGGGAATCGAAAGCCAGTCGATCCTCATCGACTATCTGACGAGGCCCGAGATTCAAAATCGGACACTCAATGAAACGGGATTCTTCCCGGTCGTGAATGGCGGGGAGAACGGGGGGATCGATCCGCGGCTGGCGGGCCTCGTGTCGGCGGTGACCAGTCAGGAGAATTCCAGCGCCTCGATCCCGACCCTCCTCCCCGTCGGGCTCGGAGAACGCGGGGAAGATTATAATAACCTATTTATGCTGACTTTTTCCGAAATCGTCCTCCAGGGGATGGACATCGCTTCGGTGCTCGACGCGAACGCGAGGGAATTGCAGAAGGTACTGGACGCGGAAAACGCCCGATGCTGGCTGCCCGACGTCTCGGGGGAGAGGCCCTGCAAGATTGAATGAAAGGCGGCAGTTTCGCGTCCTCTCGTTGATTTCCGGCGCGATCATCGCGCTGTCGGCGATCGGTCTCTCCCTCGGGCTCGTCATGTACATCAACCTGGGCAACCTGGGGACCCAGCTCCCCGTGAAGACCGTCGACCAGTTCAGGAACATCGCGAACCTCATGCCCCTCATGTCCGACCTCCAGTCCAATCTCGACGCCGTCAGGACGGGAAGCCAGGAACTGGACCTGGGCATGCTCGGCTATACGATCAGCAAGCTGAAGGTCGCGGCGGGCATCGTCGAGGCGGAATACGGCGGCTCGCCGCCCTACGATTTCAAGACCATCCTCGATGAATTGTCCCTCCTGACCGACGACCTCACGAGGCGGATCGGGTCAGCCCCCAAAATGGACAGGACGACCGTCATCCTCCTCAACAACCGGGCCGGATATATCTATTCAGAATTACGAGATTATATATTCAGGGTCAACAACGACACCCTCCTGGTCCTCGAGAAGCAGCGTAGGGAGCTCGACCGCATCAAGAACGCCATTTTCCTCTACGCGCTGATGATTCTCTCCTCGATCGCGCTCACCGTCGCGCTGCTTCGAAACCAGAAGAGGACCATGGCGAGGCTCGATGAAAGCCGGAAGGTCGCCATCGAAAGCAACAATGCCAAAAGCGAATTCCTGTCCAACATGAGCCACGAGATCAGGACGCCGATGAACGCCATCATCGGCCTGTCCTACCTGGCGCTCAAGACGAGCCTGACTCCGAGTCAGAAGAACTATCTCAAGCGCATCCAGATTTCCGGCCAGCACCTCCTCGGGATCATCAACGACATTCTGGATTTTTCCAAAATCGAGGCGGGCAAGCTCGGCATCGAGAGCGTGCCCTTCGAACTCGACAAGATCCTGGACAACGTCGCGAACCTGACTGCCGAAAAGGCGGGGACCAAGGGGCTGGAACTCATCTTCGAGACGGACAAGGAGGTCCCCAATCATCTGGTCGGGGATCCCCTTCGCCTGGGGCAGATACTCATCAATTATGCTAACAATGCGGTCAAATTCACCGAGAAGGGCGAGATCGGAATCCGCATCCGGGTGCGCGAGGAAACCCCGGCGGGGGTTCTCCTCCATTTCGAGGTCGACGATACGGGGGTGGGCATCACCGACCAGCAAAAGGAGCAATTGTTCAAGAGTTTCCAGCAGGCCGACGGTTCCATCACACGACGCTACGGCGGAACGGGCCTGGGCCTCGCCATCTCCAAGAAGCTGGCCGCGATGATGGGCGGCGAGGTCGGCGTCGAGAGCGAGTACGGCAAGGGTTCCAGCTTTTGGTTCACGGCCCTTCTCGGCCGTGGCGAGGAAGGACAGCGCGCCCTCATTCCCCTCCCCGACCTGCGAGGCCGGCGCGTCCTCGTCGTGGATGACAACGATCACGCGCGGGCCGTCATCGCAGACATGTTGGGCGGCATGACCTTCGTCGTGACCGCGGTCGCTTCCGGCCCGGAGGCCCTCGAGGAGATCGCAGAGGCATCCCGCCGGGGTCAGGCCTTCGATCTGGTCTTCCTCGACTGGCAGATGCCCGGCATGGACGGGATCGAAACCGCGCGAAGGATCCGCGCACTCCCCCTCGAGCGCGCCGCTGCCATGGTGATCGTGACCGCCTTCGGTCGGGAGGATGTCATCAAGGAGGCCGAGACGGCTGGCATCGAGGAGGTGCTGATCAAGCCGGTGAGCCCCTCCATCCTTTTCGACACGGCCATGCATCTGCTCGGCGCGGGGTGGAGGGAGCGACGTGAGAGCCCCGCCATCCTCGACGCGAAGGTATCGGCGCCGACGGGGCTCGCGGGGGCGAGGGTCCTCCTCGTGGAGGACAACGCCCTCAATCAGGAAGTCGCGACGGAGATGCTCCGTTCGGTCGGCTGCGTCGTTTCGCTCGCCGAAGACGGGGCCGAAGCCGTCAGGAAGTCGGGTGAAAACGACTACGATATCGTCCTGATGGACATGCAGATGCCGGTGATGGACGGCTTGGCGGCCACGCGTGAAATACGGAAGGAGACGCGTCTCGCCACCCTTCCCATCATCGCGATGACGGCCAACGCGATGGTGGAGGACCGGGATCGATGCCTGGCGGCGGGAATGAACGACTATATTTCCAAGCCCATCGATCCCGACGCGATGTTCGCGGTGCTCCGGCGCTATTACGCCGGTTCCCCGGAGCTGGTCCCGGCGGTGGCTCCGGAAGTAGCCCCGGCGGTGGCTCCGGAGGCAGTCCCGGCGGCAGGCCAGGAAATCGCCCCGGAGCTAGCATCGCCCCGCGAGGCCGGAAGGGAGACGCCGACGGCCGACCTCCCGAAAATCGAGGGGATCGATACCGAAGGCGGCCTCAGGCGCGTGATCGGCAACAGGAATCTGTACCGGGATCTGCTTCGACGCTTTTCGGAGGGGCAGCGCGATTTCGATGCCCGCATAAGGGAAGCCTTCGAGAGCGGAAACCTCCAATTGGCTGAACGGCTCGCCCACACCCTCAAGGGCGTGGCGGGGAATATCGGCGCCGTGGAAGTGCAGGCCGTGGCGGGGGAACTCGAGGCCTGCATCAACGGCAAGGCCCTCAAATCGGCTGCGGGCCTGCTGGAAAGGCTCTCGACAATTATCGCCACAACCCTCGAAAAGATCGACAGGGCCCTCGCGGAAAGCATCGAGCCAGCGGCCGTGCCGGCACGGGCAGGCGAAACTCTGCGCTCACTCGATGAAATGCTTGAGAGGCTGGGGCGCTACGCCGAGGAAAGCGACAGCGAGGCAGTGGAATACTTCGACTCGACGCGCGGGGAACTGGCCGCTCGCCTCGGGCTTCCGATCGCCGAGGAGTTGGGAAGGGCGATCCGGGCCTACGACTTTCCGGCGGCCCTCGACATCCTCCGGGGCATTTCGCGAAATCCCGTGACCTCGCGATAGGGGGCAACCATGAATGACCCAATTAGGAAAAAACCAACTATCCTCGTAGTCGACGATGTCCCCGACGACATCAGGATTCTCGAGGAAATATTGAAAGGCGAGTACCAGGTCAAGGCGGTAACGAGCGGGCAGGCGACCCTGAAAATCGTCCGTGGTCCCGCGCCTCCCGATCTCATTCTCCTCGACATCATGATGCCCGACATGGACGGATTCGAGGTCTGCCGCATCCTGAAGCAGGACAGCGCCACCGCCACGATTCCCATCATCTTCCTCACGGCCAAGGTCATGACCGAGGACGAGAAACTGGGCTTCGAGCTGGGCGCCATCGACTATATAAGAAAGCCCGTCGACCCTGACATCGTACGAACACGGATCAAGGCGCATCTGGAGCAGATGGACAGGACGCTTCGCATTTCCGAGATACGCTACCGCAGGCTTTTCGAGACGGCCCAGGACGGGATCATGATCGTCGACCTCCTCTCGGATGGCATTCTCGACGTCAATCCCGCCCTCGCCGCCATGGTCGGGCTTTCGCAGGAGGCCTTCCTCGGCAAGCGAATTTCCGACATGGAATTCCTCCGGACCATCATGTCGCGGTTGGGGCAACTCTCCGAAATCAAGGGCGGAAATTCCATTCGCTCCAGGAATCTTCCCCTTGAAACCTTCGACGGGCGGCGAATCTACGTGGAGCTCATCGGCACCACCTACCTGGTTGACGGCCGCGAACTCCTCCAATTGAACATACGCGACATCACCGATCTCGTCGTCACCGAGCGCGATCGCGATTCCCTGGCTGCGAGACTCTCCCACTACCTTTCGACGAGCCCGACTATCACCTACTCGCTCCTTCTCAAGGGCGGGGAACCCCGCTGGCAGTGGGTGAGCGAAAACATCGACCGCCTCCTTGGCTATTCAAGCGAAGAGACCCTAGAGCCGGGCTGGTGGTCCGCGCATGTAGCCGCGGCGGATCGCGAGCAGGCCCTCGGCATGCATGCCGCATCGGCCAAGGGCGAGAGGATCTTCGGCGAATACCGTTTCGTGCGGAAGGACGGCCTCGTGGTCTGGCTCCACGACGAGATGTGCCCACAGGTCGGGCGGGGTGGGGAATCGGAGATCGTCGGCACCTTGACGGACATCAGCGAACGCAAGGAGGCCGAGGAGGAGATCCACCTGAAAAGCGCGGCCCTCGAGGCGGCCGCGAACGCCGTCATCATCACCGACCGCGAGGGGGCCATCCGCTGGGCCAATCAGGCCTTCGGAGCGCTCACCGGCTATTCGGTCGAGGAGTCGATCGGCAAGCGTCCGCGGGATCTGGTCGACTCGGGCATCCAGGGACCGGATTTCTACCGACAACTATGGACGACCATTCTCTCGGGCAAGGTCTGGAGCGGAACCCTCGTGAACCGGAAAAAAACCGGCTCCCTCTATACCGAGGAAATGACCATCACGCCCGTCCTCGACGAGGCCGGCGCCGTGCGCAACTTCGTCGCCGTCAAGAACGATATAAGCGAAAGGGTTCTGGCGGAGGCGCGGCTGGAGATGGCCCTCCGCCAGAAGGTCGGACTCCTCAGGGAAATCCACCACCGCGTCTACAACAACATGCAGGTGATCATCAGCCTCCTTTCCATCTCGTCACAGGACATCCTCGACCCCGCCTTGCGGCTCAAGATCGAGGACATCACCCGACGCATGCACGCGATGGCGATAATCCACCAGCAATTTCACAACACCGATGATCTCTCCCATATCGATTTCGCCGCCTGCCTCGAGCAGATCATCGAGGAGCTCCGCCCGGAATTTCCCGCGAACTCAGTCCACGCCTCCGTGGAACGCGGGACGGCGCGGGTCTTTCTCAATTTGGACCAGGCCATTCCCGCGGCCCTTATCATCGGGGAATTACTCACCAATTCATTGAAATTCGCCTTTGCCGACGGCCGCGAACCCGGAATGATCCGACTGACGCAAAGACTCGAGGAAAGGGACAGGCTCGCGATCGAGCTTCGGGACGATGGGGTGGGACTTCCCGCCGACCTCGATCCGGGGCGGGCGCGGACTTTGGGCATGACGTTGATCCGCATCCTTTCGAACCAATTGGGAGGAGTTGTGGAATTCCGGAAGGGCGAGACCGGCGGCACCATCGCCACCCTCAAATTCACCGTGGTCGGGGATGTCGAGCGGCCGGTTTGATCAAAAGGACCTGGGCCGCGGCCGCCCCTGCACCTACTCTTCCTTGACAGAAATCGAGGCTGGCCTCTAAAATAGGACTAAGTCCCGCTTGATGGGACTTGGTCCTACATCTATTGCAACGCCATTCTGGGAAAGGAAGGTGGGGATGTCCAGCGTACAACCCGGCGGAATAGAGAAAAAAGCCTCGGTACGCTCCCTCGAAAAGGCCCTCGACATCCTCGACTACCTCGAAAAGACCGGCTCGCCCCGGGGGGTCAGGGGTATCGAACAGGACACCGGCATTCCCAAGGCCACGGCCCAGCGCCTCCTCGAGGTCCTCGAATCCCGAGGATTTGTGAGGAAACACGAGGGGAAGTACGCCCTCTGGGTCGGCGTCGTGCCCCTCGCGCGATCGTTTCGAGCCTCCGACGCCCTCACGCGAAGCGCGCTTCCAATCCTGCGCGCCCTCGTGGAGCTCTCGGGAGAGACCTGTTCGCTCTACCTCCGCCAAGGCCGGGAGCGCATCCTCGTCGAACGCGTCGAAAGCCCCCACCCCCTCCGATTCCAGACGCCGATCGGCGAACGATTGCCCCTCCACATCGGGGCCTCCGGCATCGTCCTCTGTTCGGGAATGCCCGATGAGGAACTCGAGTCCTACCTGGGCGGGCTCGAGATCGTGCGCCTCGCCGACGGAACCATCGAGCCGCGACAGCAACTCTTCGAAAGGGCAAGGGCCGCCAGGGTCGATGGCTTCGCCATCGGAGTCGGCGAAAGGCTCGAAGGCGTGAGTTCGGTCGCCGCTCCGATAGACACAAAAGACCGAGGCATCATAGCCGCGATCAACATCGCCGGCCCCTCGACCAGGCTCGATGCCGATCGCCTCGCGCGATTGGCGATCGAGATCCGCGGCGCGGCGCGGGAACTTTCCGAGGCCTATATCCATAGTCAATTTTAGGAAGGACAGACCGCCGGACCTGGGCGGCCCATACCAGTCGAAGGAGTAATTATGAAGGACTTTTTCAACGCGAAATCGACCCTCGAGGTAAAAGGCACGCGATACACGATCTATCGCCTGGATGCCCTCGAAAAGGCGGGTCTCGTCAAGCTCGCAAAGCTCCCCTACTCGATCCGCGTCGTCCTCGAGGCGGCCCTCCGCCAATGCAACGACGCCGAGATCACCCAGGCCGACGTAAAAAACATAGCCGCCTGGAGTCCGAAGGGCGAGAGGCCCGGCATTCCCTTCCTCCCCTCCCGCGTCTTGATGCAGGACTTCACCGGCGTGCCCGCCGTCGTCGATCTCGCCGCGATGCGCGACGCCGTCGCCAAACTCGGGGCCGATCCCAAGAAGATCAATCCCCTCGTGCCGGTGGACCTCGTGATCGACCACTCCATCCAGGTCGATTTCTCCGGCACTCCCGACGCCCTCCAAAAGAACACCGAGGAGGAATTCAGGCGGAACCGCGAGCGCTACGAGTTCCTGAAGTGGGGACAGAAGGCCTTCGACAACTTCCGCGTCGTACCCCCGATGACGGGCATCTGCCACCAGGTCAACCTCGAGTTCCTAGCCAGCGTCGTCGCCTCGAAGACAGCCGACGGCGAACTTCTCGCCTTCCCCGACTCGCTCGTGGGCACCGATTCGCACACAACTATGATCAACGGCCTCGGCGTCGTCGGCTGGGGCGTCGGAGGCATCGAGGCCGAGGCCGTCATGCTCGGCCAGCCGATGGACATGCTCCTCCCTGACGTCATCGGCTTCCGCCTCTCCGGCAAGCTCAAGGAGGGCGTCACCGCCACCGACTTGGTCCTCACCGTCACCCAGATGCTCCGCAAGAAAGGGGTTGTCGACAAGTTCGTCGAGTTCTACGGTCCCGGTCTCGACTCGATGAGCCTGCCCGACCGCGCGACCATCGCGAACATGGCGCCCGAGTACGGCGCCACGATGGGCTATTTCCCCGTCGACGCCGAGACCATCCGCTACCTTCGGCTCTCGAACAGGTCTGCCGAGGTCATCGACCGCGTCGAAGCCTACGCCAAGGCCCAGGGCCTTTTCCGCGAGACCGGTTCGCCGGAGCCGGAGTTCACCGACAGCCTCGAGCTCGATCTCGGCACGGTCGTTCCCTCCCTCGCCGGCCCCAAGCGCCCGCAGGACAAGGTCGCCCTTTCGGATATGAAGAGCGCCTTCGCCAAGGCTCTCACGGCCACGGTCAAGGACGGCGGCTTCGAACTTCCCGCAAATGTCCTCGACGCCGCGGTCGATGTCGACGGCCAGAAGATGGGCCACGGCGCCGTCGTCCTCGCCTCGATCACGAGCTGCACGAATACGAGCAATCCCTCGGTCCTCATGGCGGCCGGCCTCGTCGCGAAAAAGGCGGCGGCCCTCGGGATCGCGCCCAAGCCCTGGGTCAAGACGAGCCTTTCGCCCGGATCACTCGTCGTCACCGAGTACCTCAAAAAGGCCGAGCTCCTGCCCAGCCTCGAAAAGCTCGGCTTCCACGTCACCGGCTACGGCTGCATGACCTGCATCGGCAACTCGGGCCCCCTCAACGACAAGGCCCAGGCGGCCCTCGCAAAGAAGGACCTCGTCGCCGCCGCCGTGGTTTCGGCCAACCGCAATTTCGAAGGCCGCGTCCACCCGCAGGTCAAGGCGAACTTCCTCGCCTCGCCGCCCCTGGTCGTCGTCTACGCCCTAGCCGGCCGGGTCGACATCGACCTCGACAAGGAGCCCCTCGGCCAGGGACCCAAGGGCCCCGTCTACCTCAAGGACGTCTGGCCCTCGGCCAAGGAAGTGGCCGATCTCGTGGCCACGAACGTCACAACTAAAATGTTCGGCGAGCGCTACGCCTCAGTCTTCGAGGGCTCGAAGGAATGGAAAGAGATCCGAGTCCGCGAGGGCGAGCTCTTCGCCTGGAGCGAGGATTCCACCTACATCCATCACCCGCCCTATTTCCAGGGCATGGGTCGCGAGACCGGCAAGATCGGCGGTATCAAGGGCGGCCGTGTCCTCGGCATCTTCCGTGACTCGATCACCACCGACCACATTTCTCCCGCGGGCAACATCGCCGCGTCGAGCCCGGCCGGCAAATTCCTCCAGGAGCGGGGCGTCACGCCCGCAGACTTCAACCAGTACGGCACGAGGCGGGGCAACGACCTCGTGATGGCCCGAGGCACCTTCGCCAATGTCAGGCTCAAGAACCTGATGGTCGCCCCCAAGGAAGGCAACCTGACCAAACACCAGCCCTCGGGCGAGGAGTTGGCCTTCTTCGACGCCGCGGCGAAGTACAAGGCCGAGGGGCATCCTGCGATCATCCTCGCCGGCAAGGAGTACGGCTCGGGCTCGAGCCGCGACTGGGCGGCCAAGGGGCCCCTTCTCCAAGGCATCCGCGCCGTCATCACCGAGAGCTTCGAGCGCATTCATCGCTCCAACCTCGTGGGAATGGGCATCCTGCCCCTCCGTTTCGTCGAGGGTCAGAACGTGGAGAAGCTCGGCCTCGACGGCTCGGAGACGATCGACATCGAGGGGCTCGACGACTCGATCCAGCCCCGCGCCATCCTCACGGTGAAGGCCACCAAGCCGGACGGCAAGGTGGTGAGCTTCAAGGCCGAGGCCCTCCTCAACACCAAGGTCGAGGTCAACTACTACAGGAACGGAGGCATCCTCCACACGGTGCTGCGCAACCTGGCCAAATAAGGTCGAGGATGCCCGGTCTCAAAAGGGGCTGCCCGAGGGGGCGGCCCCTTTTTCGTGGCGGATCAGAAAAAGCGCAGTAGTCCGTCGATAGCCTCGAAATGGGAATCGTAGCTCAAAAGGCGAGCGCCGTGCTCCATGCAACTCGCGGCGATCCACAGATCGCTTGTTGGAATGGGCCTACCCTTTGCGCGGAGAATACGCTTGACCTCGGCGTACCATTCAGCCGTGGCGTCTGTAATGGGAACGGGCATCGTTCGCGGCTTCTCGCGAAAGCGCTCGAAGAACGCCCTATTCTCTGACTCGCGCGAGCCGCCACGAAAACCATCCAGCAGCTCGCCAATGACGACCGGAGAAAGGAGGACGGCCTCGCTTTGTCCGAGGATTTCGGCCACCTTCCGATCTCCGTTCAACAGGGCGACGTAGGCGTTCGTATCCATGAGAACCTGTCCGGGAGTCACCACTCCTCCCGATCGATCACATCGGCCTCGGCCAGGCGCTGCTTGAAGGACGCCGTCTCATCGTCACTCCAGACGCCGAGAAACTCTTCGTACTCCTTGCCCCTGCTCGGGCCCAAGGACAGGGCCTTGCCGAGGAGTTCCTTCACAAGGGCGTTCTTGGAAATTTGTCGCCGCCCCGATTCTTCATTGAGCCTACCCTCGAGTTCTGGCGGAATTGCATGGATAGTGATCGAAGCCATGAACCACGAACCTTGGGTGAGGCTCCCTTATTGGTAGCCCCCATCCGTCATATCGGGGATTTTTTCTCTTTTCCCGGAGGCACGTACAGGGACGAGATTGGGCGCCTCGCCAAGGCACTCTCGGCCATGACGGAAAGCCTTCGCGAGATTGTCGCGACGGTAGAAAACTCCGCCGGCAACGTGAGCACGGGGAGCGTCCAGATCAGCTCCACGGCCCAGGGCCTTTCGCAGGGGGCCACCGAGCAGGCGGCCGCCGGAGAAGAGGTCAGCTCCTCGGTCGAGGAGATGGAGTCGACGATTAGGCAAAATGCCGACAACGCCGTGGCCGCCGAGGGTATCGCGCGCAAGAGCGCCCTTTCGGCCGAATCGGGAGGCGCCTCGGTCGAAAGAACGGTGGCCGCGATGAAGCAGATAGCCGGCAAGATCGGCATTATCGAGGAAATCGCGCGACAGACCAACCTCCTCGCCCTCAACGCGGCCATAAGAGCGGCCAAAGCCGGCGACGCGGGCAAGGGTTTCGCGGTAGTCGCCAGCGAGGTTCATAAACTCGCCGAGCGCTCCCAGGCGGCTTCGCGGGAGATCTCCGAGCTTTCAACGAGCAGCGTGGCGGTGGCCGAGGAGGCGGACAAGCTCATCAAGGAGGTCGTGCCCGACATCCGCAAGACGGCCGAGGTTGTCCAGGAGATCATGGCCGCCAGCCGCGAGCAGAGCACGGGGGTAGCCCAGATCGGCAAGGCCACGACCCAGCTCGACTCGGTCATTCAGCAGAACGCCGCGGCCTCCGAGGAGCTTGCATCCATGGCCGAGGAACTCAACAGCCAGTCTGAACTCCTCGATCAGACCCTGTCCTTTTTCAAGCTTCCCGGGAATTCTCACGAGGGCCACGAGGCGACGATCTCGGCGGCAAGCGGCAAGCCGGGCCAGACGCGGGGCGGCGCCTCCCCAGGCAGGACGATCGCTCAATCGCAGGGCGAAAAGGTGAGGGCCCTCGGCCTGCCCGAGTCGACCTGAGTAGGGGCCGGTTGGTTCAGGGCCTGGTGAGCACCAGAAGGGGGCGCAGTTTCGCGATATCCGCGAAGTGCCGGTCGCGATGGACGAGGATCGCGCCGGCAACTAGGGCGTTGGCAGCGATGATGCAGTCGGTTGCTGGAATTGTGAGCCCCTTCCTCCTCGCATCAAAAGCGATGGCAGCCGCTTCCTTATAAACCTCGTCGCCGAGGTGGAGTGCTCGACAGGCCTTAAAGTCCTCATCGATCATCTGTCGTTCGCGCTCATCGCGCGAAAAGCCTTCCACTTCCACAAATATGAGGCCGTTCACGGCAGCCTCATCCTCTCTGAGGGCAGCTTCCACGAGATCGGCGACAGCCATGTCGCCATTCGACCTGAAAAATTCTATCCACGCCGAAGAATCGATAAGCTTCATTGCGTGGATCTGAGTTCTTCCAGATCGACATTATCGCCGCTCAATTCGATCCTTCCCCGATGCGACAGGGCTCTTTTCCTTCTCCTTTCCCGTAATGCTTCTTGCATGGCTGTTTCGATTACCTCACGCTTGGTCTTTCCCTCTTCACCGGCAAGTAGTTCGCGAAGGAGATTGTCGTCAATGGTTACCGTCAAGCGCATTTAGCACCACCTCTATGCACCAAATACTAGCACCATCAAGAGCCAAATTCAATTCGGACGAGATCATCGAGGAAGGGGTCAAAAGCCACTCTGTGGACACCAAAGCCTGCCCCGGTCCATGCTCGCGTGCATGGAAACCTACATCCAGGCCCCTCGCCGCCCCCCACTCTTCCTGCGCCTCATGCTCGGCCTCGTCGAGCGCAGTATGGGGAAGCCCCTCATCGCCAACCGCATTCTCGCCCACTACCCCAAGGCATTTTGGGGCTCGGGCATCCTCGAAGCCCTCGTCGCGCACGATGACCGGGAAGTCCCGAGGCGCCTCCTCAAGCTCATCCGCATGCAGGTTTCCTTTTCGGTGTCCTGCCCCTTCTGCATCGATATGAATTCAAAAGAATTTTCCGGCGAAGGCATCACGGAGGAGGAAATCCTCGCCCTGCGCGGGATGCGGAGCCTCGCCGAGACGGCGAGCCTGACCGAGGCAGAGCGGGCCGCCCTCGCCTACTCCCGGGCCATCTCTGCGACGCCCGTGGCCTTCGAGGCCTCAATGATCGCCGAGCTCAGGCGACATTTTTCGGAACGTGCAATTGTCATTATCGCGAGCACGGCGGCCCAGGTGAATTTCTGGGCACGCCTCATCCAGTCCTTCGGAGTCGTGCCGGCCGGCTTCACGACCGAATGCGCCATCCTGGACCTTGAGGCCTATTCGACGCGACGATAGGGCGAAAGCCTTTTGCAAGCCGGGAGCGGCTCCCCATCAATCCGGGGATTGAGCGCGCCGGGATTCATTCTCGGCCGTGAGGTCCTCGAGGAGGTTGAGCATGGCGAGCTTGCTCCTCTCCAGCTCCGCCGTGCGCTCGGCCACGAGGCGCTCGAGACGCCCGTTCTCGTCGCGGAGGAGGCGGTTGGCCGTCTTGACCTTTACCATGGCACCGATCTGCGCCGTGAGTTCGATGGTGTCGATGGGCTTGGACAAAAAGGCCTCGGCCCCTACCTCCAGGGCCTTCACGCGGCTCTCCCTGTCCGAGCGCATCGCGGTCAAAAAGATCACGGGGATGTCGCGAAGCCGCTCGTCGCGCTTGAGCCTGCGGCAGGTCTCGAAGCCGTCGATCTCGGGCATGATGATGTCCAGGATGATGGCGTCGGGATCGGCCGCGATGGCCCTGGCGATGCCCTCCTCGCCGCTCCGGGCGGTGAGGACCTCGGCGTCGGCCAGGGCCTCCCGAATGACGGCCTCGAAGGTCGTCAGATTGTCGGCATTGTCATCAATTACGAGTATTCTGGCCATGCCTGTCCTCCCTCCACCCTACCGCTACTTCTCATCGCGCGGGCGCATCGCCAAATGGGCCACCACATCCGCGAGGGCCATCTCGTCCACGGGTTTGCAAAGATAGCCGTCGAATCCCAGAGCGAGAAAGCGCTCGCGGTCGCCCTTCATCGCCCGGGCCGTTACGGCAACAATTGGTATCAAACGGAGAATTTCGTCACGCCTCATTTCGCGCAAGGCGTCGATGCCGTTCAGCCCCGGCATCTCGATGTCCATCAGCACGAGATCGGGGGGGCTCTTTCTCGCGATCTCGATTCCAGCCCGGCCCTCCGCAGCCTCGATGACGGTCGCCCTCGCCCGGAGCAAAGCCTTGATAGTCAGTAGGTTATCCGGGTTGTCCTCCACGACGAGGATGAGGGGCAGGCGGCGGGCCTCGGTCGCAGGCAGGGCGATCCCGTCCTCCCCCTCGGTCCCGAGCAGTCTGGCCACGGCCTCCAAAAGCTGCCGACGGTCGATGTCGCCCTTGCGGATGACCTGCCTGACATGGTTGTGCTTGAGGAAGGCGAGCTCTTCCTTCGTCACGTATTTGGCCGTCAGGATGATCACCGGGAGACGCTCGGTAGCCTTGGCCTCGCGCACCCGCTTAAGCACCTCGAAGCCGTCGACGCCGGGCATCATCAGGTCGAGGATCATGGCCTCGGGAGTGGAGAGGGCGATCTGGGCCAGACCTTCCTCGCCGTTGTGGGCCACGCGAATGACATAACCCTGACTTTCCAGCATTTCCCGCAGTTGGATGACGGCCGCCTCGGAATCCTCGACGACGAGGATGTCGCCCTTCGGGCCGCGGGCGCCGTGACGTGACGTCCGGGAAACCAGCTGATCGACTCCCGCCGAGGCGCGGCCGTCTGTGGCGCCCCTTCCGTCTGTGGCGCCCCTTCCGTCTGTGGCGCCCCTTCCGTCCGTAGCGTCGGCGACGGGCGACAAGCCTGTGTCGCCCGCCTGCCCCGCGCCGGGGGCTCGCAAGGGCAAGACGATCGTGAAGGTCGATCCCTCCCCGAGCCTGCTCGTCACGGAAATGTCGCCGCCGAGAAGGCCGGCATATTTCTTGGCAATGGCGAGGCCGAGGCCCGTGCCCCCATATTTGCGCGAGGCGCTGGAGTCGGCCTGCCGGAACTCGTCGAAGATGGCCTCCAGGTCCGCGGCGGCTATGCCGATGCCCGTATCGACGACATCGATCCGCAATTTTCCGCCCTCGATGGCGGCCGCGACGCGAACCCCGCCCCTCTCGGTGAATTTGACGGCATTGGCGACAATATTCTGGAGAATATGAAGGCATTTCCCGAAGTCGCTTTCCATCCGCGGGAGCATTTCGCCCCTCTCCGCCTCGAGGGCAATGCCCTTTTGCGCCGCCTGGGGACGGATGGTTTCCACGACATCGGCGATGAAATCCTCGGGAGAGAAGGACTCAATTGTCAGGTCCTCGCGGCCCGACTCGACCCGCGCCAGGTCGAGGATGTCGTTGATCTGGGCGAGAAGTTCCCGGCCGTTTCGCTCGATGACCTCCAGGTAGCCGCGCTCCTCCTCGGGGATTGTGCCGGCCAGCCGCCTGCCGAGGACGCCGGAGAGGGCGATCACCGAATTGAGGGGGGTGCGGAGCTCGTGGCTCATCGTGGAAAGGAAACTCGTCTTGAGCCGGTTGGCCTCGTCGAGCTCGCGCTTCTGGGCCTCCAGTTCGAAATTCTGTTGGAACAGTTCCCGCGTCTGGGCGGTCAGCTCGCTTTTCTGCGCCTCGAGTTCCCCGTTTTGCTCCTCGAGCCGGCGCGAAAAATCCGAGAGGCCGCGGTAGGCGAGGATCCCGTCCATCCTCGCGCTCAGAACGGGGATGAGACTTTCGAGGAGGCGTAGATCTTCCGTTCCGAAGGCCTTGAGACTGGCCAGCGACACGACCGATTTGACTTCGCCTCCCATGAAGAGGGGCATTGTGACGATCTCGCGGGGCACGAAACCGCCGATCACGGAGCGGAAGACGAAGCGGCTGTCCTCGGGTATGTCGGTTATCCTGCGCAAAGAACCACCCGAAAGGGGAAGGCCGAACTCGCCCTCGAGGGCCGAGACCGAAAAGGGCCGGCAGAGCTCGGCGTCAAGGCCGATGCCTTCGAAATATTCAAAGTGTTCCTTCGATCCGTCGAGGAGGTAGACGGCGCCGAGCTGGGCACTGGTGTGCCCGAGAATGGCGCCGAGGAGGTCAGTGCAGAATCGATGGGCGTCTTCCTCGCCCAGCATGGTAGCCGAAATGGCCGCAGAGGCTGCGCCGAGTTCGAGTTCCCCCTCCACCGTTTCGGCCAGATCGTTGAAGGCCTCCGAAAGGATGCCGAATTCGTCGCCCGAAGACCAGGCGCTCCTCGCCCCGCGCTCTCCCTCATTGAACCGGCGCGCGGCCGACACAAGTTCGGCCAAAGGCCTTTGTATGCCTCGCGCGAGAGCGAAGGCGATTGCCAGAGCCAGGCCCAGAACGATGGCTGTCATGGCGAGGAGCTGGATACTGAGCGCGTGTTTGGCCGCGATGAAGTCGGCATAGAGCTTGTCTGCCTTAATCCTCGAGGTATTCTCGATTTTCGAGGCGTCCGCTTGAAGCAATGTCACCATTTCACCACCCGCGCCCCTGCTCCTGGTGCGAAGTGCGGCCTCTCTCACTCTGCCCGCCCGAAGGAGGCGCAGGGTCTCGTCGCGGATCGAATCCCAGCCAGCGAAGGCCTCGGCGGCCCCTTCGACATCGGACGCATCGCCCAAATAGGAACTTCTGAGGGTAGCGAGCTGGGCCAAACCGTCGGCGCGCAGGGCTGCGATGGTCTGGAGGTCTTGGGCGATCACAGCCTCGTCGTCGTCGAGGCACATGTCCTTCATCCCGAGTTCGATGGAGACGATGTCGCTTTTGAAGGCCCCGATGGCCCTGCGGGTGACCAGGGAGTGTTGGTAGAGGTCCGAACCACGCATCTCCATCTGGTCGGTCTGGGTCCAGATGATGGCGCTCAAGACCAGCATCATCGCAAGCATGGCACCGAATCCCAGAGCGAGCCGCGCACCAATCTTCATAGTACCTCGTTTCATTCGGAACAGGTCTCCTCAGGCGGAGAGGCGGAAGATCGCCGAAGCCGGAAAGGCTTCGACGAAACCGTATTGCACCGCGATCTCCCGCTCCACTGCCCCGGTGAGGAGGTAGGCCCCCGGTGCGAGGCAGGAGGCGACACGCGAAAGAACTCGGGCCCGGATTTCGGGGCGGTAATAGAAAAGCATGTTCGCGCAGAGCACGAGGTCGAAGTGGCCGTAGATGCTGGCGGGAGGGCAGGTGCCGGGGTCGGACACGAGATCGAAGCGGGAGAACTCCACGCGTTCCCGGAGCCGGGGGAGGACGGAAAAGGCCTTTCCCGCTGGCGCGAAGAAATCCTCGAGCCTGCCCAGGGAAAGACGACGAAGCGATTCGCGGGAGTAGAGCCCCCTCCGTGCCTCCTCTATCCGCCCCTCGTCGACGTCGGTGGCGAAGATGCGATAGCCGCTTGGGTTCTCCTCGAGGCGCGCCTGCTCCTCACAGAGGATGGCGAGACTGTAGGCCTCCTGGCCGGCGGCACAGGCCGCTGACCAAATCCTGATTTCGCCGCGAGCGGAGCCCTGCCGACGGCGGGCGAACAATTCGGGAAGGACGAGGGTCTCCAGGCAGGCGAAGCCGAGGACCTCGCGGAAAAACTCGCTGTAGCCGATGTTGAGGGAATCCGCCAGCGATTTCGCCTGGACGAGGGTGCTCCCATCCGCCCCCTCGCCCTCCAGGCCCTCGATGAGACCCTCGACCGCAGCCCACCCGCTCCCCGCCGGGCCGGAACCCACGTTCCGCCCCAATGCGTCGAGGAGAAAAGCTTCGTCATAATTGCCAATATCGAAACCATGGCGCATTAGGGCGGCCCTCAACCCAATAAGGCGATCAGGCTCCATGCGATCGGTCGGCGACAGGGTACTTGGAATGCTCGCCGAGCCGGCCCAGGAGGGCGTTGACCTCCCCCTTCAGGGCGATCATGGCGATTTCCCGGTTGACGGTGAGCCTGTGGAATCGCTCGAGCTCTTCCATCTTGCGAACGAGGCTTTCGCCGTGGGCCCGTTCCCGAAGACGGGCCTCGTGGAGCTTGAAGGCCATCTTAACCGAGGCGACGAGGACCGTCTCGCCCGAATTCTTGACGATGTAGCCGTAGGAGGTGATGCCCTCGGTGGTCTCGACCACCGCCGGCTCGGTGTGCGAGGAAAGGAAGGCCAGGGGGATGTCCCGCAAGGCGAGAATGCGCCTCGCCGCCTCGGTCCCGTCCATTCCGTCGCCGAGGTTGATGTCCATGAGGACAAGGTCGATCGCGTGATTCTCCTCGACGGCACGGACTGCCTTTTCGCCGCTTGAGGCCGTCGCGACCCGATAGCCGTTCCGCTCCAGCATGGACCTCTCCATGGCAGCGATAAGGATCTCGTCCTCGACGAGAAGGATCGTTTTGTATTGTTCCGGATCCATGGCGTATTCCTTAAAAGTTCTGCTTATTCAAGGATAGTATCCATGAGATCGGCCACACACAAGTCCTTCGGAGCCGGGAACTATTGCGTCAATTGTACGCTGTGCGCATTCGAAATTAATATTTTATCGCAGTGCCTCTATCGGACTGTGATCGAGGGCCCTGTCCTTGACGACGAGGGTGGTCACGGGCGCGTCGCATTCGCGCTGGAAAATCAGGTCATGACCGATGCAGAGTCCCATCATGGCAATTAGGTCGACCTTGCGCTCGTTGAGGAGCCTGGCCTGGGCGAGGGGGTTGCAGGAGGCGGCGAAACGATCGGGATGGGCCTTTTGCAGGCCCACCTCGTCGTAGTCGATGGACCCGACGCGACAGCACACGAGCTCGGCCTCGAAACCCTCGTCGCGAAGGAGGCGACCGAGTCTTTGCGCCTCCTTTGTCATCGAAACGCAAAAGGCCACGCCGATACGCTTCATGCCCATTCCCTTCGCGTAGAAGGCCAACTCCTCGACTCGGCTGCGCAGCCTCCCTTCCGGCGTGAAGGGAGCCGCGTCGGCGACGAGCATCTCCGCGTGGAGTTTCTCTTCGAGATAGGGCTTCGCCTCGCGGGCGATGCCTGGCAGGGTTCGCGTGGGGCAGGTCGTGGGCATGCGCCCGATCTCGCCGCGGAGGCAGGCCTGGGTGGCGCAGACTGCGCAGCCGAAGGGCTTGTCGGCGAGATCGGGGTCGGTCATGACAATTAGTCCTTTTACTGCCTGGAGGGCCTGGCCGGCGCGGGGGCCGCGGCGGGCGCACCCTTCGCGACGGCACCCTGTGCGACGGCGCCCTGAGCCGGGGATTTGGCCGGCGCGCCCTCCGATTTGGCCGCGGTGGCGAGGGAGGCGAAGTGGGCCTTGGCCCTGGCGCTCCTCGTAATCCATCGCGAGTAGAGGGAGGAGAAGGGTACCTGCACGAAGAAAGACAGTGCTACGATGAAAACCACGAGGCCGGAATCGGAGCTGCTCCCGAGGAGGGGAATGGCGATGCCAAGGGCGAGGGCGAGGTAGCGCACCGAGGTGCCATAGGTGACGGCGATACCCACCGGATAGGAGAACATGCGGGCCGCCAGGCTGCTCAGTCCGAACATCGCCACGTAATAGATGAGAAGGGGACCGATCGCCCTGAGCACGAGGGCGGGATTCGAGATCAGGAGCTTGTTGGTGTTGAGCGACATGATGAGGAAGAGAACGACGAGGAGGCCGGTCGAGCTTAAGCCCGAGAACACCGGCTTGTGGGATTTGTAATACTGCTGACCTTTTTTTTCGATGATGGAGCGCCGCGTGAGGTCGCCGAGAATCAGGGGCAGGATGATGACAAGAAGAATGCGCTGGAAGATGAAGAAGGGTGTCGCGGAGAGGGCGTTGCCGGCCAGGAGGGGCAGGGCGATGGGCAGGCCCGCGACGATGAGGATGAGGCTGACCGCGATGATCGAGAGGGCGGCCTTGAGATCGCCCTTGGCCAGCTCGGTCCAGGTGGCGGTCATGCCGCTCGTGGGCAAAAGCGAAATGAGGAGGAGACCAAGGGCCATGGCCGGCTGATCGGCGAAGAAGAGCCTGCCGAGACTCCAGGCGATGGCGGGCGAGACGACGAAATTGAGGACGACGCTCGTCGCCACCGCGCCGCCGTAGCGGCGGACCTCCGTCACATCTTCGATCCGGAGATTGATGAACATCGGGTAGATCATCAAAAAAGAGGCCGCGGCGCAAATGATGATGTTAAAGGCGATGCCGCCGAGAAAGTAGCTGTTCGCCAGCCCGAGCAGCATGACGGCGAAAATAAGGGGGGTCAGGTGCTTGCTGACAAAACCGACGGATTTGACCAGGGTCGAATTCATGAAACCTCCGTGAGCCATCCATAGAGTAGCCTGGCAGGCAATGCTGAATCCGAATATATTACTTTACCTATATAACGTCCATCCCCTTGGCCCACGAATGTTGGAGATACTCCGAAGCAGGGTGAATGGAGAGGGGCCCCTCTTCCCGAACCCCCTTCGCCGGCCTCCTGCGCTATACTGTCACCAGGAAAATCCAAACTGCGAAATCCAGGAGTTGGCATGGACCCGAGGACTCATCCTGCCCTGCGCATGGGATTATGCGCCATCCTGTTCCCGGTCATGCTGGCAGCCCAGGACCTCCCGCTCAAATCGGTGACCCTTTTTTCCTCTGGTGTCGGCTATTTCGAGCGCCAGGGCGAACTGACCGGGGATGTCACCCTCCACCTCCCCTTTTCTACCTCCGAGATCGATGACGTGCTTAAATCCCTCGTCGTGCGCGATTATGCCGGAGCGAAGGACGTGATTCCCACGGGAAATGCCCCTCCCTCGGTGTCCTACCCTGCGCTCGAATCCACCGATCAGGCCCTGCGAAAGCTCCACATCGACCTTTCGGGCTCCCCGACCCTCCCTGAACTGCTGGAGCGGATGAAGGGTGCGGAAGTTGCGGTCGATGCTCCAAAGGCCATCATCGGGCGCATCCTTTCCGTCGAGGAGAGGGCCTGGCCCGCCGAGGCCTCCGCCCCAGCGGGCGCCCCGGACTCAGCGGAGTCCCTATCTTCCTCGAAGCTTGTTGGTCGCGCCGATCCCTACAGGCCGGGCGCCATTTCGAGGAGGGTCCTCGTTCTCCTGACGGAAAAAGGCATCCGCGCCCTTCCCCTCGACAGCCTCGAATCCCTCCGCTTCACCGATCCAGCCGTCATGGCCGATTTCAACCGGGCCCTCGACCTCATTCTCGGCGCCCGCGTGGCCGATCGCCGGGGCATCGACATCCACCTTCCCGGTGGGAGCAGCCGTGAGGCCGCCATCGGCTATGTCATCGCGGCGCCGGTCTGGAAGGCCACCTACCGCCTCGACCTCTCCGGTCCCCGCCCCTGGTTCCAAGGCTGGGCCATCGTGGACAACCCGGGCGAGGATTGGAAGAATCTCAGCCTCTCCCTTGTCAGCGGTCGACCCGTATCCTTCATCCAGAATCTCTATGCTCCCCTGATGATCGATCGGCCGGTGCTTCCCCTCGCGATTGGGCTCGGCGCCGAGGCGCGGAGCTATGCCGCGGGGATGGGCGGCAGCCTTTTCGCCGAGTCGCAGCCCTCCCCGGCACCCACGGCGGCTCAGCGCGCCGCCCCGGCCCTTCCCTCGGCCAAGAGAGCCGAATTGATGGCCGGCCCCTCCCTGGCCGCCCCCCAGGCCGCCGCCCCCCAGGCCGCCGCTTCCCCTGCCAGCGGCGGAATGTCCCAATCGGCTCCCAGGTCAGCCTTCGAT
The DNA here is from genome assembly GCA_021782015.1 of bacterium. GTDB lineage: Bacteria > Spirochaetota > Spirochaetia > Treponematales > Rectinemataceae > CAIJMU01. Next base: position 7,066 of record JAJXVS010000008.1, on the reverse strand, counting down.
GCCTCCGGCGCGGCAGGGATCGCCATCGAGACGCGGCCCGCCGGCGACCAGTTCGAGTTCACGATCGCGAGCCCCGTCAGCCTCGAAGGGGGACATTCGGCCATGCTGGGCCTCGTCGCGAGCCCCATCGCCGCCGAAAAGCTTTCTATTTATACCGCCGATTCAGGCGAGTCCAACCCCATGCTCGGCGTCCGCATCACGAACAGCCTCGGCATGAAGTTGCCGGCCGGTCCCGTCACGGTCTTCGACGGAGGCACCTACGGGGGTGACGCCCTCCTCGACTTCTTCCCCGAAAAGGACAAGCGCCTCATCGTCTACGGCCAGGATCTCGCGGTAGTCGGCCGCGACAGCCGGTCGAGCGCGCGGGAAACAACAGGGGTGAAGGTGTCGAAGGGGGTTCTGACCTTCACTCGAAGAATCACCTTCACCCGGAGCTACGAATTCAGGAATGCCTCGTCGACGCCCCGGAAGCTGATCATCGAGCATCCGGTCACGCCGGGAGCCGATCTTGTCGCGCCAACAAGCTTCGAGGAACGAACCGGCAGCCTCTACCGCTTTGCCCTCGACCTGCCCGCAGCGGGCAGCGCGACCCTCCAGGTTGTCGAACGCGCCCCCTCGATCGAGCGGGTGCTCATTTCCGACCTCGGCGGCTCCACCTACCTCGCCTATGCCGCCTCGACCGAGCTGCCGCGGCCGATCAGGGATGCCATGAAAAGGGCCGCCGACCTCGCCGCGGCCCTCGATGGGGCGAAACAAAGCATGGCCGACCTCGCTTCGCGGCGAAACGAACTGGTCGCGAACCAGGCGCGGATTAGACAGAACCTGGAGGCGGTCGGAAAGGACTCAAGCCAGGGGCAGGACTATCTCAAACGACTCATGGGCGCTGAATCAGCCCTCGACGACAACGCGATGAGGAGCGACCTCGCGCGAAAGGCTGTCGACGATGCGCAAAACGCCCTCGACGCCTATGTCGGCGCTCTCGAACTTGACCAGTGACCGTTGCCGCGCCCCGATCGACTTGGTACTCTCTTAAGCATATGGAACACCATGACGAAAGCGTCGCCGTCATCGTCCCCGTCTATGGCCAGCCCAAAAGGGTGGGCGACATCATCGGCAAGGTCCTGGCCTGCGACTATGCCGCCTGCAGGGTGACCGTCATTGTCGACGGCCCCCCCACTGACGAGATCGACGCGGCGCTCGCGCCCTGGGAAGGCCGGATCAGGTTGCTCAGGAACGGCGAGCGGCTCGGCAAGACCCTCAGCCTGATGAAGGCGGTCCAGGGCGTCGAAGAGGAAATCCTCCTCTTCATCGACAACGACATCGTCCTCCCCGACGACCCGACCTTCATCGGTCAATTCGTCGCCTCACTGGCCAATGCGGACATCGCCAACTTCCCGATCGATATAGTCGGCAAGGGCATCTTCCCGAGAATGATGCGGATGGAATTCCTCGCAATCGACCTCATGCAGACCATTTTCAGCAGGATTGGCCACCATTCACCCGCGGTCGTCGGCATGGCCCTAGGTATCAGGCGCAAGCTCTTCGAGGAACTCGGCGGCTTCCGCCGGGTCGTCTGCGAGGACATGGACCTCGGGGCCAGGGCCTTCCATGCCCACGCCCGCTTCGCCTTCGACTCGAAACACCTCATCGTCTCCGATGGCCCCGAAACCTTCCATGAATGGATGAACCAGCGAAAGCGCTGGGCGGTCAACAACATCGTCTGGTTCAACGAGCATTTCTTCAAAATCATCCAGCATGCCTTCGGTTCGCCGCGTTTTTTCCTCTCGGCCATCATGATGTTCCTACCCACCATCGTCCTCACCGGCGTCTTCGTCGGGCTCAGGCAAATACAGCTCGGCAACACCCTGCCGCTCATTTACCTCGTGCTCGGCAACTTCTCCTTCTCGGCCAACATCCTCTTTTGGGTTTCACACTTCAATGTCTTCATCTCCGGGGGGCTCTTGCCCGCCTTGGGGGGCCTCCTCCTGTCCGAGCTCCTCTATTTCGCCCTCGCCCAGCGGTTCCGGGTGCGCTTCAATCCCCTCGATTTCATCGTGTACTACTTCATCTACTCGCCCATCCTCATCGTCGCCAACATCGTCGCCTGGTTCATCGTATTCTTCAGGATCGACATCGGCTTCGACTGGAAGACATGACAATCGGAGCCGCAGGCCCTCCCACCCAATCAACACCCATGATTCACTCGCCCTTCACAACTCGACTCTAGGATGCCGTCACGCGGTGCGATCGAATCTTGGTCAGCGCCGCAAATACCTGCATCGAGGAGTCAACATGAGATTTGCCGCCGCCATGAAGGGCCTCGCACGGATCATACCACTTGCGACGATTATTCTCGCCACTTCCCAAGGCGCCTTCGCCGACGGGGAGATGAAGGGCCAGGTCCAGAACGTCAAGGGCTACGGGATCGAACTTGCCTTCATGAACAATCCCGTCGTGGTGGGGAAGAACCAGATCATGATCCGATTGAAGGATGCCATGATGGCACCCGTCGACGGGGCGATGGTCACCACCAGCGCGAAAATGGACGAGAGCATGAAAATGGATTCCTCGGCCATGTCCAACCAGAAGCCCATCGCGCTCACCCTGATGCGCAACCCCGATGTCGCCAAGAAGGGCGAATACATGGCCGACATACAAATTCCCTATGAAGGGAAGTGGATCGTCGACGCCACGGTGCAGGTCGGATCGGAGACCCTGAGCGCGACCTTCGACGTCGAGGTCGGCAGTTCCGGTCCAAATATGGCCATAGTGGGTGCCTTTATCGGCCTCATCGCGATCGTGATCATCGTCGCCGGCGTCAACAAGGCGCGCGGCAAAAAGGAACAGGCCCCCAAGGCCTGAGGCACGGCCAATGCACGACGACACAGGCTCGGGCCACGGTCCGGCGGCCGGGTCGGCGACCCCGACGGCAGCCCGGAACCTCCTTTCCTTCAAACCATTTTCGCGCTTCATCAAGAGCCGCTGGTATCCGGGGATCTTCCAATATCCCACACTGGGCGTCTTCGTCCTCATCATGTACCAATTGCTTGCAGGCCCCCGCGCGGCCCACGACAACTTCGGCACCGCCCTCACCTGGGTGCTGTGGTGGCCGCTGCTGCCGATCATCTTCCTCTTTCTCGGCCGCTTCTGGTGCACCCTCTGCCCCTTCGGCAAGCTCAACGACCTCGTCCAGCGCTTCGTGGGCAACAACAAGCCGGCCCCGGCCTTCCTGAAGAAGTACGGCATCTGGCTCATCGACGCGATGTTCATTGCGATCACCTGGAGCGATCACGTCTTCGGCATCGTCGAAAATCCCATCGGCTCCGGCATCCTCCTTCTCCTCATCACCCTCGGCGTCGTGGTCTCCGGAGCCCTCTGGGAACGCCGCACCTTCTGCCGCAATCTCTGCTTCCTCGGCGGCCTCGCCGGCAACTATTCCCGGGCCGGCATGTTCAAGCTCAACGCGACGCCTGCGATCTGCGCCACCTGCACGACCCAATCCTGCTACAAAGGCAATCCCGCCGGAGCCGGCGGAAGGGCCGTGCCGGGCTGCCCGATGTTCGTCTTCCCGAAGACCATGGACACGACGGCCGAGTGCAACCTGTGCGCCAATTGCGTGAAGGCCTGCCCCAACGACTCGATCCAGATGTCCTTCCGCACCCCGACCGAGGAGCTCTGGTCCGTCAAGAAGCCGAGAATCGAGGTTTCCTTTCTCGCCATGGTCATCATGGGCATCGTCTTTGTGCAGAATATCACAATGCTTAGCATATGGAACGACATTCTGGGCTGGTTCGGGAAAGAACTCGGAATCACGAACTATCCGCTCATCTTCACCCTGAGCTTCATCGTCGCCATGGCCTTGCCGGTCGGCTCCCTCTTCCTGACGGGCAGGATCGCCGGAATATTCAACAAGGACGGAATGGTTCGCAACTTCACCCTCTTCGGTTTCGCGATCATCCCCCTCGACATGGCGGGGCATATCGCCCACAACCTCTTCCATCTTCTGGCCGAAGGAAAGGCGATCTGGTACACGGCTCTCCAGCTTTTCGGCAAAATGGAACCCTCAGGAGCCTCGACGGCCATCATCGACACCGCCACGATCACCGCACTCCAGTACATTGTCGTTCTGCTCGGCGCCCTGGGGTCGGCCTATGCTGCCTGGCGCATCGCCAAGCGGAACTATGGCGAGGCGGGCAATGCCGTCGCGACCACGGCCCCCTACGCGGTCCTCATCGCCCTTCTCACCGTGGCCAATCTCTACCTTTTCTCTCTGCCCATGGCCATGAGGATGTGATGACTCAAGGTTCATCGCGAAACCCGGCCCCGACCCGCGATCATGGAGGTTCTCCCGCCCTGCGGATCATAAAGCCAATTGGTACGGTTATTGCCTGTATAGTCTTCCTCGGTGCCTGCGGGGCCTCGGGCAGGATCCCCTCGCCCCAGGCCGCGAAGGCATCGGGACAAGATGGTTCAGCGACCAGCGTCGAGCGGCCCGCGACCTCGACGCCAACGGCCTCCTCGGCCCCCGCCAAAAGTCAGTATTGGTACACCGACCGTCTCGAAAAACTGGGATTCTCGGTGTTCGCGCAGCCCGTCGACGTCGGGGACTTCACGGTCGCCTCGCTTGCGGGCGCGAGTGCCAGCTTGTCGCAAATGCGCGGCAAGGTGGTCCTCCTCAATTTCTGGGCGACCTGGTGCCCCTCCTGTCGAAAGGAAATGCCCTCAATCGAAGCCTTGTGGGGAAAAATGAAGGGCAAACCCTTTACCATCATGGCCATCAGCCTCGGCGAAACCAGGAATGCCGTAAACAAATTCGTAATTGACAATAAGTATTCCTACCCCATATTTCTCGACCCCGAGAACAAGCTCGGCTCCGCCTTCGGCGTGAACGGCATCCCAACAACCTACATCATCGACACAAGGGGCTTGGCCATAGCGGGGACGGTGGGAGCCGTCGACTACGGCAGCGAGGAAATGAGGAATCTTTTGTCGGAGCTTTCGCTGCGCTAGACAACTCACGATCGAAACGAGGGCATCAGAAATTGGAACAAAGCGCTTCGCCGGGACCTACCCTGGGCGAAGCGCTCTTTTCATGTGATTCATCGTGGGCCGAAGGAAATTTGGTCTAGAGGCCATCACGCACCTATAGTCTTTAGCTGCCCTGGCCTAGCGCCCCCGTCGCCCACCCGCGTCGCCCAGCCCACGCCCCGTCGCCCCGGCCCCAGGCTCGTAGCGGGCGCCACCCCCCGCCACCCGCGTTGCCCCCCAACGCCTGCCTCCCCCCTCCCTTCCAGGCCCCCCTTCTTTTCTCACCGAAGACAGAATTTTGTACATTCATAATATATCGATAAATCTATTATTATAAAATTATATCTATAATAAAGAATTGACATCATGGTCGGCCTGCGAATACATCTTAGCAAGCGAATTTTTAGTTCGCTAAATACCTATCGAGGAGAGCCTATGAGAAAGTTCGGATTCTTTGTGCTGGCCGCGGCATCGGTCATGTTTTTCCTGGCAGGATGCCAGCAAGCAACTACCCCGGTTGCAATGAGCTGGACGAGCGGCACCTGCGCAACCTGTCACGCGACGGGGACCTACGCCCAGCCCATGTTGAACGCCAAGGCCACCTATGAAGCCTCCGGCCACCTCAATGGGCCTCGCCCCCTCACCACTGCCGGCACCTACCTTGCCAGCGGCAGCAATTTCCGCAGCGACAACAATGACCCCTCTGGCTGCACCCGCTGCCATACCAGCGAAGGCTTTGTCTCCTGGGCGGCCAATCCGGTCGACATCCAGACCGTCTCAACTGCCAATGGCGTGACGACCTACACCGCTTCAGGGAACCCGGCCGTGGGCGATCCCAGCCCCATCGGCTGCTTTACCTGCCACGATCCCCACGTCAGGAGCGATTTCTCCCTCCGCTACGCCTCGGCAGTCAAGCTTTCCGACGCGGTCACCAAGTATGACATGGGCGCCGGAAATCTTTGCGCGGCCTGCCACGTCGCCCGCACCTATGTCGGCCAGGTCAACTTCACACCAGCCACCGGCGCAACCACCGTCGCGGCCTCAGGTCACGGCTTCAGCACCCACCATAATCCCCAGGCGGATTTCGTCCTCGGTGCCGATGCCTATCCCTATACGGGTGCGACCTATACCAAGAGCGCCCATTACACGGCGGACAGCTGCGTAACCTGCCACATGTTCAATCCCAGCGCGGCCGACCTCGTGGCGGCGGTGACGAATGGTGCTCAGTATAACGGCGATCCGAGTCTCGGCGGCCACGGCACCTACCTCACCTCCAACAACGGCGATTATGTCGGCACCTGCTTCCAGTGCCACAAAAATGACGGCTCGGGGGTCGGCAAGAATTGGCTCACCTCCGGTACACCTGCGCAGTACGACGGCACCAATGGCATGACCTTCCTCACGGGCGACCAGCACCATGATGCCAACGGCACCGCCATCCTCGTCCAGATCCAGACCGAGGCCAACACCCTGGTCAAGTACTTCCAGGCAAAGGGATTCCTGACCTGGACCAACGGCGGAACCCTCAACGCCGACGGCTACTACAAGTACCATCGCGACTTCACCGAAAAAGGCAGTGCCACCGCGACTCCGGCCCAAGCCAAGGCCTACTGGAACCTCGTCTACTTCTTCGAGGACAAGAGCTACGGCATCCACAACCCGACCTTCGCCGCCGACATGCTCTTTGATTCCATAACCGATCTCAACACCAACGCTGCTGCCGCCCTGGCAGTCCCTGCCAAGCGCCCATAATCGGGTCGCTCGGCATTCTGCTTATCAAGGCCATCCGGAAATGCCTCCGGGTGGCCTTTTTTTTCTTGGGCCCCGGCCCCATCGCCACCCCCGTCGCCCACCCGCGTCGCCCCCCGCCACCCCCGTCGCCCCTCGTCCACCCGCGTCGCCCCTCGCCCGCCCCCCCCTCAGCCAAGGGGCAGCCTGATCGCCTCCATCCTTTCAAGGTCGAAGTGGAAAAGGAAACCAGCGAGGGCAGGCGCCTTTCCCGTGAGGATGCGGACGAGTTCCGCCACCTCGATCGAGG
>JAJXVS010000228.1 GCA_021782015.1 bacterium | reverse complement strand
TAGTTGCTTTTGATTTTGTCTTTCTGGTCCTTGTTATGATAGGCAATATCTTTAGCCCAAACCGGATTAGAAAACTTCGACTTGCATCGACATATTCATGGATAAGATCGAATCTTCCATTTTTCATATGGCAAACGAGGCATACATTTTCCTCAACCCTGATATTGAATGCGGTGATCATGGCTGCGTGGTAATATTCTACACAGAAATTAGTCCCATCGGTAAACCAATTCCGAATTTCAACCTTCAATTTTTCATTGTGAGTTCTTGCTCCCATGGCCATTGCCCCAAATTTCTTGACCTTGTCCTTTCCGACAAATGCGATACCAGGCGGAGTAATGTACCAAGTACAATCTTCTGTCAAGAGATCCTGGAATCGACCAAAGTCTTCTGGCGCGTTAACCGCAAGATCAAGATATTCTTGTATGAGTGTATCATTAAGATTGTTCTCCATATTGCCCTCCAAGCAACTCTGGCACTCTATATCTGACAGGATCCGATCTTCAACTGACAATTTCGAGCCAAGGTGAAGAAGTTTACCGGCCTTGGCGGCCGCCTTGCGTTCATCGCCGGTCTCAGTGGAAAGCTGGGCGAGGATGGCGCCAGTCTCGATGTCGATGATGGTGGCAGATGATCACCTCGCCTGATTTGGCGGGGCGCTTCAAAAAAGAAAGAATGGTTATCGGTTTTATTTGGATCAGTGAGCTGGATTAATGCCATGCTCCCTGGAACGTCACAGTCGCAAGGCACAGCGGCCTTCTAGAGCCTAACATATCACGCAAATCTTTATGGGCGATACTGGGATTGAACCAGTGACTTCTACCGTGTGAAGGTAGCACTCTCCCGCTGAGTTAATCGCCCAAAAACGAGGCCAAACAGTAGCACTCGGCTTTTTTGCCTGTCAAGTCCGCAGGGTGGGCAATCTATTGGAGCGCACTGTAAAAAAAAGCATACAATTCAGGATGCGGAGGCTGGGGATATGGAAATAATTCATTTATCGATATACAATTAGGAATATTGGAAGAATTGGCATGCTAAGTGCATATAGAGGGACAAGTTGAAACCTTTGGGAGAAAGTCGAAGCATGGAAGGCAATCTGAGAATCGAGAAGCGATTGGGCGGGACCATTGCCTTTGGCGAAGAAATCCGTATCGAACTGGTCCGTAAAAGCATCCATCTACTTATCGGCATCGTTCCAGGCATTGCCGCGGTAAATCTCAACGTGGCGCTTGGACTCCTCGCGGCGGGAACGCTCACCTACGCCCTCAGCGAAAGCCTCCGGATGAGCGGCGTTGAGGTGCCACTCGTGTCGCGGGTGACAGCTCTTGCCGCCCGTCGTCGCGATTCGGGCAAATATGTGATGGGTCCCGTCACGCTTGGACTGGGAGCCATGCTTTCGCTCCTTCTTTACCCTAATCCGGCAGCTTCGATCGCTATTTACGCACTTGCCTTTGGCGATGGGCTATCGAGCCTGATCGGCAAGCTTTTTGGAACTGTTCGCCTGCCCTTCACCGGCGGCAAGTCGCTTGAAGGCAGCCTCACCTGCATGCTGGCGGTCTTTGTCGCGGCCTTCGCCGTAAGCGGCGAGGCACTTCAGTCATTGGCTATCGCCGTCTTCGCTACCATCGTCGAGGCGATGCCGCTCAAAGATCTCGACAATATCGCCTTGCCCGTGTTGACGGGAGCCCTCGCCACCCTCCTCCTCTGAGAGGCCGGAGGCTTTGGGGTTGCGGCGCGGAAAGGGGCTGGGCACTCTATAGGCCTGCCTTTGCGACGCCCTGGCCTTCCCGACGCGCGGGCTTTCCCGTAACAGAGGCTTTCCCGGCGCGCTAGCTTTCCAGCCTTGGCGGCAGGTCTCGCGAATCACTGCCAGAGATACAGGCTATGAAGGCGGGTGACGACGAGGCGCGCGCCGAGGGCCATGAGGATTAGGGCCGCCGCGAGGGCCTCGGGGCGCCAGGCCGAAATCAGGATGGCTTGCCCCACGAGAAGCAGGATAGCTCCCACCGCCACCACGCGAAAGACCTTTTCGCCCGAGTTTTCGACGGCGACGAGAAAATTGGCCGCCGACACGAGAGACAGCGCTACGACGATGAGCTGGCGTTCCACAAAATAGGACGGCCGCGCTAGAAAGCCGCTTTCGAAGAGGCCTGAATCGAGGGGAATGGTCCAGGCTGCGGCGATGCCTATTCCGATCGCCCCGAGGAGAGCGCGGCCGGCTCGTTCGTTGCGGAAGCCGGCCGAGCGGAGCCCGGCTATGAAGAAGGCTCCATATCCGGAAAATCTCGCGGCGAGCACGAGGCGGGTTACGATCAGAATCGTCGAAGGCGGAGACCCGGCCTCCAGGAACCGGGCCGCGAGAATCCGTCCGGTTTCGAAAGAACAGGACATTGCCCAGAAGGCAAAAAAGTAAATTTCTTCCGAAGCCGTCTTGCGAAAGGACACAAGTATGGAGAACAGCACGGCCGCCGAGAACAGGGAGAGGAGGAGGGCCCCGACGGGAGCGAGCTGCCAGGCTTCGAGGGTGAAACCCGGCCCCTTCCAGGGCTTCGCGGTTGTCATGTCCCTGAAGGCATCGGCATTGAAGCCCTTGCCGTAGAGTGGCAGGGACAGGGCGACGGCCGCAAGCAGGATGAGCAAGGAGGCGATAAACAAGAGCCAGTAGGATCGGCGGCGCGTCGCGAGTGTCACGGAAGCGAGCATAACCCCGCCGCTTCGCCTAGGGAAGCGAGGCGTGAACGGTTATTTTCAAGTCGCGACCGCGGGAATCCGATACGGAAAGGAGGAGTTCGCCATGATCCGACGCGCTGTGCTTGCGGTGGTCGCCGTACTCGTTCTTTTCCCCCTCGCCGCCGGGGATGTCGCCTGCTTCGCGAATCTCGGTTTCTCGCCCGATGGATCGCGTTTCATGTTTGGGCAGTATGGTCTGGAAGCCGGCACGGGCAAGGCCTGGGCCGAGGTCGCGATCGTCGACACGAAGCGCAATGATTTCGTGCCCGGCACCCATCTCCTGAATACCTTCGGGGTGAAGATCGACGCCGGACAATCGCCGATCGGCGCCCTCTTTTCCCTTTTCGGCGACGACCTCGCGCGGGCGAAGTCTGCCAAGATCGACCCGCTCTTGAATGGGCGCCTGATCTATGCTCTTGTCGATGGCGCGGAAGTGCCACAGACCCTCGATTTCCACGATTTCGCCACCGACGATGTCTGGCAAATCTCGATGCTCAAGAGCATCAAGCAGGACAAGGATGTCGTCCGCTCCTCCTTCGGCCTGGCCATCCAAAAAACGGCCAAGGACGGCACAATCCAGAGGCTGACCGCGGGCAATCCCGACATTCTCCGCGATGGGGTCAAGGATTACGCGATTCGCACCGTGCTCGTGGGACCGGACGGGCATTCGGTCGTTCTCGTGATCGAGAAGATCATGGATACGAAGGGCGATCCGTCGATACGCTACATGGTGGAGACGCTCCGCCTGCCCTGAGTCTCCTCGATCGGAAGGACGCCCCTCATGGTTCCCGCTTTTCCCCGCCCTGCCTGGTCGGGGCTCTCAGTGCCTGTCGCCGGGAAATTCGGTCAGGCTGCCAAGCCGGAATGATAGGGCTGGCCGGAGCGGAGCGAGGGGATCGTCATCGAGGACGAAACCAGCCATCGCCAGGGCGCCAAGGTGCTCCACGAAACGGCTTCCGATGCCAATGCCGCCGCTCCAGCGCAACGGGAAGAAATCGACGCCCGGATTGTTCGTGATCCGCGCCGCCCCGACGGACAGATTGGCGATCGCATACAGATCGCCTCCCAGGAGGGCATTCATCCTGCCGATCCGCCTGCGAGCCTCCACCGAACCGGCAAAGACATGATCGCCTGTCCCGCGGGCCGAGCGGGTTTCCAGCAAGGGAAAGATTCCCGGATGCACGAGGCTGTACCACTCCGGCGAGGGAAGCCTGCCGGCGATCCCCGGAAGGCCTGAGAGGTCACTGCCGGCGAAGAGCGAGACGCCAAGGCTCGTTTTGCCGCCAAGGGGAACTGTGGCATCGGTTCGGAGGTCGAGAGCCACGAAGGACGTGTCGCCTCCGAAGGAGGGATCGGCCAGCCTGCCTTCCATGTCGAGGGAAAAGCCCTTCGAGGCGAAGGGTTCACGATCGAAGGCGGCCCAGGTCAGTCGCGCTCCCGCCATGCCGAGGACGCTGTCGGCCAGGCCGGAAGCCGCGAAAAAACCCTTCGACGGATCGTCGGGCAGGCTGGCACGAACCGAGGCGAGGGACCAAAAGCCTTCGAATTCCCCGTTCCTGCCCAGATTCAGTCCAAGAGCCGCCCGACCTCCCGCATCGCGGTAGTAGCTTCTGACGACAAGCCCCTCGCCGGCGCTCCAGGTGTCATAGCGCGACTCCCATTCGAGGCGCGAGCGGAAATAGAAGGGGCCCAGGGGCTCGAACCATTCGGCCCGCGCTCCCGATTTGCCCAGGATGTCGGAACTCACGAAAAGGGCCGAATCCTTGCCGCTGATATCCCCGAAATAGGCGGCGGGGCTCAGGCGCGAATCGCTCGAGCCGAGGGGCGAGAAGACGCCGCGCCAATAGCCGCCCACCATCACCAGATTGCGCGAGGGAGTCCGAGCCTCGAGCCGGACGGTGCCGTCGACCGCGGGGGGAAAGCGCCGCTCGCCATCGGCCGATAGGGCGGGCGTCGCGCCGCCCGTTGAGGCCGCAGGCGCCGCTCCGCCCGTTGAGGCCGCAGGCGCCCCTCCGCCGACGGCGGTTTGGGCCGCGGTATCGGGGGCGAAGTCTATCGACACCAATTCGTAACGCCCGCTGGCCCAGGCGCGATCGATGGCCGCTTCGAGTTTCGAGGCCTCGAGGGGACGGCCGGGGAGATCGGCGAAGGCCGCGCCCGCCGTGGCGCGATCGTCGGAATCGCCACCGGCGAAGGACAGACGCGAGAGTATGGGAGGAGGGCGTCGAGCGGCCCGATTGGGCTCGGTATCCTGCGTGACCAAGGGGCGTTTCGCGGCGATGCGCCTTGCCAATTCCTCCAGCTGCGGACTCATCGCGAGGGCCGCCTCGCGCCCCTTTTGAATGAGTCGCGCCGCCGCCGAGAAACTCGTCGGATTGAAGCGCGACAGGTCGGGCCGGATGAGAAGGTCGGCGTCCCTCCGCGAGGCCCGCATGTTCTCCTCGACGAAAAGCTCCAGGGCCTGGCTCGTGACCGCCAGCCCCGAACGCAGTTCCTCGGCGGATCTCGCTCCCCGGATGCGCGATTCGACGGCGATGACTATATCCGCCCCCATTTCGCGGGCGATATCGACGGGCATGTTGTCGACGATGCCGCCGTCGACGAGGGAATGGCCGTGGTATTCCCAGGGCGCGAAGAGGCCCGGGATGGACATGCTCGCCCGCATCGCCTCGGCCAGGGATCCGCCCGAAAACACGACGCGCTCGCCGGTGACAATGTCGGCGGCGACCGCCCGGTAGGGAACGGGAAGATCATCGAAATTGGTTATACCTGCGACATCGAGCGTGAGACGGGTGAAGAGGGTGAGGACATTCTGCCCGGCGAGCAGGCCCTCGCCGAAGTGGAGGCCGGTCCGGTCGAAGCCCAGCTTGGCCGGAAAGCGCGCGTCGCGCTCGATGCGGTAACGGTCGCCGGGATTCTCGCTACGCTCCGAAAAGAGCTTCGGCCAGTCCAGGCCGACGACGATTTTCTGCATCTCCTCCGGCGAGTACCCCGAGGCATAGAGGCCGCCCACGATGGCCCCCATGCTGGTGCCGAGTACCATGTCGATGGGGATGCCGAAGCTTTCAATTATTTCGATCACGCCGGCGTGGGCCATGCCCAGGGCGGCCCCGCCGGAAAGGACGAGGGCCACCCGTGGACGCGGGCCGCCCGGGGAGGGATCAGTTGCGAAGGCCGCCCGGGCCGCGAGTATCAGGCAAAGGACGAAGAAAGCGACGGCCCGGGTCTTCATTTCATTCATGCGGGGCGGGCGCCACTTCGATGCCGGGCGCCACTTCGAAACCGAGGGTCGCGACGAGGCCCGGTGGCCCCTCGAAGCCAAGCGAGGCCTTGAGCTGGCCGGCGAGACTGCGCACGAGGGTGAGGCCCATCGATTGACAGGTGAATGGGTCGAGGCCCGGGGGAAAGCCCCCGCCCTCGTCCCGCACCTCCAGGGTGAAGACCTGTCCGACCTTCGCGAAGGTTACCCTGATTGATCCATGGCGGCCGTCCGCATAGGCATATTTGATCGCGTTGAGCACGAGTTCATTCGCCACCAGCCCCAGCGGT
>JAJXVS010000227.1 GCA_021782015.1 bacterium | reverse complement strand
GGCTCCATCGCAGATTGACCGAGCCCTTCAATTCCCCGTGCCCGAACCGCTTTGTCCAGCGGGAGGGGGAGGAGTCGCCGTGGAAGCCCCGGCGGGAGCCGTGCCAGGCGCGGGAATCGCCGGAACGAGGGGCGTGGCCGGAGTCGACTGCTGGCCGTTGTTTTTCCACCATTCGGATGAGGTCGACTGCGCGGGCGCGTTCTTGAGGGCGGCGGCCTCGACATTGCCCGTCGAGCCCTTGTTGAGAAGGGCCAACGAGAATGCGCAGACGAAGAACAGAGCACCCAAGACATAGGTGAAGCGCTGCATCACATTGCTGGACCGGGAGCCGAAGGCCGTATTGCTCGAACCGGCGAAGATGCCTCCGAGGCCTTCGGAGCCCTCATTCTGGATGATCACCATGAAAATCAGAAGAAGAGAAACGATCACAAATATCACGAGAAGAAAAATGCTCAAAATACCCATGGAGGACTCCAGCTTTCGTGGCGATGCATGTCCGGGAATCGCCATACCCTAGGTCGTGGCGAAATACCGGAAGACGGCAAGGGATAGTAACGGATCGATTCCATTTTGACAAGCGGGAATACTGCCCCGCAAAATGGTCCCGCGGGCCCGCGAGGGCCCGCGAGGGCCCGCAAAGCCACGCAGGCCCGCAAGGCCCGCGAGGCCACATAGGCCCCGCGAGGCCCCTGAATTAGAATTCCACGATCGGAACGAAGGTTTCAGCCTTCAGGCTCGCGCCACCGACGAGGGCTCCATCGATATTGGCCATGCCCATGAGTTCCTTCGCGTTGTCGGCCTTCACCGAGCCGCCGTACTGGATGCACATGGACTTCGCCGGGCCTTCGCCATAGAGGCCGGCGAGGACCTTACGGATATAGGCGTGAACCGCGTCGGCATCCTGTGGGGTGGCCGTTTTTCCGGTTCCGATGGCCCAGACGGGCTCGTAGGCGATGACAAGCTTCGCAAGAACGGCTGCATCGACACCCTTGAGGCCTTCGCGCACCTGTGTGCCGATCACGGATTCGAGCCTGCCCGCCTCGCGCTCCTCCAGGGTTTCGCCCACGCACAGAATGGGCTCAATCCCGTGTTTGAGGGCGAGGAGGACCTTCTTGTTGATGAGGCCGTCGTCCTCCTTGTAGGAATGGCGGCGCTCGGAATGGCCGAGAATGACCGTCGAGACACCCAGATCCTTCAACATGAGAACCGAGACCTCGCCGGTATGGGCGCCCTGTTCCTCCGGCCCCATGTTCTGGGCGCCGAGGCGGATCTTCGTCCCCTTGACGACGGCGGCCACCGACGCCAGGGCGGTGAAGGCCGGGGCGATCATCACCTTTTGCCCGGAGGCACCCAGTTTAGCGACGAGATCCTTGGCGAGGGCGACGGACTCGGCGACCGTCTTGTGCATTTTCCAGTTGCCGGCGATATACAGTTGCTTCATGGCTGTTCCTTTGCAAAAACTGAATGAGCCGTGGGGGCCCGGGCGTCGACGCCCTCATATTAGAACCAATGCTTATTTCTTTTCGATCACCGCGATGCCGGGCAGGATCTTGCCCTCGAGGAGTTCGAGGGAGGCGCCGCCGCCTGTGGAGACGTGGCTCATTTTCGAGGCCAGCCCGAATTTGTTGACGGCCGCGACCGAGTCTCCGCCGCCCACGACGGTGATCGCGCCCCGGCCCGTGGCCTCGGCGACGAGCTTGGCCACGGTTTCGGTGCCCTTGGCGAAGGCGTCGAATTCGAAGACGCCGACGGGGCCGTTCCACACGACGCTCTTCGCGCTTTTCAGGACCTCGGCGTACTTCGCCAGGGTCTTGGGACCGACATCCATGCCAAGCATCCCGTCGGGGATGTCGAGGCCGTCGAGGGGCTTGGGCGCCGCGCCGGCGTCAAAAGTCTCCGCGCAGACATGGTCGAGGGGGAGGACGAGTTCGACCTTGGCCTTCTGGGCCGCGGCAATGATGGACTTCGCCGTGTCGAGCTGGTCGTCTTCGACGAGGCTCTTGCCAATCTTGTGCCCTTGGGCCTTGAGGAAGGTGTAGGCCATGCCGCCGCCCACGATGAGGGCCGAGGCGTTCTTAAGGAGGCTCTCGAGGACGGCGATCTTGGACGAGACCTTGGCGCCGCCGATGATGGCGACCATGGGCTTTTTGGGATTGGTTACCATCGGCTCGAGGTACTCGATCTCTTTTTCCATGAGGAAACCGCCGACGGTGACGGGGAGGAATTTGGCGATCGAGGCGGTGGAGGCATGATCGCGGTGGGCCGTGCCGAAGGCGTCGTTCACGAAGATCTCGCCATAGGTGGCCAGTTCCTTCGCGAGCTTGTCGCGCTCGGCGGCGTCCTCGCTCGTCTCTTCCTTGTGGAACCTCGTGTTCTCGAGCATGACGACAGCGCCGGCGCCCTGGCCTTCGATAAAGGCCTTTTTGCCGTAGCAGGAGTCCTCGCCGGCGAAGACGACGGGCTTGCCGAGCTTTGTCGCCAGGTACTCGGCGACGGGCCGCATCCGATGCTTGCCGGCGATGTACTTCGCCTCGTCGAAGGTCTTGCCGTCCTTTTCCGCCTTTTCCTTGGCCTTCTTCATATCCTTTTTGGGATCGCCGAGGTGGGACATGAGGACGAGACTCTTCGCGCCCTGGTCGAGAACGTACTGTATGGTGGGAAGGGCGGCCATGATGCGGGTATCATCCTGCACCTTGCCATCCTTCATGGGAACGTTGAAATCGACGCGCATGACGATGCGCTTGCCCTTGAGGGGAATATCCTTGACGGTCTTGATCATGATGACCTCCGATCAGAAAAAAGGGCACCATACTATCGTGCGCGATAGTGAGGTGCCCCGTGAATATCGCGACTGATTACTTCTTCGATGCCATGTAGCGGAGGAGGTCCACCACGCGGTTGGAATAGCCCCACTCGTTGTCGTACCACGAGACAACCTTGAAGAAGCGCTTTTCGCCGGGAAGGTTGTTCTGCACGGTTGCGAGGCTGTCATAGATCGATGAACGGGGATCGTGGATGAAATCGGTGGAGACGAGCTCCTCGTTGCAGTAGCCGAGGATGTCCTTGAGGTAGCCCTGGCTGGCCTTTTTCATGAGGCCGTCGATCTCCTCGATCGAGGTGTCGCGGGAGGCGGTAAAGGTGAGGTCGACGACTGAGCTCGTGGGTACGGGCACGCGGAAGGACATGCCGGTGAGCTTGCCCTTGGTCTCCGGGAGAACCTCGCCGACGGCCTTGGCGGCGCCCGTGGTCGAGGGAATGGTATTGATGGCCGCCGCGCGGCCGCCGCGCCAATCCTTTTTGGAAACGCCGTCAACGGTCTTCTGGGTGGCGGTGTAGGCGTGGATCGTGGTCATGAGGCCCTTCTCGATGCCGATGCCCTCTTTGAGAAGAACATAGACGACGGGGGCGAGGCAGTTGGTGGTGCAGGAGGCGTTGGAGACGACGTTGTTCTTGGCGGGGTCGTACTTTTCATGGTTGACGCCCATGACGAAGGTCGGGATCTTCTTGGTTTCGTCCTTGGACTTGGCGGGGGCGGAGATGATGACCTTCTTGGCGCCGGCGTCGAGGTGGCCGAAGGCCTTCTCGTCGGCGAAAAGGCCGGTGCACTCGAGCACGTACTCGACACCGAGCTTGGCCCAGGGGAGGTTCTTCAGCTCCTTCTCGGCCATCACGCACTTGGTCTCGTGACCGTTGACGACGAGGGTATCGGCCTCGGCAAGCGAGGGATCGCTCTTCTTGGCGGAGACTGAGGCTTTCATGCGGCCCTGCACGGAATCGTACTTGAGCTGATAGGCGAAATACTCGGCGTCGGTGGAAACATCCACGACGGCGACCACGTCGATCTTGTCCTTGCCGAGCAAGCCCTGATCGACGATGGATTGGAAGACGAGGCGACCGATCCTGCCAAAGCCGTTGATGGCTACTTTCATCGAAAACCCCCTCGATACTAAAACGGATTAGCCCAAAATCGGGCCATAATCTGGAAAGTCCCGGGCACCGTGGGCCGACATCGCGGCCTCGGATCCCATTAATCGAGAAAAGGGTAGCGAAAAAGGACGAGCGCTGTCAACAAGGGCCAAAGTCACAATCTGTCAACTGGAATTCGTCAATGGGCAAAGTGGAGCGCGAAAAGACCCGGGAAG
Source organism: bacterium (assembly GCA_021782015.1). Classification (GTDB taxonomy): domain Bacteria; phylum Spirochaetota; class Spirochaetia; order Treponematales; family Rectinemataceae; genus CAIJMU01. The sequence continues at coordinate 2,146 of JAJXVS010000227.1, read as the reverse complement.
AAGCCGCGGTGAGTGCCGAGCGAAATACTTCGCTTTTGCCTGCGCTTTATGCTAAATTTGAGATTGCCCGTTGACGATAGTTTCTTTGTCGGGAAAGCGGCATGGTTCCCCTCCCAGTACACCATGACGCGATTCCGATACCTCAACGGGTTGGCCGGTTTTTTCCCCAAAAACCGGCCTTTTTATATTCAGGCGCATAATCGGGCCGATCGCTGTGTCGCGTCCTCGGCTCCGTGCTCACGTGCAAAAAGCACGTTCCGCTCCTCGCCTTCGTCGCTCCTTGCGCTAGGCCCGATTCTGCGCCTGAACCCGCATTGCGCTCTCGGGCCGATCGCTGTATCGCGTCCTCGGCTCGGTGGCGGCAGGGGCGCAATTGACCAAGGGAAGGCTCTTCGCGTACTGTGGCGCCTATGGCTTCTCGTTCACGGGTCGCGCGTATCGTTCGCATCCTTTTAATCGCGACCCCGATCGCCGCCCTCCTTTTCGGGGCTCTCTCGGGCATTGCGATCGCCGCCACCAGCAACATCGTCAATTCAGAAAACTTCACCAGCTTCCAGGCGGCCCTGCCGACAAAGATTCTCGATGTCAAAGGCAGACTCATCACCGAGTTCTCCTCGGACGAGAAGCGTGAAATCATCACGCTGAAAGAGCTGCCCCGATACCTGATCGACGCAGTCATAACCCGCGAGGATCAATCCTTTTATCACCATCACGGATTCACGGTAAAAAGCATCTTCCGGGCGGCCCTCGGCAAGCTCACCGGGCTGTCCCTCGGCGGCGGCTCGACGATCACCCAGCAACTGGCGGGCACCCTCTACGCGAATCGGGCCGACATCACCTACCGTCGCAAGATCGTGGAACTCTGGTGGGCGCTCCAGCTCGAGCGGCGTTACACGAAGGATGAAATCCTCGAACTCTATCTGAATCGGATGTATATGGGCGCCGGCTGCTACGGCGTCGAGGCGGCGAGCAAATTCTATTTCGGCCACTCGGCCCGAGACATCACCCTCGCCGAGTCGGCTGTCCTCGCGATCCAGCTTTCGAGTCCGGCCAAATACAACCCGATTGCGAATCCCAACAACGCGAAGGCCCGATCGCGCGAGGTGCTCGACCAGATGGTCAGGCTCGGGTACTGCACCAAGGCGGACGCCGACGCTTCGTTCGACGACTACTGGTCCAATTTCGACTACACGCGAGTTGCGACGACGGCGTATTTCACGCGCGACGACAAGGCGCCCTGGTTCAGCGAATATGTGCGCCGCCAGCTCGAGGACATGCTGTACGGGTCGCTCGATATTTATAAAGATGGCTTTACCGTCCACACCACCCTCGATCTCGATATGCAGGCCCAGGCCGACGCCCTGATGAAGCGGGGCATCGACCAGGCGAACCGGGATTTCCAGGCTTCGAATTCCCTGAATCTGGGCGGGGCTGAAAAAACCTATGTGCCCATCGTGGAAATGCTCGGATTGGGTTTCAATCTTGAGCCCCTCTTCGCCTCCGAAACCAAAATAAGGGCCAATGCTGAAAACTATTTCGAAAGACGGGTGGCGCCTGCGGCCGACGCGGCGGCCCTCCTCTTTGGCCTGCCGAGTCTCAAGGCCATAACGAACGCGAGCTATGCCAAGCTCAAAATCGATTTGGAAAAATCGACGGTCGAAGGCGCCCTCATCACCATCGACAACGACACGGGTTATATCAAGGCCATAGTGGGCGGCTCTAAATTCGATCAGGCGAACCAGCTCATCAGGGCCACACAGGCCAAGCTCATGCCGGGCTCCACCTTCAAACCGCTCTACTACTCCGCGGCCATCGATTCGCGGCTCTTCACCGAAGGCACGATGATCGACGACAGCCCGGTGGTGTTCTACAATGAGGATGGGACCCCCTATATACCCCTCGACTACAAAGGCGAGTTTTCGGGAACGGTCCTGACCTGGTACGCCCTCGCCCATTCGATGAATGTGCCTTCGCTCAAGGTCCTCGACAAGATCGGTTTCGACGCGGCCATCAACAGGGCCGCCGCCCTTCTCGATATCACCGATCCGGCAGAGATCCGGCGCACCTTCCCCCGGGTTTATCCGCTCGGACTGGGCGTCATCAGCGTCGCGCCGATCAAAATGGCCCGAGCCTTCGCGGTCTTCGC
>JAJXVS010000226.1 GCA_021782015.1 bacterium | reverse complement strand
AGGGTCTGGACATCTACGCGGACGAGCCGGATGTCCGATCCTATGAATTGTCCGAATTCCTTGGGGCTGATCTCGCCGAGGCCCTTGAACCGGGTGGTTTCCGCACTCGCGCCCAGGTCCGAGAGGGCCGTGTCGCGTTCGCGCGCCGAGTAGCAATAGCGGGTCACCTGCTTGGTGCGCACGCGGAACAGGGGAGTCTCGAAGATGTACACGCGGCCCTGGGTGACGAGTTCCTCGAAGTAGGTGAGAAAGAAGGTGAGGAGGAGGTTCCTGATGTGAAAGCCGTCATAGTCGGCGTCCGTCGCCACGACGATCTTGCCGTAGCGGAGGCCCTCGACGCCATTTTCGATGCCGAGGGCCATCATCATGTTGTAGAGTTCCTCGTTCTTGTAGATGGCCGTGCGCTTGCGCGAGTACATGTTCTCGGGCTTGCCGCGCAGCGAGAAGATCGCCTGGGTCATCACGTCGCGGGCGCTCACTATCGATCCGGCCGCCGAAAGTCCCTCGGTGAGGAAGAGCATCGATTCATCGCCTTCAGGGCCGTCGCCGAGATGACGCTTGCAGTCCTTGAGGTTCGGGATCTTGAGTTCGATCTTGCGCGCAGCCTCTTTGGCTTCCTTCTTGACAATGTTGAGTTCGGTGCGGAGCCGCTCGTTGGCGGCGATTTTGTCCTGCAGGGCCTTGGCGGCCACGGGATTGCGCCGGAGGAAATCGTCGATGCCCCGCTTCATCTCCTGCATGATCCAGGGCTTGATGTCCGAGTTGCCGAGCTTGTTCTTCGTCTGGCTCTCGAACACCGGGTCCTTGAGCTTGATGGCCACGGCGGCCGCGATGCCCTCGCGCACATCCTCGCCCTTCCAGTTGCCCTTGAAGAATTCGTTGATGGATTTGAGGAAACCCTCGCGAAAGGCCGAAAGATGGGTGCCGCCGTCGGAGGTGTGCTGACCGTTCACGAAGGAGAAATATTCCTCGCCGTACTCGCCGGTGTGCGTGAAGGCGAACTCGATCCGCTCGCCCTTCCAGTAACCGATGTCGTACAACTTGCCGTCGCCCACCTCCTCGGTGAGGAGGTCCTGGAGGCCGTTCTTCGAGGCGAACTCCTTGCCGTTGAAGGCGAGAACGAGCCCGGTATTGAGGTAGGCGTAGTTCTGGATCCGACGCTCGACGAACTCCATGTTGAAGGCGTAGTCGGAGAAGATCTCGGGGTCGGGGATAAACTCGACGAGGGTTCCCGCCTTCTCTTTCGTGGCTCCGTGCCTTTTCGACCTGAGCACGCCGCGTTCGAAGACCGCCTCGAAATACTCGCCGCCCCGATGCGAAACGACGCGGAACCATTCCGAGAGGGCGTTGACGGCCTTGGTGCCCACGCCGTTCAGGCCCACGGAAAACTGGAAAACATCGTCGTTGTATTTTGCGCCGGTGTTGATGATCGACACGCATTCGATCACCTTGCCCAGAGGTATGCCGCGCCCGAAGTCGCGGACGCTCACCTTCGTGCGGTTCTGCGTTTTCGCGGCCCTGGTTCCCGTGGTCTTGCCCGAGGGCTTCGTCGCGCCCTTGGCCTGGCCGGCGGCCGGGTTCGCCGCGGAATCGACGATCGGTTCGATCTTCACCTCGATCCGGCTGCCCGCGCCCATTATGAATTCGTCGATCGAGTTGTCGACGACTTCCTTGAGGAGGACGTAGATACCATCATCGGCGTTCGAGCCGTCGCCCAGGCGGCCGATGTACATGCCGGTCCGGAGCCTGATGTGCTCGAGGCTCGAAAGAGTCTTGATTTTCGATTCGTCGTACTTGGAGCTGCTTGCCATGATCGGGCGGAATGCTAGCACGGTCCGCCGGCCACTGCAAAGTGGCTTCACGGCGGTGACGGGCCTGGGAAGGGGCCGTGGCCTGAAGACCCGCCATTGACAGGGCCATCGCCCGACGCTGATACTCGTGCGTGTCGAATTCCCTGGCCGAAATATTCCTCGCGACCCTCGTCGCCATCTGCCATGTCTTCGCCGCCGTGCTCTACGCCCTCGGCCGGCCCCTTCGCGCTCTCCCCGCGGCATGGGATCTCCAGTTCTACGCGCTCGCCATCCTTTCGCTCGCCTTCCAGTCCTTCGCCGCCCTTTCAAAAGCGGAAACGGGCAGGAAGATCGCCGCCATAATCGCCTTCGGCTGCTACCTCCTCGCGATCTATCCCCTCCCGGCCACCTCGGGGGTCAAGATAACCCTCGGCATTCCGCTCGAAATGATCATAGTAGCGACATTCCCCCTCGCCGAGGCGCTCTTCGTCGGGAGCGTGCTCGTGGCCCTCGCCCTCGCCTTCGAGGGCGATGCCACGGTCTTCGGGATCCACAAGGACGGGGCCCGGCCCGATGAATATGTCCTCCTCGGATTCGTTCTCGTCTTCGCCTTTCTCGCAGGGCTCGCGCTGACCCTGTTCGGCGAATCGAGACGGAGGGCTCTCCGCGAGGCGAAGAGGCTCAACGAAGCGATCGACCGAATCGCCGAAGTGAACGCGGGATTCCAGAGCGCCCTTGCGATGGCCGAGGAGGAATCGACCCTCCTCGAACGCAATCGCATTACCCGCGAAATCCACGACATCGTCGGCTATGCCTTCACCAATCAGCAGATGATGATCGAGGCGGCGCTCATGCTCGTCGACAGGGGCAACGCTAGGCTCGTGGAACTTCTCGCGATGGCCCGCGACGCCGTGGCCGAGGGTCTCAGGGAAACCCGCAAGACGCTCTACGAGCTCCGGAGGACCGATGAGCCGAGGAATCCGGGCCTGGGCGTCTTCATCAAGGTCGCGCGCAATTTCGAGACCGTGACGGGAGTGAGGGTCAATCTGGATTTCGGGAACGCCCAGGGCCTTCTCGCCCAAGGCTCCTGGTTGACGGTGTACAGGCTCATCCAGGAAAGCATGATCAACGCGTTCAGGCACGGGAAGGCGCGCTCGATATCGATCACCTTCCGCGAAGACAGGCTGAATCTCCACATCATGGTCCGGGACGACGGCAGGGGATCATCCAGCCTCGCCGAAGGCATCGGCCTGTCGGGGATGCGTGAAAGGATCGGGGCCCTCGGTGGGCAGCTCGAAGCGGGCAATTCCGAGGATGGTTTCGTCGTCCGCGCGCGAATCCCGCTGCAGGTCAAGGAGTGAGGTGAATGGACAGGATTCGGCTGCTTCTCGTCGACGATCAGGCCCTCTTCGTCGAGAGTCTCCGCACGGTGATAGAGCATTCGGCCGATGACATGGAAGTCGTCGGTATTGCGAGGAATGGGGCCGAGGCCGTGGCCGCCATGGCGACAGCCCGCGCCGATATTATCATCATGGACGTCCGGATGCCGGTGATGGACGGGGTGGAGGCCACGCGCGCCATCATGAGGTCCTGTCCGGCCTGCAAGATCATGATGCTCACGACCTTCGAGGACGACGAATACGTGAAGGAAGCCCTCGAGCTCGGCGCCGCCGGATATCTCCTCAAAGACATCCCGCCCGTGGAGCTCGTTGCGTCCATCAGGGCCCTCGCCGGCGGGGCCTTTCTCATCGCGCCGAGCGTAGCCCGGGGCCTCATCAAGCGCGCCTATCTCAAACCCGAGTTCGCGAGCCCGAAGGAGCCCGAATGGCTCCAGGACCTGTCGAGACGAGAAAGGGAGATTCTCGGCCATATGGTCGAGGGGCTCTCCAACAAAGAAGTCGCCTCGGAGCTCTGCATCGCCGAGCAGACGGTCCGGAACCACATCAGCACCATCTACGACAAGCTCGGCGTAGCTGACCGCGCGGCCGCCGTGCGAATGGCCCGTGAAATGCATACCGGCAACTCCAGGAATCCGACGGGTCCCTAGTACAAAATAGTGACATTTGTACGCGCCTCCATCCATTGCCAACCCGACGAAACGAAGGGAAACTCGCAGCAACCCAAACAAGGAGGGTAGCAATGAAGAAACGAGGCAGTATTCCGATCCTCATCGGTCTCGCGATGGCGGCATTATTACCGCTGACGACGGCGGCGCAGGCGAAGGTGGAGTTCACCTTGGGCTCATGGCGGGCTGACGATGTCGCGCAGATGACCCAGTTGCTGGCGGCCTTCAACCAGAAATACCCGAACATCGTAATCAAATTCGATCCGACCAATCCGCCCGATTACAACGCGGCCCTCCATCTGCAGCTGCAATCCGGTATCGGCCCCGACCTGATGTACGCCAGGTCCTACGACACCGGCCGGGCCCTTTTCAAGGAAGGCTATTTCCTGGACGTGAGCGACCTCCCGGGCCTCAAGAAGCAGTACTCCGAGCTGGCGCGAGCCCCCTGGACCGACGAGAAAGGGCGGAGTTTCGCCATTCCCTTCGCGGCTGTTTCGCATGGAGTCTATTACAATAAGGATATTTTCGCGGCCCAGGGCCTTTCCGTTCCGACGACCTGGGAGGGATTCCTCGATGTCTGCCAGAAATTGAAGGACGCGGGGATCACACCCCTTGCCAACGGCCTGGCCGACCAGTGGGACATCAACGAGGTCGTCCTCATGAACATCGCGCCGAACTTCCTCGGCGGACCGGAGGGACGCCTCGCCTACGAGTCCGGCAAGACGCCCTTCAACGACGCGAAGATGGTCTCCCTCTTCCAGGCCATGAAGGACATCGCACCCTATTGCCCCAAGGGCTTCGAGGCCCTGACCTACAACGACGAGAACGCCATCTTCGCCAACGGCAAGGCCGCGATGTATTTCGACGGTTCCTGGACCATGGCCAGCTTCAAGGATCTTCCCTTTAATTGGTCTGTTTTTGCGCCCCCGCCCCCCGCGGGCAAGAAGGGCTATGTCACCTTCCACCCCGATTCGGGCATCGCGATCAATCCCGCTTCGAAGCACATAGACGCCGCGAAGACCTTCCTGGAATGGCTCTATTCCGACGAGGCCGCCCCGATCGTCGCCAGCGATGTGCCGACGGGATTCTTCCCAATCGCCGCCAACGCCGCTCCCATTCCGGACGTCCACGCCAATGAATTCCTCCAGATGACCAAGTCCCACCCGACCGACGTGCGATTCGTGTGGCCCCATCTCATGACGGGCAATCCCTCTGGTTACAACCTCCTCCAGGACAACGCGATCGCGGTCATGACGGGAAAAGAAAGCCCGAAGCAGGCCGCCGACGCCGTCGCATCGGGTCTTGCCCAATGGTATAAGCCAATTAAATAAGCCATTCGCATCCTTCGGCGCCCCGGAAGTCCCGGGGACGCCGCGGCTTGCGCGGGGAGGAAGGGTCGATGAAGCAGGGTCTCGCGGTCAGAAAGGAGAGCGGCGCCGTCTGGTTTTTGTACGCGCTGCCGGCACTCATCGTCTATGCGGCCTTCATGGCCTATCCGGTAATCAACTCCCTGCGCCTGAGTTTCTTCTCCGGCAAGGGTTATGTCCTCGACAACTTCGTCGGCTTTGGCAATTATGTCAGATTATTCACCGATCCGGAGACCTCGACGCGGTTCTTCACGGCCTTCCGCAACACCTGGGTCTTCTTCGCGATCCAGATGGCGGTGCAGAACACCCTGGGGCTGGCCTTCGCCCTCATCCTGGCGGGCAAGGGTTTTCGGGGAAAGGGCCTGTTCAGGACCATAATATTCATACCTGTGACTTTATCGGTACTGGTCACCGGCTACATCTGGAAGCTCATCCTCAACCCCCAATGGGGCGCCCTCAATATAGTGCTGACGAATATCGGGCTCGGCAATCTGGCCCTTCCCTGGCTCGGAGACCCACATACGGCCCTCGGGGCAATCTCCCTCGTCTCGTCATGGCAGTGGGTGGGCCTGCCCACGATGATGTTCCTCGCGGGTCTCGAAAGGATAAGCGAGGACCTCTTCGAGGCGGCCGAGATCGACGGGGCTGGAGGCTGGCTCATCTTCGTAAAGATCAAATTGCCCCTCCTACTGCCGATAATCGGTATTGTTTCGGTGTTGACCTTCGTGGGCAATTTCAACGCCTTCGACGTGGTGTACGCGATGGAGGGCGCCAACGGGCCGCCTGCCTACGCCACCGACTTGATGGGTACTTTCTTCTACAGAACGGGCATCGCGGGCCAGCATCCCGTAGGCATTCCCGATCTCGGGCTCGGCGCCGCCGTGGCGACGACCACCTTTCTGGTACTCTTCGCGGGAATACTCCTCGCGAACCGGCTTACCGGCGAAAGGCCCGAAAAGAAACGGGGACGGGAGGCAGTGCAATGAGGATTCGGCAAAAGAAGGTCGCCACACCGGGGAAGTTCTTCAAATACCTTTTCCTTTCGTTCTGGAGCGCCCTCGTCCTCTTTCCCCTCTGGACGATGGTCATAAACAGTC
>JAJXVS010000225.1 GCA_021782015.1 bacterium | reverse complement strand
GGTGCTCGCCGAAGCCTCAAAGTTCATTATCTCCGAGAGGTCTCCGGTGCAGGAGTGAAGTGGGTCGTGCCAAGGCGGCGGCTAGTTGCCGGGCGCTGGCTGGTCGGGCGCTGGCTGGTCGGGCCCGAGCGGCGGCCGATTCGAAAGCCCGGACCGGAGCCTCTCTTTTGGTTCCTTTTCCGCGCCCCGGCCTGCTATACTTGCCGGCGCAATGGACCACTATGATGTCGTGATCATCGGCACCGGCCCCGCAGGGCTAGGTGCCGCCTTCGGCCTCCTCGAGGGCGCCAAGCCCCCCTCGATTCTGTTGCTCGACCGCCACAGCTACTCCTCCGGCGGCCTCCGCAACGACTGCAAGATGAATTTCAGCTGGCCCATCGGCTTTCCCGTGGGCGTCTGGGACGAGGCGACCGCCCTTCCCTACCTCCGCCGCGTCGAAGCCTTCCTCAAGCCCGATATCCTCGAAAAGCGCAACGTCTCGGTCTACGCAAAGCGCGCCGAGCGCCTCAACAGCAGCCTGATCGAAATACGGCAGGCCCACCTCGGCACCGACGGCGGCCTCGAGCTCATCAAGAGGCTCATGGCCGAACTCTCCGGCCGAGGCGTCGATTTCGGCCTCGACGAGCAGGTTCTCAAGATCGAAGCGGCGCCGAAGGGCAATCGCGGCTGGATCGCGACGAGCGCCAAGAGGGAGATAGCCTGCCGCGACCTCGTCATCGCCCCGGGCCGGGGCGGCTTCGCCTTCCTCCAGGAAGTGATGAGCGCCCTCGGCATCGCGTACACGGACAATGTCGTCGACATCGGCATCCGGGTGGAGGCCCGGGAGGAACGTTATGCGATCGTTAAGGACTATTACGATCCCAAATTCCTCTTCCCCCTCAAGACGAGGACCTTCTGCACCAACTCGCGGGCTGCCCACGTGGTTCAGGAAAAATACGAGGATGGCGACGGGAAGCCCTGGTATTCGGTGAACGGCCACGCCTGGTCGGAATCGCGGCCTGCCAACGGCCTGGCCAATTTCGCCCTATTGCGTACGATCACCCTGACCCAGCCCCTGGCGAGCGGCCAGGCCTACGCCCGCATGCTCGGCGCCCAGGCCAGCCTCCTGGGCGGCGGAGCGCCGATCGTCCAGCGTGTGGGCGATTTCCGCCTCGGGAAGCGCTCCAAGGCGGCCGGCCTCAACGGCGATCTCTACGACTTCGAGCCCACCCTGAAGTCGGCCACCCCCGGCGACCTCGCCCTCGCCTGCCCCGGCAAAATTCTCGAGGCCCTCTGGAAGGCGATGAAAACCCTCGACACCATTGTGCCCGGCATTCTCCATCCCAGCACTCTTATGTATTACCCCGAAATCAAGCTCTACGCGAACCGGCCGTCCTTCATGGACGGGAATTTCCAGGCCTTGCCGCGGCTCTGGCTGATCGGCGACGGGGCGGGCACAAGCCGGGGCATCACGGCCGCATGGGCCTCGGGCCTTCGCGCTGCAGAAGGGATCAGGTCTTCGACCTGATCCCTTCTGCAGCGCGGGACGATTTCGCTCCGGCGAAATCGTCGTCCACCCCCTCGTCTTCGACCTGATCCCTTCAGCAGCTCGGGACGATTTCGCTCCGGCGAAATCGTCGTCCACACCCTCGTCTTCGACCTGATCCCGTCAGCCGCGCGGGACGATTACGCCACGGCGGCTGCCTTCGCACCAGCCCGCTAGCCTGAGGCCGCCTCGGAGGCTCGGGCTTTCCCAGCCCTGGCCGGCATCGTCGCCAGATAGACGCCGGCGATGGCGACAACCGCGCCAGCCCACTGGCTCGCCGAAAGCCTGTCTCCCATGATGAAAAAGGCCGCGATGACCGACACCACCGGGATGAGATTGATGAAGACGCTCGAGGCCCCCGGGCCGAGACTGTCGAGGGCCATGACGTAGAGCCAATAGCCGATCGCCGAGCAGAAGATCCCGAGATAGAGGATGTTGAGGATCGCCGCCGGGCTCGGCGCGCGCCAGGCCCCCGCTTCGAGCAGCGCGAAAGGCGCGAAGCCCGCGAAGCCGAAAAGGGTCTGCCAGAAAGTGACGGTCACCTGCCCGTAGCGGCCGGAAATCTTGCGTGTTATGAAGGCATAGACGACCCAGCAGAGGACGGCGAGCCCCATGAAGAGGACGCCGGGGAGCGACGAAACGCCGCCGCCCTTTCCCGCGACGATGAACATGACGCCCGCGAAAGAGAGCATCGCGCCGGCCCACGAATGCCAGGACAGGCGCGTGCGGAAGAAGATCCGTTCGGCGACCATCGTGAAGACCGGAATTGTACCAATTATAAGCGATGACTCGGAGGCGGAAAGGCGCTTCACGCCGTTGTTCTCGCCGAAAAAATAGAAGGTATAACCCACGAGTCCGCCGGCGATGAGCACGGGAAGGTCCCGCGGCTTGACGCGCAGATCCTCCTTGACCGCGAGGGCGATGAAGGGGAGGAGGAGGATGGCGACCCCGAAGCGCAGGAAACCGAGGGTCATGGGCGGCACTTCGGCGACGGCTGTCTTGATCGAGAGAAAGGAAAAACCCCAAAGAAGCGCCGTGGCGAGTCCGAAGAGGCGGGCGCTTGAACGATCTTTCGGCATGATGGGCGAGTGTATTCGGGAAGCTACGCGAGTGTCGAGGACGATGGAGCCTCCGCGCCAGGCTGCCGGCGGCAGGCAGCGCCTGATGCGGCAGGCCGCGCCTAATGAGGCAAGCCGAGCCTGATGCGGCAGGCCGCGCCATAGCCCCGGCACCCTCGAGCCTTCGGGTGGAAACCTCGCTCAGCTTTTTCTCGAAGCCATCCAGTCGACCAGGTCGAGAAGGATCGAGCGGACTCCTTCGTCGCCGACGTCGAGGGCCGCGATCAGGACCTTCGCTTCCGCGACCATGTCGTCGCGCCACTGGGCGATCTCGACCCTGACTCCGAGGGCCGCGGTGAGATGCCGCACGTATTCGACCTCGACCGTCCCGATGTCGCCGTTGCCGTAGATCGAGAGGAGGCGGGGCCCCTGCTCGGCCCCGGCCCGCGCCAGGAGACGCGAACGCCACAAGGTCTTCTTGTTTTCGCGAATGTCCGAGCCAGCCACCTTGCCGGTCCGCTCAGGGTCGCCGTACAGTCCGATTTCGTCGTCGCGCAGCTGAAAAGCGAGCCCTGCGAGGTCGCCGATGGCGAAAATTGCCTCGCGACTATCGTCGCGTCCCGCAAGTGCGGCGCCCAGGGCGAAGGGAAGGGAAAAACTGTAGCGCGCCGTCTTGCCGCGATACATGGCGATAATCTCTCCCTCCGAAGGTTCGGCTGGCAGCTCGCCGAAGCGACAATCGGTCATCTGTGCGAGACCCACCACAGAAAGTTCGCTGCCGCAGAGGGCAATCAACGAGGCCAGGCCGGTCGAGACCGCCTTCGCTCCATCGGCCGCCGCCGCCCCCGCCGGGCCGCCCAAAACAGCACGGCCAATCGCCGCGCTGCCTGTTGTCAAGCTGCCTGTTGTTGCGGCCCCCGATCCACCGGCCACAGACGAAAGCAATCTGATGGCTTCGAAAAAGCAGACATCGCCCGCGCAGGTGGCCAGGGATTCGCCCAGATGACGAGGATCCCCCGCACCGGAGGCGGAGGCCTCATCGATATAGGCAGCATGCACCGAAGGCCCGCCGCGCCGGCGATCGTCGCGATCCATGATGTCGTCGTGAATAAGGAGACCGGCCTGGAAGAACTCCATCGCCGCCGCGATTTCGGCGAGCCCCCTCGCCTCAGGACGGCCGAAAAGCTCGGCGCCGAGATAGACGAGGCTGCCTCGCAGCATTTTGCCACGGGATGCGTAATCGAATACGCGATCCATCAGGGCGGCGCCGCCGGGGAGGGCCTGCTCGAGATCAGCCCCCCGCTCGCCGCAAATGGCTTTCAGACTTCCGAGAATGATAGCCCTTCGCTCGGCCAGATATGTCTGCGCATTGTGATTGGTACTATTGAGGTGCATCGTCCGCCCCTTCACCCGCGCCAAGACCGCCCGCCCCTTGATCCGCGACGTGCAGGCCCGCCCCCTCACCCGCGCCCCTGAGCGCAGCCGTGTCGGCGGTGGCGCCTCCGCCCGCCCCTCCGCTCGCGCCAAGACCGCCCCCGCCCAAGGCGGCGATTTCCCGCGCGGAGGCCAGGAACTCCGGGTCGAAGCCGAGGATGCCGCGGCGGAGGGCCTCCAGATTCCGCGACCCCGACAAAAGCATCGCCGCGCGAAACCCGATGGCGACACGTTCGATAAAGGCGGCCGCCCCGTCCCGGCCGCCCGACTCGAGGGCGCGAACCAGAGGCAGGGCCATGGCCCCGAGACCAGCGCCGAGGGCGACGGCCTTCGCCAGATCGACACCGTTGCGCAGCCCCCCCGAGGCGATGAGCCGCAAACCAGCGCTGCCGCCCAGAACCCCGCAATCGCTCAAGCCTGCGAGGAGGAGGGCGCTGGGCCAGCCCCAGTCGTCGAAGTCGGCGGCCGCCTCGCGGAGGGGCCCCGCCTCGAGGCGATAGGCTTCGACCGCGATCCAGTTGGTCCCCCCTGCCCCGGCGAGGTCCACCCAGGCGACCCCGAGCTCCCAGAGGGATCTCACCTCGTCCGGTGCGATGCCAAAACCCGTTTCCTTCACAATTATGGCAATCTTCGCCTCGTCGACGAGCCGCGCGATCGAATCGCGAAGGCCCCGGAAGTCACGGTCGCCCCCGCCCTGGAAGAGCTCCTGGGCCGGATTGAGGTGGACGACGAGGGCGTCGGCCTCGATGCTCTTCGCCAGTTCGAACACGGCGGCGGCCCCCGCGTCGCGGAGGGCCACCGCGCCGATATTGGCGAGGAGGGGCAGGTTTCCGAGAATTGACTTGACGCGAAAATCCCCGATTCTTTCGCGATCGCGGAGGAGGGAGCGAAAGGAACCCAGGCCGAAGGCGAGGCCCGCGTCGGCAGCCGCACGTGCCAGTTCACGATTGACCCGACTGCCGCCGGAGGAACCGCCTGTCATACAGGATACGAGCAGAGGCATCGCCAGGCGGGAACCCAGAAAATTGACGCCTGTATCGAGATCGTCCATCGCGAGCTCGGGTAGCGCACGGTGGGCGATGTGCACGCGGTCGAAACCCGCGCCGGCCGGCTTCGTTTCGACACGAAAGCGCGAAGAATCGACGCAAATTGAAAGATGCCGTTCCTTGCGTTCGCCGGCCACCCCGCCACCGCCACTGCCGCCCGCAGCGATCGCGCCGCCCGAGCCGCCACCGCCGCCGCTGCCCGCCCCGCCACCGGCGTCGGCACCAGCGTCGAGCCCGCCCTGCTCTTCGCTCACGAGGCCTTCCTTGGCAACAGGGTTCGCCTCAATAACCGTACTCCCGATAGCCGTCGGCGCGAATGCCGCGAAGACCAAATCGGCGCTCGCCCGCACCAGCCGCCGCGCCAGCGCCGCCCGCCGCGCCAGCCGCCGCCCCGCCCGCCACCACCGCATCCTCACCAATCGAGTAGCCGGCGGTCCAGCGATCATACTCTTCCATTGTTGCAGCCCGCGCGCCGCCCATCACCGCATCGATGTTCCAGGAATCGATGACATCCCCGGCCCCCCGCGCCACGGTGGCAGTGAAGACCGTCATCACGCTGCCCGAGCCATAGCTCGCGAAAAGAATCTTCTTGCCGACGACATCGGCGCCGAAGCGCTTGCGAAGGGCGCGCAGCGTATTTGCGAGGAAAATGAAGATGGAAGCCGAATAGGAATTGCCGATATCGGCGATGATGTCGACCGAATCGAAAAACGAGTGCTCGGCCAGCCACCGATCGGCGCCGGCCTCGTCCATACCGAGATCGCGGCCGAGGAGGCGCTTCATCGCGATCTCCGGCATGTTGCGGAAGGGCGTGTGGAGGACGACCGCGTCGAGTCCCCTGAGCCAGGCGACCCGATCGACACCGAGCCGCGCAACATGATCGTCCCAAGCCTCGAAAAAGGCCTGCAAATAGCATTCCATCGAATAGCCGCCCTTCACCTTGGCCGTGATCGAGTCGAGGGGGCGGAAGAAATCGTCGACATCGTGGGAGGCATAGCCGGCGACGGCGGGATCGAACTCGAGGAGCCGCGGATCGCGCTCCACCAGCATGGCGGCCGCGCCCGCTCCCTGTGTTATCTCGGCGGTAGACGAAAGGCTATAGCGTGAAATGTCCGATGCGATCACGAGACCCGTATCCTTCGGGTCCCGGGAAATAGCTAGCATGCCGGCCACGGTGAGCATGCCCAGCGAGCCGCCCGCACAGGCGTGTTGGGTCTGAAAGGTCGCGAGCCTCGTGGGAACGGCAAGGCCCGCCTTCGCGAGCATGCCCTGGACATAGGCCGAC
>JAJXVS010000224.1 GCA_021782015.1 bacterium | reverse complement strand
GGGGTTCTTGCCGAGGAGGACGGCGGCCCGTTTGGTGTTGTAGAGGAAGCTGGTGCCGTGGAAGCCGTAGCGGCGCACCATGTGCTTTTCCGACCATTCGCGCGGCACGGCGTAGGTGTAGGCCATGGGCGGCATGGTCTGGTGCCAGGCCGTGTCCATGACGGCGCATTGGGGTACGCCGGGCATGACGGCCATCGCCGCCTCGACGCCCATGAGGTTGGCCGGGTTATGCAGGGGTGCGAGGTCACTTATCTCGCGGAAGGTCGCCATGGCGTCGTCGGTGATGAGGACCGAGCTGGCGTACTTGGGGCCCCCGTGGACGACGCGGTGGCCGACTGCCTTGATCGTGCTCATGTCGTCGATGACGCCGTGCTCGGGATGACTGATGGTGTTGAGGATGAGCTCGATGGCCGTGGTGTGGGTCGGGCACTCGTAGGAGGCTGCGTACTCTTCCATCGGGCTCTCGGGGCTCTTGCCCTGGGCCGCGAGGTTGGCGTGGACCCGGGGTTTGTGGCTGATGGAGGAGTTGCCGAGGGTCACGCGCTCGACGAGGCCTGTCGCGAGGATGTTCCGGGAATCCCAATCGTAGACCTGGTATTTGACGGAGGACGAGCCGCAGTTGAGGGTAAGGATGACCATGGAAGCTCCTTGGGAGGAAGGCGGCCACGAGGGATGGAGGGCCGACCCCCGTCCCGGCGGCTATTGACGCCCGGACGGTGGGAATAAACTAGCATCGACCGGCGGCGAGCTTCAATACGGCTTGCGAGCATAAAAGGACGAAATGACCCTCCCCCGGCCATCGGCTGAGGGCTTGGGAAAAGGGGGGGGGCGCAATAAGCTTCGTGACACTTACCTCAGCCCCGCTATTTTCCCTCGTCTTCGGAAAATTCAAACTCGCCCTTCATCTCCTTGTTCGCTTCCTGGGATCTGAGCTGCACCCGCCTGATTTTTCCGGAAATGGTCTTGGGCAGATCCTGGACGAACTCGATCTTCCGGAGGCGCTTGAAGGGAGCCACCTTTTGCCTGACGAAGTCGAGAATGCTCTTGGCGGTTTCCTTGGTGGGCCGATATCCGGGCGCGAGCGTGACATAGGCCTTCGGAACGAAGCCCCGGATCGGGTCGGGAGAGGGAATGACCGCCGCTTCGGCGACCTCGGGCGACTCGATGAGTATGCTTTCGATCTCGAAGGGACTTATCCGGTAATCCGAACTCTTAAAGACGTCGTCGGCCCTTCCGACGAACCAGAAATAACCTTCCGAGTCCCGCGTGGCGACGTCGCCCGTCCGGTAATAGCCTCCGGACATCACCGTCCTGGTCTTGGCCACGTCGTCCGCGTAATTGATCATCAATCCCATCGGCCGCGGATTGAGCTTGATCACCACCTCGCCCTCGTCCGATTCCATCCCGTCGGCGTCGAGGAGTTCGAGACGATAGCCGGGCGCCGGTCTACCCATCGATCCCAATTTGACGATGGCCCCCGGCATGTTGCCGACCTGGAGAGTGGTCTCCGTCTGGCCGTAGCCGTCCCTGATCGTGATTCCCCAGTCGGCTCGAACCTTCGATATGACCTCGGGATTCAAGGGCTCGCCCGCGCTCACGAGCTCCCGCAACGAGGCGGGCTTCGGCTTGATGTCCTCGAGGATCATCATCCTCCAGACGGTCGGGGGAGCGCAAAGGGTATTCACCTCATATTTGTTCATGACGCCGAGCAGGGCCTTCGGGACGAAGCGCGCGTACTTGTAGACGAAAATGCCGGCTCCCGCGTTGAAGGGGGCGAAGAAGGAACTCCACGCATGCTTGGCCCAGCCCGGCGAGCTGATGTTGAGATGGAGGTCTCCCTCGCGCAGTCCGAGGAAATACATGGTCGAAAGATGTCCGATCGGGTAGGAACCGTTCGTATGTAGTACCATCTTCGGCTGCGCGGTCGTGCCCGAGGTGAAATAGAGAAAGAGCGAATCGGTGACCTTGGTCTGGATTTCGGGCTTGAAGGCGGCGAGGGAGCCATAGGCTTGCTCGTACTCGAGCCAGCCCTCCTCCTTCCCGCCCACGACGATCCGGAGGAAATCGCCCTCGACCCCCTCGAACTTGTCGACGGTTCCCGGCACCGTGACGACCAGCCGCACCCTTCCTCGCTTTATCCTGTCCTGTATGTCGTCCTTCGTGAGGAGGAGCGAACAGGGGATCAGGACCGCGCCCAGCTTGATCGCCGCAAGCATGACCTCCCAAAGCTCGCTCTGGTTGTCGAGCATGAGGAGAATCCTGCTGCCCCGGCTTATCCCCTGGCGCTTGAGGAAATTCGCCACCCTGCTCGACCTTTCGGAAAGCTCGGCATAGGAGTATTTCCACTCGCCGCCCTTTTCGTCGACGATCCACAGGGCCGTCCGGTCGTTGCCTTCGGCGTAGGTGTCGAAATAGTCGGTCGCCCAGTTGAAGTCCTCGATATCCGGCCATTTGAAGCCGTAGTAGGCGGACTCGTAGTCATCCCTCCTACTTAGGAGAAAATCGCGCGCCTTCAGGAATTTCTCAAGTTCGGCTTTCATTGTGGCTGCTCCTCGATTCCATTTTTATGAATCAGCGCGGGCCACCTGTCAACCCGAAATCTGCGATCGTGCCCGTTCACTCGCAAAAAGAATGGCTCATGAGGCCTGTCCAGCGTCGTTGGTTACAAATACATATTTATATATTTCCCGTTCGGGGCACCTCGCCGCGAGAGAGGCCGCGGCTTTTGGAACAGAGGGGCCCGGGGAGGAGAACCTTTTGCCGCGACAAAAGGTTCTCCTCCCCGGTAAATTACCAATTATGCAATGTCGGCCGAACTCACATCAGAGACACGGGGTCGACATCGACTTCGAGGCGGAGGCCGGCGGGCCTTTCCCAGGTCGAAAGAAGTTCGCCGACGGCGCGATGGATGGCCGCGATGCCGGGGGCCCGCACGATGAGCTGCCAGCGCGCCGTGCCGGCGACGAGGGCGATGGGGCATTCGGCGGGGCCGAGGAGTTCCGCGCCGGCCGGGATGGAGGGCGCGAGGGCCTGGGCGAAGGCGCGGGCGGCGGCGGGGGCCCGCTCGTGCTCCCTGGCCCGAAACACGAGGCGGATGAGGCGCGCGTAGGGCGGGAAACCCAGTTCGCGCCGCACGGCCAGTTCCTCTTCGTAGAAGCCGGCCACGTCGAGGGCCGCCGCGTGGCGAATGACATAACTGTGAGGACGCAGGGTCTGGATGATGACGAGGCCGTCGGGCGAGAAGCGGCCCGCGCGGCCTGCGACCTGGACGACGAGGGAGAAGGCGCGTTCGGCGGCGCGGAAGTCGGGGAGGTTGAGACTCGTATCGGCCAGGACGACGCCGACGGTCTTCACGAGGGGGAAGTTGAGGCCCTTTGCGACCATCTGGGTGCCGAGGAGGAGGTCCAGGCGGCCCTCGCGAAAATCCCCGAGGACGCGCTCCAGCTCGCCCTTCTTGGCGACGGTGTCGGCGTCGAGGCGACCGATACGGAGGTCGGGGAAGAGGCGCGTCGCTTCCTCCTCCACCTGCTCGGTGCCGAAGCCCGACCAGCCGACATCCAGCGAACCGCACTCGGGGCAGGATCTCGGCGGGGGAACGCGATAGCCGCACCAGTGGCAGACGAGGGCGTTGCGATCCTTGTGGTAGGTGAGGGCCACGGAGCAGTGACGGCAACGGATTTCGGCGCCGCAACTTTTGCAGCGGAAGAAGTAGGAAAAGCCGCGCCGGTTGAGGAAGAGAATGGATTGGCCGCCGCGGCGATGCGCGTCGCGGACCGCCTCGGCCAGGCGCGAGGAGATGGGCGATCCCTCGCCGCTTAGGTCGACAACCTCGACCTTCGGGAGGGCGCCCCCCGCAAGGCGCCGGGTGAGGCCGAGTTTCTCGACGCCGCCTTCGGCCATGAGGTGCCAGGCCTCGGCCGAGGGCGTCGCGCTCCCCATGACAAGGCGGGCGCCCTCCATGGCGGCCCGCTTCATCGCCACCTGCCGGGCGTGATAGCGAGGGGCGTTCGAGGCCTTGTAGGAGCCCTCGTGTTCCTCATCGATGATAATTAGGCCCAATTTCGTGACGGGCGCGAAGACCGCGCTCCGGGCGCCGATGACGACGTCGGCCTCGCCGCGGAGGATGCGCCGCCACTCCGAGAGCCTGTTGGAGGGCGACAGCCTGGAGTGGAGGACGGCGCAGCGCTCGCCGAAGCGCAGGCGAGCCGCCTCCACCACCTGGCCGGTCAGGGCGATTTCCGGCACGAGGTAGATCGCGCCGCGACCCTCCGCGAGGCTCGCCTCGGCGGCCTGGAGGAAGACCTCGGTCTTGCCCGAGCCTGTGAGGCCGGAAAGGTACCAGGTGCCCGAAGGGGCGGAAGTTATGCGCTCCAGGGCGGAACGCTGCTCGTCGGAAAGCACTAAGGCGTGGTCCACGATGGGAAGGTCGTCCGAGGCGAGGGCCGGCGCGCCGATCTCGCGGCGCCCCGAGGGCAGCATCGCGGCGAGACATTCGCCCAGGCCCGAAAGATACATGCCCGCCATCCAGCGCGCGAGGCCCGTCGTCGCGGCCCCGAAAAGCGGCTCGGCGTCGACAGTACGTGTTATTGCCTTAATTTGCGTCGGGGGAAGGCTCGAGGTATCCGATTCGCCCACGACCCAGCCCACCAGTTCGCGGCGGCCGAAGGGGGCGCTGACGCGGAGGCCGATGGCTGCGCCCTTGGCCGGCAGATTGCGATAGGTGAAGGTGCCGGGCAGGGGGACGTTGAAGGCGACCTCGAGGAATTCGGCCATGGGCGAGGACTTCGATCAGTCCGCCCCGGGGGCGGGGGCGCTGGCACTGGTGGCGGGAGTGGGTGTTGTTGCGGCGGGTGTGGCGGGGCCGGGGGCGGCGGTGGCGGTGGCTGTTGCGGGTGGGGCGGCGGCCTCGCCCAGGCGGTACTTCAGCATCTTGATGTCTTCCCAAGCAGGGCGTTTGAGCGACTCGTCGCGGAGGAGGGCACTCGGATGGTAGGTGGCGATGAGGGGAATTCCCCTCCGCTCGAACCATCGCCCGCGCAGTCTCCCGATCCCCTCGGTCGATCCAAGGAGGGCGCAGGCGGCCGTGCGGCCCATGGCGAGGATGAAGGCTGGACGGAGGGCATCGATCTGCCTTTCGAGCCAGGGCATGCAGGCTGCCCGCTCGTCGGGGGCGGGTTCGCGGTTTCCGGGCGGCCGGCATTTGACGATGTTGGCAATGTAACAATTGGTAGAACGAGAGAGTCCGACGGGGGCAAGCATCTTGTCCAGAAGCTGGCCGGCCGGACCGACGAAGGGGCGTCCCTGGGCGTCCTCCTCTCCTCCCGGCCCCTCGCCCACGACGAGGACCAGAGGCGAGAGGACACCCTCGCCGTAGGCCGCGTTGCGGCGAGACTCGCCAAGCCTGCAGGCCCGGCAGCTGTCCACCGCGAGGCGGTCGGCCTCGAGGTCGATGGGTGCCGCGGAGCCCGCGAGGACGTGGAAGCCGGGCGCAGCGGCGGCGGCAGCAGCGGCGTGGGAGCCCTCGGCTGCATGGGGGTTGTGCGCGGAGGTGAAGCCCGCGGCGGCGTGCGAGCCGGGCGCAGCGGCGTGGGACCCGGGCGCGCCAGATGAACCCGTGGCGGCGTAGCCCGCGGCGGCGTAGGACCCCGTGGCAGCCGAACCACCTCCAGCGACTGGGCCGCCCGCCTCAAGCGGCCCAAGCTCGCCGAAATCGGCATCGGTGCGCGGCGAGATGGACCCGCCCCATCCACTCGACGGGTCACCATCGGCCAGCCAATCCGAGAGGGTGGCAAGAGCCTCTCGCGCACTCATGGAGCCTGGATCGGTCTCAGCGCGCATGGAGGGCCCTCCGGGCGGCTTCGACTGCGGCCGAGGTCGCTGCCCCGGCAGCCGATAGTGCTGCCAAGGCGGCGGAGGCTGCACCGACAGCCGAGGTTAGTGCCGGAATGGCATCAGCGGGCGGGGAATCGGCCGCAGCGTGTGGAGGCAGGGGACCTCCGGCAGCCCCGGCGCCGCCACCAACTCCGCCACCGCCTCCCGCGCCTTCCGCAGCTCCGGCGCCGCCTCCCGCGATCACAGGACCTCCCGCGCCCCGCGCCGCCGCCTCGATCTGGCCGAATGACCGCATGCCGACAAAGGCGGCAATACAGGAAGCCTCGCCGAGCCGCGCCTTTTCGACCGCGAAGAGGCGAAGCGCCACCGCGAGATTCCGGCTCGAATCGGCCTCGTCGCCCAGTTTCGCGGCAAACCAGTAGTAGAGGATCTGATCCTTGGCCGGCAGCAAAAAGCCAGCGGCGAACAGATGAGCGGCCTCGGCGAGCCAGAAGCGAGCCCGATCGAGGATGCCTTGGTCGTGGAAGCATTCGACGAGA
>JAJXVS010000223.1 GCA_021782015.1 bacterium | reverse complement strand
AAGTCGGGTTCCTTCCAGGATACCAACGCCAAAAACTCGGATTTCGAAGCGCCCAACTTCTCGGCCAAGTACGATGTAGTCGATGCCACCAGGGAGAATCTCGTGAAGAAGGACACCTGGGCCTTGACGCTCAAGGCTCGGACCAACAACGTGAGCTATCCCACGATAAAGCTCTGGCTCGAGGTCGGCAGCAACCTCTGCCTCAAGATGGAGAACTACTCGCTTTCCGATCGATTGATGGGAACGACGCTTTATGGCAAGTATGTGAATATCAAGGGAAAGTTCATTCCCCAGATTTGGCGCTTCGAGGACAATCTGAAGAAGGGTCAAATCACCGTCATCAGCCTGGAGTCCCCCTCGCTCGAAAGACTTCCCGACAACGTGTTCACCAAGGCCTACCTGGAACAGGTCAATCAATAGGCAATGAATCATGAGACCAACACTTATATTGAATATTGCCGGGATCTTTTTTGCGGCCTTCGCGCTCTCTCAGGGCTTCGCTCAGGCGGGAGGCGACAAGGCGACCCAGGCCCTCGATGCGCAAAGCCAAGGAGACGCTGAATCGGCCTTCTTCGGCGATGAGGCACCCATGTCCGAGACCCAAGCCGCCGATAAAAGCAGCGGCCTCGATCAGTTCCTCAAAGGCGACCAGGGCGCCAGGTTGAGCGGCTGCATCAAGACTGACATGGGCTGGAACGGGGGCTGGGTCGGCGCCGATCGGTGGCAGGGCCTCGGATATCCGACTCAAAATTGGCGGGACGGTTTTGTCGGGGACTTCGAGGGAAGGGTCAATCTCGACGCTCGGCCCGCCAAGGAATATAGGGCCAAGATGTCGCTCAAGACGGCATGGCCCTTCGAGGGCGAGGCCGTCGGGGCCATTCCCGCGCCGACGGGAGGGCCGTCGACGATAACCGTTCCGAATCTCAAAGTATGGGAGCTCTTCGCCGACGTCAACATCAAGGATGCCGTCTTCGTCAGAATCGGCAAGCAGGTGAGTTCCTGGGGCTTGTTGGGCTCGGCCTATAGCCCTTCCGACGTAATCTCCCTGTCGCCGAAGGACGTAACAGATCTCGCGGCCGAACGGGAGGGGCCGGTGGCCCTCAAGGTGAGCGTGCCCGCCAGCGCCTGGAACGCCAACTTTACCGGCCTGGTGCTCGCTCGCGACGAGTACTTCGCGGCGGGACAGACGTGGAGGGAATTGGGCTACGCGGCCAAGGGCGAGGTTCTTATTAAATACACCGAGATTGGCGTCGGGGCCTTTTATCAACGTTCCGCGGCGCCAAAGCTCGTCGGGACCCTCACCTCCGGTCTCGGCTATCTCAATCTGCCATTTATCAGGGATGTGAACATATTTTCCGAATCAGCCCTCGCCTGGGGATCGGACAAGAATATCGGCAGCGGGACCTCGCCGACGGGGGCCTTCGCCTTCCTCGACAAGCCGGACTCGGGCCTGTATTACCAGGGGAGCCTCGGCGCCCGCTATTCCAATAGCGATCTCAATTACACCATCAGCATTGAGTATTTCTACAACGGCCTCGGATCCAACGATGGCGATTACGCCCGGCGAGCCTATTACACCCTCGTCTCGGGTCAGCCTCTCGACGGGAGGACGATGTCCTTGGGCGACGTTCTGAATCCGGGCATGCACAATCTCACGGCCCTCCTTACCCTGACCGAGATAGGCGGCAGCAAGTTCGGCTCGCTCACGATCTGGCAGCAGAACCTCTCCGACAGGTCGGGGTGGCTACGCGAAAAACTCACCTTCGATCCCTGGGACTACGTGTCGTTGTATGCGGGCCTCGATTGGGTCTACGGAGGAGGCGGAACGGAGTTCGCGATCCGCAACCTGGATGCCTCGACAGCCTTGCCGAGACGTCTTTCGTTTTTTGCGGGCACGACGATCGGAACCGGGAATTTCTGATGACCCGAGGGCCGGTTCATCTGATATTCTATTGACAGAAACAATATTCCCGTTTAGCGTACCTCCACATAAGAACGCAGGAGGAACTTTTGAACACCGTCATCCGCCTCGAAGAGCACGAGCTGCCGCGACAATGGTATAATCTGGCGGCCGATCTCCCCACGTCCATGCTGCCCCCCCTCGGCCCCGACGGTTCTCCCGTTCGGCCTGAGCAGCTTGCGGCGGTGTTTCCGATGAATCTCATCGAACAGGAAGTCTCGACGGAGCGTTGGATAGACATTCCGGAGGAAGTGCTTGCCCTGTTGGCCCGGTGGCGGCCGAGTCCCCTTCATCGAGCCCTGGGGCTCGAACGCGCTCTGGGCACGAGTGCGCGCATCTATTACAAGAACGAGAGCGTCTCGCCCGCCGGAAGCCACAAGCCCAACACGGCCGTCGCCCAGGCCTGGTACAACAAGCAGGCCGGCATCAAGCGCCTCACCACGGAGACTGGCGCCGGCCAGTGGGGCTCGGCCCTGGCCTTCGCCACATCGCTCCTGGGCCTCGAATGCAAGGTCTACATGGTTCGTTCTAGTTATGAACAAAAACCCTATCGCAAGCACATGATGAAGGTTTGGGGCGCCGAATGCGTGCCGAGCCCGAGTCAGTTCACCAAGGCGGGCCGGGACGTGCTCGCCGCCCATCCGGACAGCCCCGGCAGTCTCGGCATCGCCATTAGCGAGGCCGTCGAGGAGGCCGTGAGCGACCCCAGCGGCAATACGCGCTACGCCCTCGGCTCGGTCTTGAACCACGTGATGCTCCACCAGACCATCATCGGCCTTGAAACCAAGAAGCAGCTCGAAAAGGCCGGGGAGCGCAGGGTCGACAAGGTCGTCGCCTGCGTGGGCGGTGGCTCGAATTTCGCCGGCCTCGCCTTTCCCTTCGTCAAGGACAAGATCGAGGGCGCCGACATCGAGATCATCCCGGTCGAACCCACCTCCTGCCCGAGCCTTACGCGGGGCGACTTCGTCTACGACCTCGGCGACATTGCCGGCATGACGCCCCTCCTGCCCATGCACAGCCTCGGGCACGAGTTCATTCCGCCACGGCTCCACGCGGGCGGGCTCCGCTATCACGGCATGTCGCCCCTCGTTTCGCAGGCAGCCGTCGAGGGCCTCCTTTCGCCCCGAGCCCTGCCCCAGCTCGAGTGCTTCGAGGCGGCCGTGCTCTTTGCGAGGAGCGAGGGCATCATCATCGCGCCGGAGACAAGCCACGCCGTCGCCCAGGTCATCCGCGAGGCGAGGCAGGCAACCGAGGAGGGCAAGGAGAGGGTCATCGTCTTCGGGCTTTCGGGGCATGGCCTCCTCGACCTCGGTGGCTACGCGAGCTACTTCGCCGGCGAGCTGGAGGATTTCGAATTGCCGGAGGAGATCATCGACCAGGGACTTGCGTCGACGGCTGGCTTCCCCAAGGCGGAGGCGAGGCGGAGCGGGAAGTGGAAGGCTCCGGTCTGAGCACTGATCAGGCATAAAAGAAGGCCGCCCGGATTTCCGGGCGGCCTCGCTTTTTGAGCTACAGGCGAGGCGCGCTCGCCCGCTCGTGCTCTGTACTATTTGAGTTGGGCCTGGATCGCCGTGCCGAGGGTCGGCGGAGTCGTGGTGGGATCCTTCACCGGAGCGATATAGAAGGTGACCGTCGATGCGGGGACGGTCGAGAAGGCGATCTTGAGTTCGCCGGCCTCCCTCGCGAATCCCATGCCGATGATCGTCGTGGTCGAGAAAGTGGAGGTGCTTGAGGCAACCCAGGGGCCGGCTGCGATGGTGTCGGTACTCGAAACCGGGGCAACCGAAAGCATTGTGGGGACCGCCGTCCCGGCGCCGGATTTCATTTGGCCCATATTCTGCCGGAACTCTGCGTTGATCTCGTTGCCGGAGGCCCCGAAGTTCATCTGGGGAACCTCGCCCAATTGTGCGGAAAAGCCGAAGGGAGGCTGCGTTCCGCTCATGGGGAACAAGACGGTGGTATAGGTCTTCCCCTGGTCAGTGGAGGACGCGGCGCTGGTGAGCTGTCCGTTCGGGTCAAATCCTTCCTTCAGATAGAGAACCGTGACTGCGCCGCTGGCATCGGTGATGGTGATGGTTTCGGTGACCGTTCCACCCGAGCTGTCGGCGTAGCCCTGGGCCGAAATGACCGTCGAACCGGACTGGGAAAATGCCGACTCGGCGTCGCCATTCTTGATGCTCGAATCGTAGGTGATGAAGACTCCATTCGTGGCCGTCGCGTTGGGGTCGGCCTTGAGTTGGAGTTGCATGGTCCCGTGTTCGTCGATGCGACCGGCCGCCATGGTCGAAGAGGTCGAATCATAGGCGACGAAGTTCTGTTCGGTGATCGTGGCGGGAGTGGTCGAGCTGTCGGTGAGCGATTGGGCGAATTTGAACTTCGTCTTGTCCTGCGACCAGTAGAGGGTCTTGGCCTCAGTTTGCCCATCACCCTCTCCATCGCCGGCGGAGGAGAAGGTGACCTGATAGTAATAAGTAGTATAATTCGTCGTATCGGTGGAACTCACGAGATTGTAGACGAAATCGGGCAATTGGCTGGTCGTACCCGCCGTCGGCAATTTGGCCGCGCTCACAAAATTCGCGTTGCCGGTCAGACTCGCCGGAAGCATCGCCGTATAGGCGTCGACCATGGCCTGGGTCCAGGTCACCGACTGACCCTTGATCGTCGCCGACGAGGCAGCAAGGCTCTGGCCGCTGACGACGGAATCCACGAGCACCATGTTCCAGGCAGCGCGGGCGAGGCGCTTTTGAACGTCCCAGATCCCCTGCTTGATCCAATGGTAGCCGCTCATTCCCATGCGGTCGAATTGGAAGTGGCCATTCCCCATCGGGCCCTGGCCCATCATCATTCCTCCTCCCATCTGGGACCCGCCTGCCATGGCCCGAGACAGCGATTTGGCCGTTGTTCCCGTTTGAACGAGTGATTTGGGCATCTGGACGCTCACCGAAGAGGGCACGACCGAAACCAGATAGGTTGACACGGCGGTTCCGTTGGGGCTTGCGCAACCCGAAAGGGAGATGGATACCGCTGCCGCGGCGGCGATTGCCAGCAAAATTGTTCTCTTCATAGTCACTCCTTGGCATGTAATACACTCGTGAGCCCCTCCGGTTTCCAAAAAAGAATCGGGGCGCCGTTGACCGCGCTGCGGCCTGCGTATCGATAATTACCCGAGGCCTGTGAATATTCCGTGAATGATCGATGCCTCCTTGACGCTTCCGGCCCCGAGGTGCAGGCTCCAGCTCGCCGGAGGAGCATGCCGATGTTCGCCCCACAGGAAGTGATCTTCGCCCCGACAAGTCAGTGCAACCTCCACTGCGCTCATTGCCGCGTCACGCGCTCGGCCGATCGCCTCGATGTAAAGGCCGCGATCCGTTTTCTCGAGAGCTGCAACGATGGGGGCATCGATCGCGTGGGATTCTCCGGCGGCGAGCCCTTTCTCCGTGTGGATTTTCTTTCCGCTCTGACGCGCGCGGCCGTGGAGCGGGGCATGCTTTTCGACAGGCTGATGACGAACGGAGTCTGGCACGGCGACATCGGCGCCCTGCGGGAGGGGCTCGCGGCCGTTGAGAACGCAGGCTTCGACGGGGTCTACGGGCTGAGCATCGATTCCTGGCATCAGCAGGATCAGGAAAAACTCATACAATTCATACAAACCGCCTTCGAGCTCCGGGGAAGGCGGGATTGCGTCGAGATCCTCTCGGTCCAGGCTCGCGACGAGGGGCCCTGTCTCGAAAAGCTGCGCGCCATCGCCGGGGCCTTCGACGGGGAACTGGAGCTCGCCCGGCATGGCGGCGAACCTCGATGCATTTCGGATCTGGCCTGGAGGGGCCGGCCTCAAACCGGTGAGGATCTGCCCGGGGCACTGTTCATCGATATTCATCGCTTTCCCTATTCGGCCGCGATGTCGCCCGAAGGCGAGGGCGGCGATCCGGGCGCCGAGGCGGCGCGGGCGCGTCCATGGTCGGATGAAGAATGGTTCGAGGACGATCTCTGCGCGGGACCGGGAAACGTGTTCTATGTGCACCCATGTGGTGATGTCGCGGCCTGCTGCGGATTCGCCAATGAGAACGCGGGCCTCATCCTGGGCAACATCATGAGCGACGGCTACGATGAACTCATGGCGAAAGCCGCCCAGAGCCCCCAGGTGCTGACCTGCTATGGAAGCGGTATCGGTTCCCTCCGGTTGCGCCTGGAGGCGAAGGGCTTCGCTTTTCCGGGCAAGACCGCCGACCAATGTTATTTTTGCGACTGGTGCGCGAAAAAGGCCCTATTCTCCGAGTGATTCGGAGGCACAGCAAATCGCCCCCGTAGGCGCCATTGAGGATGAGCATGAAGAGTACCCTATCAGTCATCGACAGCCACTACATCCGGCCACGCTTCGCCGCGGTTTTCATCCGCGAGGAGGGCGAGGATGTCGCCATCATCGAGACGGGAACCTCGCGGTCTCTGCCCCTCCTCCTGGCCGC
>JAJXVS010000222.1 GCA_021782015.1 bacterium | reverse complement strand
CTGCAGTCATTTCGAATATAACAGTTGGTTCCTTTTGCGCAAAGCCGATCCCGGCGATAATGGTTCCCTCCATGGTCGATTCGAAAAGCGCCATGTCGATCTCGGCCACCTCGACCAGAAGACAGCCGTTGGTCTCGCCAAAGAGGGCTGCCTCCACCGGAACCCTTCCCACCGCGGCCTTTCCCACCGGGACCCTTCCCACCGCGGCGCCTTCAACCGCGCCACCTGCCCCCATCCGCGGCAATGGTTGTCGATCGGGGACCCTGATCGACGACAGGGTTATGCGGGCGCCGAGGCGGCCGCCCATGCACATTTCTGCGATCGTCGCGGCGACCCCGCCCTCCGAGACATCGTGGACTGAGGCCACGACACCTCGACCGATCGCCACGTGAAGGGCCTTGTAGGTCGCAGCCGAACCCTTCGCCCGTCCAGGCACTTCGGAGTCGCAACCTTGGGGCGCTCCGTAACACTGGGCGTACAGGCTTCCTCCGAAACGCGGTTCGAATGATCCAACCAAATAGATTCTGTTTCCAGCAGCCTTCAGCCAGGACCCCAGGACCTTGTCGGGGAAGGGCACGAGCCCCATGCCCGAAATGAGGAGGGAGGGCGGCACCGAACGTCGCAGGCCGTCCTCCGCGGCGTATTCGTTGAAGAACGAATCCTTCCCGGAAATGAAGGGCGTGCGGTATTCCAGGGCGACATCGCGGCAGGCCCGCGCGGATTCCAGGAGGTCCCAGAGCACCTCGGGTCGATTCGGATCTCCCATGCAAAAATTGTCGAGGACGGCGATCCGTTCCGGATCGGCCCCCACGGCCACGAGACTGCGAAGGCACTCGTCGTGGGCCGAAACGGCGGCATTGTAAGGATCGTGGACGGCATAGGCCGGCCGGAATCCGTTGGCGATGGCGAGGGCCCTCCGTCCCGAAGTGCCCTGAGGCACGATGACGGCTCCATCCTGCGGCGCTTCGCCCCATGGCCCGTCGAAGGGCGCAAGCAGCGTGCCTCCCTGGACCTCGTGGTCGTAGCGACGCACGATCGCCTCGGCCGAATCGCTGCCTGGCCTCGAAAGAAGGCGTAGGAGGGCCTCGCGGAGGCCAGGAGGCGACGACTTCGCAATCGGAACCGGCAGGCGCGGACCGGGGGCGGCTTTGAGCAGTTTCCGAGGCATCCCCTCCCGGAGGAACTCGGTCGAGAGGTCGAGAACGACCAGGCCGTTCATCCTGGCGACGATCCGCCCGGAACCGGAAAAAGCCCCCAGGTCATAAAAGCCAGCATTGTATGTTTCGCACAACGCGCGCATCTCGCCTACATCTTCCGGAGCCACCGCGAGGACCATGCGCTCCTGGGCCTCAGAAAGCCAGAGCTCCCAGGGCGCGAGACCTGGGTACTTCGTGCCGATCGCCGAGAGTTCCACGTCAACCCCGAGAACGGCCCCCATCTCCCCAATGGCCGAGGAAAGACCGCCGGCGCCGCAATCGGTGACCGCGTGGTAGAGGCCGCGATCCCTGCCTGCCAGCAGCGCGTCGAGGGCTTTCTTTTGTGTGATGGGGTCCCCTATTTGGACGGAAGCCCCGGCGACCTCGCCCGTCGCGGCATCCATTGTCATGGACGAAAAAGTGGCGCCGCGAATTCCATCGCGGCCCGTCCTGCCTCCGATGACGATGACTCGATCGCCTTTCGCGACGGCGCTTCGCCTCGCCCCGCGCGGAGCGAGCCCGACGCAGCCGCAATAGACCAGAGGGTTCGACCCGTAGCCCTCATGGTAGCACAGCCCTCCGTTGACCGTAGGAATTCCCATCTTGTTTCCATAGTCCTCGATGCCGGCGACGACCCCGCGGGCCACGAGCCGCGGATGGAGGGCTCCCGCGGCGATCTTTTCGGGGGCAGTGTCCTGGGGACCGAAACAAAGCACATCGGTCGCCGCAATCGGCCTGGCCGAAACGCCCATGATGTCGCGGATGACGCCCCCGAGCCCAGTGTTCGCTCCGCCGAAAGGTTCGACGGCCGAAGGATGGTTGTGGGTCTCGACCTTGAAGGAAACCTCGAAGTCCTCGTCGAACTCGATCACTCCCGCATTGTCCACGAAGGCCGACAAGACCCAGGGGGCCCCGATCTCCTCGGTAGGTCTTCGTATATAGGTTGAAAATATCGAGTCCACTGTCGGAGGGTAGTTCGAAGAGCCCGGCGCATCCACTTCGATCGAGGCCTTGAAGGTCTTGTGAACGCAGTGTTCGCTCCAGGTCTGTGCCAGCATCTCGAACTCGATGTCGGTCGGCGATCTTCCGAGTTGGGAGTAATATTCCCTTATTGCGCGCATTTCCCCAAGATCGAGGGCCGCCCTTCGCGCGCGCGATAGATATTCCAGCCCCGCGTCATCGAGCGATGAAAGATCGATGGATTCCACCGAAGGAACTCGCCCCTTCCCTCCGCCGGCCTCCGCCCCTGACGCGCTTGCCGTCCGGAAGCCGGCTTCCGCGCCTCCCATATCACCCGCGTCGAGGAAAATCGGCATGATCTCGCCGATGCTCCAGCGTTCGACAAGGGGATTGGCGAGGAGGGAGGGAACCAGGCGCCCGAAGAAGGCTTCATCCAGGCCGACTCCCTCGAGTTCCCACCGCATTCCGACGGAAACAGCCCCGAGGCCTTCGATGCCCAGTTCGCCCGCGGCGCGCAGGGCCTCCTGCGCGGTCGCATCGGTGACGCCGGGTCGCGGAAGAACCTCCACCACCGCCCTGCCTTCACCCGCGCCTGCCGAGGCGATTTCACTCGCAATTGGAAGTTTCCGCATCGCGAATTCTTCGACGACAAGGTCGGAAAAAAGAAAACGCCCGAGGAGGTCGAGCTCCTCGGGCGCCATTGTCCCCCGTACGAAGAACAGTTTCGCGGTCCGCGCGTGCGTGACTCTTCCGAGTCCCAGCGCGCGCGCGTCATCCGGCAAGCCGGCGGCGCGCGGATCGGCCGCCCCCCGGTCTCGCACCTCGAAACGCCATATGTCCTGCTTCGTCGCCATGCGCGTATATACCAGAATCTGCCATGTCGCGTCTAGTACCGGCGGTATTTGCGCCGCGATTCAAGACGCCATCCCTCATTCCCACTCAATCGTCGCCGGGGGTTTCGAGGAAATATCGTATACAACTCTGCCGATCCCCGGGACGCGATTGGTGATTGCGGCGGAGATTCCGGTTAAATCCTTCATGTCGAACGCGAAGGGCTCGGCCGTCATGCCGTCCTCGGAAACGACGGCCCTGAGTGCCAAAACTCTCCCGTATTTCCTTTCGTCGCCGGCCACCCCGACCGATCGCGTCGGCAACAACACAGAAAACGCCTGCCAGATCTTTCCATAAAGACCGCGCGAACGCAGCTCGTCCAGATAGACGGCGTCAGCCTCGCGAAGGAGATCGCAGGCCTCTCGCGTGACTTCGCCGAGGATGCGGACCGCCAGCCCCGGTCCCGGGAAGGGATGTCGGTCGACAATGGCGGAGCCCAGGCCGAGGAGGCGGCCGAGCTCCCGCACCTCATCCTTGTACAGTCGATCGAGGGGCTCGATTATCATGCCGGCCCCGCGTTTGGCCTCGACGAGGGGACTGCGCACATTATGGTGGCTCTTGATGACCTGGGCCTTGGTGCCGACGCCCTTGCCGGATTCGATAAGGTCTGTATACAGAGTACCCTGCACAAGGAAGGAATCCGGGATTCCGAGCCTCTCCACTTCCCGCTTCTGCACCTCCATGAAGAGATCTCCTATGATGCGGCGCTTCGCCTCCGGATCCGCCTGCCCCGAAAGGGCCGAAAGGAATTCGTCGCCCGCGTCGACCATGTGCAGATGTCTCGCTCCCAGGCCCTTCAGATTGCGCATGACTTCGAGGCTCTCGTCCTTGCGCATCAGGCCGGTATCTATGTAGAGGAGCCACACCTTTTCCGGGGGCAGGGCGGAGAGGAGCAGCGCTCCCGCGACGCTTGAATCGACCCCGCCGGAGATGAGGAGGAGAACGTCGCGATCGCCAGTATTGTCGCGAAGTTTCCGCGAAATCTCTTCGCGGTAGCCCTCCATCGACCAACTTCCCTCCATGCCGCAAATGCTCCTGGCGAAGTTGGCGACGATGATCGGGCCACCCTCGCAGTGGCTCACCTCGGGATGGAATTGCACGCCCCATTGTTTCCGGCCACCCCTTCGGACGATGGCCGGAATCCCGGCCTCGGAACGGGCGAGCACCTGGAAACCGGGAGCCACCGCGGATATCGAATCGCCGTGGCTCATCCAGGTCGAGATGGAGGCAGGAAGGCCCGAGACGAGGGGATCGCCCTTCGCCTCGATGTCGACCCGCATCCGGCCGTACTCGCGGTCGGCGAGTTTTTCCACCCGCCCGCCCAGATCGCTCGTCATCCGCTGCGCGCCGTAGCAGATGCCGAGGATCGGCACCTCGAGATCCCACAGGCGCCCGTCGGGACGCGGCGCGGTGCCGTCGTAGACTGAAAAGGGCGAACCCGAAAGCACGATGCCCCGCACGCCTTCGAGACGCCCGGCATCGAGAGCGCTGTCGCCCGCGATGATTTCCGCGTACACCCCAGCCGCCCTGACGCGCCTTCCGATCAATTGGGTATATTGACTTCCGTAATCCAGGATCAGGATCTTGTCCACGGGCTCTCCCTCACGATGGTCTGGGTGCGGTCCGATCCGACCGAGATGAGGGAAACGGGGGTTTCGGTAAATTCTTCTATGAATTGCACATAATCCCTGGCCTGCCGCGGAAGTTCCTCCCAGGAACGCGTCGACTTGATCGAGGTCTTCCATCCGGAAAAGCGCCGGAGGACAGGCTCCGCCGACTCAAGGTCGCGGATCGAGGCGGGAAAGTCGTCGATGAGTTTGCCCCGGAGGCGATAGGCGACGCAGGTCTCGAAGGACTCCAGCTCGTCGTACACGTCGAGATGGGTCAGCACGAGCCGGTCGACCGAGTTGGCGGCGCAGGCGTAGCGGAGAGCCACAAGATCGAGGTAGCCGACCCTTCTCGGCCGCCCCGTCGTGACGCCGTATTCGTTGCCCGTGTCGCGGATGAAGGCCTGGAGAGACCCGGGCGAATCGTCGGAAAACTCGGTCGGGAAGGGCCCGTTGCCGACCCTGGTCGTATATGCCTTGAAGACGCCGAGCACGCGGTCGATGCCCCTCGGGCCGATGCCTCCCTGGGCGGCCGCTCCGGCCGCGCAGGACATGCCGCTCGACACGAAGGGATAGGAGCCGGTGTCGATGTCGAGGAGGGCACCCTGCGCGCCTTCGAATAGAACATAGGCATTGCGACGTTTTCGGAGGAAGGCTACGAGATCCGTCTTCATTTCGAGAAGCCGGTCGCGATAGAGGTCGAGAAAGGCCCGGTCTTCGGCCTCCAGGTTGACGAGGCGCTCCGGATCGTCGATGTCGGCGAGGCGGATTCCGTCGCGGAAGGATTTCATGCCGTAGGCCACGCCTATTCCCCGGCCAGTGGTACCTATTGGCTGCTTTCTGCCGGCCTCCATTTCCTTGTCGATGCGCCTGTGGCTCGGCAGCACGAGATGGGCGCGGTCCGAGACCAGGACCCGCCCCGCCCAGTCGATGCCCTTTTCCGTCAGGCCCGCGAGCTCGCCGAAGAGGGCCTCGGGGTCGATGACCATCCCCGTCCCGAGGACGACCATCTTGTCGGGGTACAGGATGCCCGACGGCACGAGATGGAGAGCGTACTTGTCGTTTCCGATGACGATCGTATGCCCCGCGTTGGCGCCGCCCGAAAATCGGACGATGACACCGGCCTCGGAGGCCAGATAGTCGACGATTTTGCCCTTTCCCTCGTCGCCCCACTGGGCCCCCATCACGACAATGTTCATCACGCCTCGCTCCCTTCCGCCAGCCCCCGCATGAGGGCGCGGTATTCGGTTCCGACCTTGCGGGCCCTCGCGGCGGCCCGTCCGTTGTACTTCCAGGGTGTGGAGAAGAATTCCTCGGCATTGGTATGACCGAGTTCGACCAGTCTCGCCGCCATGGCCTCGAAGGCCTTGGCCTCGGAAGGGCCGCCCCGGGAGGCTCCGCTCTCCCTGCGGAGGGCCTCGCCGAAATCGCAGCCCTCTTTTTCGACAGCGAGGGTCGCCCGACGCACAATCTCGTGGGCGTCGGCCCTCCCCGATTCCGCAAGGAGTATGTAGGCGGGCTCGGCGAGAAGGGTCGCGCCTGTCATCGCCAGATTCGCCAGCATCCTTTCCCGGTCCGGAACCACGCCTTTGAGAACGCCGAGGAGCCGATTGGCCGCAGCCCCCAGGCCAGCGAGCCAGTCGGCGACAAAGCGCTCGCTCGCGGAGTTCGTCAGGTCGCGCTGATGTTCCGAAATCTGGTCGAGGAGAAATGAAGCCACGCGGGGCGAGAAGGCCTTCCACAGGCTCTTTACATGCTCAGAATTCCAGGGATTGCGTTTCTGTGGCATCGTCGAGGAAC
>JAJXVS010000221.1 GCA_021782015.1 bacterium | reverse complement strand
TGAGCTTCTTGAAAGTGCTCTTGTTGTACCACACTCCCCAATACTCGATCGACGTCGGATAGCCGTAGACCTTGCCGTTGAAGGTGAAGGCGTCGCGGACGCCCTGGGAGAAATCGGCCCTGTGTTTGTTCCAGAGATCGGTGAGATCGGCGGCGAGCCCCTGATCGACGATGTCCTTCATCCGGTAGGTGGACCACCAGGTGAAGAGCTCGGGAGCCTGCTTCGTGGGCAGGGCGGCCCTGACCGTCGACATGAAAACATCGGTCGAGGGATAGGGTGTCTGATTGATGCCGACCCCGATGGCCTTCTCGGCCGCGACGCTGAGTGCCTCATAGAATGGCCGGTAGTCGGGATTGCCTCCCTTGTCGTGCATGAGTGTCACCATGGTCTGCGCGGTCAAGCCCGCCCCGAGCATGCCCAGGGCCATGAGGACTGCGAGGATTCTCGGAATTCTCATCGTTTCCCTCCTCTAGGTTCAGAATGAGCACAAGCTCATGAAATTGAGTGATTAGGCGGAAATCGTAAGATGTCAAGAAATATTGAAAATTCCTACAATTTTAACTTAATATTTAATTATTTTAGACTAGTTTTTCACATTTTTCGTTGACCATGCCAATTTACCGCCCTAAGATGGCCCCAGCATGGCCAAATTGGTAAAGCTCAAGGACATCGCCGAGCGGGCCGGCGTTTCGATCGCGACCGTTTCGATGGTGCTCTCGGGCAGGGGGAAGATCTCTTCCGAGGTGAGCGATCGTGTTCTCGCCATCTCCGACCAGCTCGAATACCGGCGCCCCGGCTCGACAGCCGACCGACGCCTCGCCTTCCGCTACGTGACCATCCTCCACAGCGAATCCTATCGTTATAGTTGGAACTTTTCCTACGACCTCATCACCCGCCTCGAGTCCCTCCTCATCGAGAAGGGCTATTACCCCCTCGTGATCCATCTAAACGAGAAGTGGCAGGTTTCGACGATCATCGACGAGATCAGGGCGAACAGGAGCGGAGCGATCTTCTCGATCGACTATTCGAGCGAGACCATCATTCCCGAACTGGAGGACCTCGGCATCCCCGTCATCGTCATCAACAACGCCTGCTTTCAGGACAAGCACAGCTCGGTCCTTGCCGACGACGTCCAGGGAGCATACGAGGGCACCCGCCACCTCATCGAGGCGGGCCATCGCTCCATCGTCTTCGCCGAATACGAGCGCGAGGACATGCCGGCCCTCGTGCGCGAACGCAATTTCGGCTTCCGCCAGGCGATGGAGGAGGCGGGGCTGCCCCTCCCGCAGGAGCTCCGCATCCGCTGCCCCCTTGAGGACCAGGCCGCCCTCGAGCGGCGCATCGCCGAGGTTTTCGGCCAAAGGCAGAGGCCCACGGCCATCTTCGCCCACGACGACGCCTACGCCGCCTGCATGATCAGCGGCCTCAGGAAGATCGGCCTCGGCGTGCCCTGGGATGTCTCGGTGATAGCCCCCGGCGATGTCCTCGACTACAGCCAGCCCTTTTTGCCGCGGATTTCGACGATGCGGATCGACATCGAGCTCATGGCGCGCATGGCGGTCGAAATCATGATGACGAGCATCCTGCGGAAAGAGCGCGATCCCCTCGTCATCAAGACCAAGCTCCATTATATGGACAGGAAGTCGATCAGGACGATCGGAACGGGGAGGTAGACGATGGAACGAAGGCCCGACTACAGGCGCATCGTGGACGCGGCGCGCAACATCCAACCGGACAGCCTGCCCCTCTACGAGCACATCATCGCGCCGGAGGTCATGGAAACGATCCTCGACAAGGAATTCCGGGAACTCGCAAAGGGAGACCTCGCGGACAAAAGGGAATATTTCCGTACCTATTGCGATTTTTTCTCGCGGATGGGCTACGACACCGTGAGTTTCGAGCAGTGCATCACATCGATAATGCCGGGTTCCGGGGCCCTCTATAGCCACGCACCGGGCGTCATCACCGACAGGGCGAGCTTCGAAGCCTATCCATGGGAAGAGCTCCCCGAGCTGTTCTTCGACGCCTTCTCCGACGACTTCCGAGCCCTCCGCGAGGTCATGCCGCCCGGCATGAAGGCGATCGGAGGCCCCGGGAATGGAATCTTCGAATGCGTGCAGGATATCACCGGCCTCGTGAATCTGAGCTACCTCGGCATGGACGATCCCGACACCTACGCCGGGCTTTTCCGGGCCGTGGCGAAGGCCAACCTCGCCATCTGGAAGCGCTTCATCGAGGAGTTCGGCGACATCTACTGCGTGCTGCGCTTCGGTGACGACCTCGGATTCAAGAGCAACACCCTCATCGACGTCGCTGACATCCGCCGCCTCATCATTCCCGCCTACAGACCGATCATCGATCTCGTCCACTCCGTCGGCAAACCCTTTCTGCTCCACTCATGCGGCTCGATCTTCGAGGTGATGGAAGACCTCATCGCAGCCGGCATCGATGCCAAGCATTCCAACGAGGACCAGATCGCGCCATTTCCCCAATGGGTGGAGCGCTATGGTTCCAGGCTCGGCAACTTCGGCGGCGCCGACATGAACTTCCTAATTCAGAACGAAAGCGCGACGATCCGCGAATACGTCCTCTCCATCATCGAAAAAGCCTGGGGCCACGGCGGATTCGCCTTCGGCTCCGGTAATTCCATTCCCGACTACGTGCCCGCCGAGGGCTACCTGGCGATGGTGAACGCGGTGAGGGAATGGAGGGGAGAGGGGCCTGTCGAAATCGGTTGAAAGACGGCGGCGGCGCCGTCACGACGATGTGAAGCGTCGAAAAGTCTGCGAAAAGGGGGAAGTCATGGAGGAAGGATCGACATGGAGCGTCCGCGACGCCAAAGGCCTCGATAACAACAATTACTTCCATTACCTCCACCATCGGTCCTTCACGGTGAACTTCGGGGTTGAGGTCGTGCCCCTCGACATGTGGTTCGGCAGCTTCTACGACGGTTCCCCAGAGGCCCGCGCCAAGATGCTCGCGGATCGCAAAAAGGAAGTCGAGTAGGGGGGCTGGCCCGACGCGAAGGGCTGCGGGGAGGACAAAGCGGACGGCGGCCCGGCGAAGGGATGGCGCGACGCCGGGCGCCCCCCACTCAGGCTTTCTTGGATCCGGCCGCCGCGTCCGAGCCGAGCGGCAGGGGCAATCCGGCCTCGGTGACGATCCGCGGCACCACGTCTTCCCAGCCGACAGGCATGATGTGGAGGCCGTGGACGCCCTGGAGCTTCCGGACCTTCTCCACGATTTCGAGGGTGATCGTGACGCCTTCCTCCTGGGCGCCTGCGGCACCGCCAGAGGCGTCGGCCGCGTCCATCCGGGCGATTACCGACTCGGGGATGAAGACGCCCGGAACCTGGGTCATGTAATGGGCCATCTTGGCGCTTTTGAGCGGCGTTACACCAATTAAAATGAAAACCTTGTCCAGCACGTTGCGCTTGGCGAGCTCGTTAAGCCAGACCTCCATCCTCTCGACATCGTAGACGATGTTGGTCTGGAAGAACTGGGCGCCGGCGTTCACCTTCTTATTTTCGCGGAGGGCCTGGAAGCGCGGATCGGAGGCATAGGGCGAGGCCGCAGCACCCAGGAAGAATTTCGGCGGGGTCTTGAGCTCGCGGCCGTCGAGGTAGTGGGCCTCGTCGCGCATGCGCCTGAGTATCCAGAGCATCTGCACCGAGTCCATGTCGTTGATGTCCATGCGGCCGCGGGGCTGGGGAGCAAGGACGGCGCTGTCGCCGGTCACGCAGAGGACGTTGCGCACGCCCAGGGCCGTCGCGCCGACGATCTCTCCCTGGAGGCCTGCCCTCGTGCGGTCGCGGGCCGCTATTTGCATGACCGGTTCGGCGCCGGCCTGGACAGCCAGGCTGCTGCAGGCCCATGAACTCATGCGGGGCGTCGAGGAGGCGTTGTCGGTGAAGTTGATCGCCGTCACGAAGGGCTTCACAAGGGCGATGTTCTCGAGCAATTTCTTCGTGGCCATGCTGAGGGGAGGCTGAATTTCGCAGGCCACCGTAAAGCGGCCCGATCGCAGCGAACGTTCGAGGGCCGACACGGGCTCGACGCTGGCGGGCGCGTGGTAACGATCGTCGCCCTGCCACCATTCGGGCTGGCGGACTGGCTTGAAAACGGATTCCCAGGTCTCATGCCGGCCCTCGCCCTTGCCGAGGACGAGGCCGGAAAATACCTTCTTAACACCTATTTTCTTGATCTGGGCACCCACATCGCCCCAGGTCTCCCCGCCGACCTTTTCCCAGTCCACGGGCGGGAGGACTTCGAGGAGTTTTTCCTCGCGGCCCATTTTGAAGGCTCGCTCGTGGATCTTGTACCAGATGCAGGGGCGGCTCGTGTCGACATAGCAGCGCTCGGGCGTCGATCCGCCGCAGGGGCCGTTGCGAAGGCCCTTGGGGCAGGCCATCGGGCAGATGAAGGCCGTTTCCTGAAGGAGGCAATTGCCACATTGTCGGCATCCGAAAAGCGGCCCCTTCACGACCTGCTCGAATCCGATGAGGAATTTCTTGCCGAGGCTTTCTTTCTTGAAGGACTTGTAAGCCGGCTGCCAGCGGCGTCCGGGCGTGGAAATGGGCATTGGAACTCCTTTGAGGACGTCACACTATCGTGCGCCGCCGCTCGGTCTTGGCCGGAAATCGAGGACCGCGAGAAAGGTCGGGTGCCTGGCTCCCTATTCCCGGCTCGCGCCGATCCAGTTCATACCGTACTCGTCGTTGCCGAGGAGGAGCTCGCGGGCCATGGCGGTGAGGCCCTCGTCGAGCTTGAGGGCCGACAGGGTCTTGTCGTTGATCTGCATCGGGTCGACGATGCCGCCGTCGCATCCGACATCGAGACAGAGCTTCGCGAACACCTGATTGATCAGCGGCCGCTTGGGAAGCCCGTAGGAAACGTTCGAGAGTCCGGGGGCGAAATGGACGGCCGGGCCCTGCTCCGAACGGATGCGGCGGACCGTCTCGATAAAACGTCCCGGATGTCCCGTGTCGACGGAAACCGGCATGACCAACGGATCGAAGAAGACGTCGGAGGGCGCGAGACCGGCGTCGAGAAGGCGCTTCATCAGTATTCTGCAGTTCTCGACCCGCTCCTCGACGCCTTCGGGCATGCGCTCGGCGCCGGTGGCCCCGGCGATGACGCAGGCGCCCGCCTTGGCAGCGAGCGGTATCATGCCGGGCCGCTCGAGCGACACGGAGTTGACCATCGGCTTGCCCTTGGCCTTGTCGCAGGCCTTGAGACCGGCCTCGAGAATTCGGGGTTCGGACGAATCGATGCTGAGCGGAATGGAAGCTACCGACTGCACGACAGAGGCCGCCCATTCCATCGCGGCCAACTTCTCGTCGAGCTCCATGCTGTATTCGTCGACGTTGATGTCGAGAAACCAGGCCCCCGCCTCTTCCTGCTCGCGGGCCATGGCGCGGACATAGGCGGCGCCTAATTCGCGCTCCTCGCTCGAGCCAAGAAGGCCCTGATAGATGGCACAGGCGACGTGACGCACCTTGCCCGAGGCCCATCCCTCGGAATCGGTGAAGACCTTGGGCACGGGGAGGAGTGCCTTGGCCCCGCCGTTCTTGAAGACGAGATGAGCCTGTCCGGCCGCGTCAGTCTCCACGAACTTGCCCGAGGTCATCCTGACCCGTGTACAATGGATATTCTCACCTACGATGATATAGGAGCCTTTGCTCGACATGGATCCTCCCTTTCGTGTCGCGGCATCGCGAGGCGCGCGAATCGACCGTGATGTGGCTAGACTGCGGAGGATAGGTCTTCCTGTATTGTAGTGAATTGTGGTTTGTTGGCGCTTCTTGTAGAAAGCCGGAAGGGAATCGGGAGGCCGGGAGGGGAGGGGCGGCGGCTAGGCTCGGCCGCCCAGTGACCGAGAAAAACTTTCGCGTCATGGCATTTCTTGCTGTTTCGCCGCCAATCCGATCCGCCTGCCGGGGCAAAGTGCCACAATTTCACGAAAAATCCTATCTTTCGCCATTCCCCGACCCGGATTACTCGACCCATCATGGCCCACCCTCGTCGCAGGGAAAGGAGTTCGCTGCAATGAAACGAATCGTCTTCTCGGCACTGATCGTCGCCCTCGCGTTGCCCTTCTTCGCACAATCGGGCAGCCCGATCCCGAAAAAGGATCAATTGTACATCGAGGTTTCAGCCCTCGGGAACCTCGACTATTTCTACGACCACAAGATGGGCATGGAAATGGTGGGCAAGGAACTCGGCGTGAGAACGGAGTACGTCGGCCCCGCCGAATACGACATGAACGCCATGGTCGCCGCCTTCGAGCAGGCCATCGCCAAGAAACCCCAGGGCATCGTCGTCGTGGGCTTCGAACCTTCATTGAATTCGATTGTAGATAAGGCTGTCGGAATGGGCATCCCCGTCGTCACCGTCGACGCCGACCTTCCCGGATCCAAGCGCCTCGCCTTCGTCGGAACCGGCAACTTCAACGCCGGCGTCGTCGGCGGAAC
>JAJXVS010000220.1 GCA_021782015.1 bacterium | reverse complement strand
CACGAGGGGTCGCTGCATGCCCAGGGCCCTCATCGTCCCGATCTCCCTCGCCCGTTCCCAGACGATGATTCGATAGGTATTGTTAAGACCGACCATGATGACGAGGAGGAGCATGAGGAGGACGAAGAGCGACACCAACCGTATCGTGTCGAAGATTCCTTTCGTGCTCGCCATCTGGTCGTTGAGATCGCTGACGACGACGCGGGACGACTTGTCCTTGTCGCGGCGAAGCTCGCCCAGGAGGGTCCCGAAAGCCTTGCCGGCCACCTTGTCCCTCGGTATGACGCGCAGGCCCTCCTTTTCGAGCAGCCCCGCATAGGCCTTCGTGGCGGGATCGATATCCGAGAAATTCTTCATCAGCATGATATACCAATTGAATGATCCCTTCTCCATGTTGAGGAGGGAATTGACGACGTCGCGGTCCATATAGCAGATGCCCGAAGAGAGTTGGTCTTCCTTGTAGATGGCGCGAACGGGGGCCTCGATTACATTCTGCTGGCCGTAGATTGTCTCCGTCTGGATGATGACGGACTCGCCGAGGCGCAGGTCCAGCCCCTTCGCGGTCCTCTCGCCGAGCACGATGCCCGGATCGCCGCGAAGCCCCTTGAGCGAGCCCCCCACCAGGCCCATCTGCTCGGTGAGGAATTTGTCGGCTTCCCAATCGACCCCGTCGATCTGGCGCCAGGCGCTGTTGTTCTGGAAGATGATCGTGGCGTTGCTGAACACGCTCGTGCGCTTTTGGCGATAACGGATCGGATAGAGCTTGCCGAGTTCGTCGGCGGCCTTCACGTAGGGAGCCTCGTCCCCGATCCGCATGACCATTCGTTTCTTATCCATGAAATCCACGTTGAGGGCGAAAATATGTCCTGACAAGAGCGTCGTGTAATTGTCCTGGGTGTTGGCCAGGATTCCGCCGACCAGTCCGTTTACCAGCGACACGACCATGATTCCGAAGGCGATCGCGCCAGCGAGCAGAAA
Source organism: bacterium (assembly GCA_021782015.1). Taxonomy (GTDB): domain Bacteria; phylum Spirochaetota; class Spirochaetia; order Treponematales; family Rectinemataceae; genus CAIJMU01. The sequence continues at coordinate 5,548 of JAJXVS010000220.1, read as the reverse complement.
ACTGCGGCGTTTTTGGCGGCTCAGGTTCTTGAACGCTATGGTTGCGACAGGCATGCCATCCTCCCTATTCCGACATGATCGCCTTTATGGGCGATACCTTGAGGGCCATGCGGACCGGGAAAATCCAGCTCACGAGGGCGATAAACAACATAATTGACAAGGCGTTCAGCGCCTGGCCGAGGCCGAGCTCGGGTCGCATGACGGCCCCGCCGAAGATCAAGCGCATGAAATCGTTGGGAGCGACGATTCCGACGGCATGGAGGACAAGCGTAAGGAGGATGCCGACGAGGATGCCGATGAACCCGAATGCGGCCGTGACGATCATGGTTTCCATGATGAAGAGCTTCCTGATGAAGCCACGCTGGGCACCCAGGGCCCGCATGGTTCCGATCTCCGGCGTCCTTTCCATGACCGCCGCGATCAATGTGTTCATAATTATAATTACAGACACCACTGCAAGCAGCCAGATGACGATATTGAAGACAAGCGACATCGCGAAGAAGATTCCTGAGTCGGGCTCAGCCGTCGGCACCCAGTCCTGGGCCTTGGCCTCGAAATGGCCGGAGTCAAGGTCCTTGTTCAAGGCGGCGATGAAAGCTTTCTCGTCCACTCCGCTTTTTAGTTTGATGAGAATATAGTTCCAGGCTCCGCGGTCGGTCGCGACGCTGTCGACTCGAATCGCCTTGGCGCCCAGGACAGCGCCAAGATCGACCGGGCCAGCCTGCCCGGCCTTTACCTGCCCCCCCTGCCCGCCTTGCGATGGCGAGGTCTGTACGACGGTGTCCCCGGCGAGTAGGTCCTCCTCGCTCGCGTCGATCGCGCTTTGCGTGGAGGCGTCGAGCTTGAGATCGGCAGGGCTGAGGATGGTCTTGCCCTTGAGGGCCCTGAGGGTGGTGACATCCACGAAATTGGGCTGCATGAAGTCGAAGGCCCTCTCGTTGCCCGCCCTGAAGCGAAAAACTCCCACCACCGGCACCTCGCGAATCTTGAAGCCCGATTCCCCGAAATTGTTCAATTGGAGGGTATCTCCGACCTTGAGATCGACGTCGTTGGATTCCTTGATAGCTTTGACTATTTTTTCGTGCAGCATGATCCCCTGCTCGCCGGATCGAAGGCGCCGGCCCTGGAGGAGCTCGATGTTGTTGAAGGTGCGAAAATAATCGTCGGGCTCTATGCCGAAGGCCAGTCCGAAATTGAGACCCGCGTCCCCCAGGTTGAACAGGACATAGGCGGATATCTGACTTGTGAGGTTGGCGATTCCCTCTCTGCCTTTTACGATCTGAAAGACCTTGTCGTAATCGGCCATCATCGGAAGGATGGGAGGACCGTTGCCGTTGCCGTCGCTCGTCGAGCCGAAGACCCCGCCCACGATGCTCTTCGGAAGCACGAGGACGTCGCCCGTGAAATTCTCGGTGAAGGTCCTTCGGAGGCTGCGCTTGGCCGTGTCGAGCACGCTGTTGCCGACGAGGCCGAGGGCCACGGCTACGGCGATCAGCGCTCCGATGATGATGGTCTTGCTTCTGTGCTGAATCAGGTTGCGGAGCGCAATTCTGACAATAGTGCCCATGTCTCAGTTCCTCTCGGGCCGAAAGTTCTCGACGACGAGGCCATCCCTGAGACGAATGACATGGTCAGCCATCCCGACGATTCTCGCGTCATGGGTGGAGAAGACAAAGGTCGTGTCGCTTTCCTTGTTGATCCTCCTCATGAGCTGGAGAATATCTTCGCCTGTCTTCGAATCGAGATTGGCCGTCGGTTCATCCGCGAGGACAATCAGGGGGTGCGTCACGAGGGCCCTGGCGATGGCGACCCGCTGGCGTTGGCCTCCGGACAGCTCGTTCGGCTTATGCCTCTGATGCCCCGCCAGGCCTGCCTCCTCAAGGAGAAAGTCGACATACTCCCTTCTTTCCCCGGTGATCTTGGAATCGCGACCGAGAAGGAAGGGGAACTCGACGTTTTCCCTAACGGTGAGCACCGGAATGAGGTTGAAGGATTGAAAGATGAAGCCGATGACCTTGTGGCGCAGCCGGGTGAGCTCGCGGTCCCCCATCCCCGAAATCGCCTGACCTTCGATATGGACCTCGCCCAGGGTCGGGCTGTCGATGAGGCCAATCATGTTCAGGATGGTGGATTTTCCGGAACCGGAAGGCCCGGCGATGGAGATGAAGTCGCCCTTTTCGATGGAAAAACTCACGCCTTTGACGGCCTCGACCGTCGTTTTCCCAAGAGCGTACTGCTTTTTGACATCCGTCAACGCGACGATGCCCATTGAGTCCTCCTTTGACCATGACCGAAGTCCATGGACAGGCAGGAATGCATTCGCGCGAATTCCTCGCGCGTTCGGACGAGCTTTGACATCCCCTTTCGGCGGATCATGCCCGTCTGACCAAAAGCCGAAGGCTTCTTGGTCCCGACCGCGAAGATATACTCACATGGCCTGTGAAATCAAATTATCGCATGAAATATTTTTCACTTCTTAACTATTAATATATAGTGAATATTATATTAACAGAGCAACCGAGACCGCGGTCGACGTGCCTGCCCTAAGCTGGAGTTCGCGGCCCGTCGACTCGCCTATAATTAGTCCCTTCGACTGCTATTTGTCTCCTCGCCGCTTCTTCGCCTCTTCCGCCTTGCGTGAAACGCGATTCCACACTGCGCTGATGCCCATCGCCTTCTTGGCCAGGTTGAGTGTCGCTCGGGCTTCCTCGCGCATGCGCATCGTGCCATCGTAGACGACCTCATCGGCGAGGCCCGATTGGGCTTCATACTTCGATCGGCGCTCGCGGATGGGGTCGAGAAAGGTGTTGAGGGCCCGCGCGAGCTTTTCCTTCACCTCGACGTCGCCCACCTTGCCGAGGCGATAACGGCTCTTGAGATCCTCGACCTCGGCCTTGTCCGGATTGAAGGCATCGTGGTACTGGAAAACCGGGTTGCCCTCAACCGTGCCGGGCACGTCGGCCGAGACACGCTTGGGGTCGGTGTACATCGACATGACGCGCTTCTCGACGGTCTTGGCGTCATCAGAGAGAAAGATGGCATTGTTAAGGCTTTTCGACATCTTGGCGTTGCCGTCGGTGCCGACCAACGATCCGTATTCGGAGACCATGGCGTCGGGAATGGGAAAGGTCTCTCCATAGAGGTAGTTGAAGCGCCGCGCGATCTCCCTCGTCACCTCGACATGGGCCACGTTGTCCTTGCCGACCGGCACGAGGTGGGCGCGGGGGAGGAGGATGTCGGCGGCCTGGAGAACGGGGTAGCCGAGGAGACCGAAGGGCATTTCCTCGATGCCGGCGCCCTGGGCCATTTCTTTGAGGCTGGGCACACGCGACAGGCGCGGCACGGTGATGAGGTTTTGGAAGAAGAGCGAGAGCTCGATCACCTCGGGCACGGCGCTCTGGAGATAGATGACAGATTTGGCGGGATCGATGCCGACGGCCAGGTAGTCGAGGGCGGCCGATCGCACATTGTCGGCCAGGACCTCGATGTATTCCTTCTCGGGCTTGGTGGTCAGGGTGTGGAGGTCGGCGATGATGAAGAAGCACTCGTACTCGTCCTGGAGCCTGACTCGGTTGGCGAGGGAGCCGACATAGTGGCCGAGGTGAAGTTTGCCGGTCGGGCGGTCGCCCGTGAGGATGCGCTTGCGTTCCATGTGAATTCTCCGAATGAGGGGCTGTGCGGCAGGCGAAGGCGCCGACGACGACGTCTGCGGCGCGGTGGCACTGGGGCGACATCGTCTCGCGGGGGCCGCGCCCCCGCCGTCAAAGGGTGACGGACGATGCCGCCGGGCGCCAGGACCAGCGCCCGCGCGGAAAAATGGCGGGTAGGTACTCGTTCATAGTGCTTTGCCTGGGAACAAGTGTATCGAAAGCGGAACTTGGAGCGCAATGGGCGCCGCGGCCGCAGCGACGTGGGCGCAGCGAGGCTTCGCTCGACAAGCCGCCCGCGCCCGCGACGCGCCCCGGCCGGTATCCGGCTCTTCGTCATTGATGAGCCCTACCACTTGACGCTTTCGCCCCCGATTACCATAGTCAGCTCATCCTGTAAACCCTGGAGGGTTTCATGTCGGGATTTTTAGATCGTCCGCTGCCACTGGATCGGCTCAGCTCCGTGCCCGCCGCCCGTTTTGCCATGCCTGCCTTCGCCTCCCTCCTCCCGCCGACACCGCCTCGCCTCCGTCGCCCTTAATCCCCACCTACAATCCAACAGTCTTCGCCGGCAATTCCGGCGCGCCGACCTTTGCCGGCGTATTCCACCTTTGCAGGGAACCTGTTTCCACGGGCCCTGGCGGAGGATCAAAGTGATCACAGTTGCAGTCATCGGCGCCACGGGCTACGCAGGCGCCGAGCTCGCGAGGCTACTGCTCGGACACCCCGCCGTCGGGAAGCTCCTCCTCGCATCATCGAGCGCCGAGGGTGAGACGATGGCGAGCGTCTATCCCAACCTGCTGGGCGGGATGGGCGGCGCGGCCCTTCCCGAGCTTCGCTTTGTCAGCCCGGACGCCGCCGTCGCCGAGGCCGACGTCGTCTTCTCCTCCCTGCCCCACGGCATCGCCGAGGAGCACGCCGCGCGCACGAGGCCGCGGGGGGCCCTCATCGTCGATCTCTCGGCCGACTTCCGCTTCGGCGACGACGAGGCCACCTTCAAGGCCGTATACGGCAAGCCCTATCGCCATCCCGAGCTTCACGCGGAATCCGTGTACGGCCTCCCTGAGCTCAATCGCGCGAAGATCGCCTCGGCCAAGGTCATCGGCAATCCCGGCTGCTATCCGACCTCGGCCTCATTGGGACTTTTCCCCGGCCTCGCCAAGGGCCTTTTCAAGACCGAGGGAATTATCATCGACGCGGCCTCGGGTGTCACGGGCGCCGGCAAGGAACTCACCCGGACGACCCATTACTCGGAGGCCGCTGACGCGATCGTTCCTTACAAGATCGGCGAGCACCGTCATGGCCCGGAAATCGAGCGCAACCTCGCGGCGATGGCGGGCCGCCCGGTCGAGGCCATCTTCACGCCGCACCTCGCGCCGATGGGCCGCGGCATCGTGAGCACGATCTACGCGCCCCTTTCGGCCCGCATCGAGGCTGACTCCCTCCGCGAGCTCTACGCGGCCTTCTACGCGAAGGAACCCTTCGTGCGCGTGCTGCCGGCCGGATCGGTTGCCACCAACCGCAACGTGCGAATGTCCAATTACTGCGATATTTCCCTCCACCTGGCGCGGGGCGGGAAGACGGCCATCATCGTCTCCGCCATCGACAACATGGTGAAGGGCGCGGCCGGCCAGGCCATCCAGAACATGAACATCGCCCTCGGCCTCGACGAGAGGTCGGGAATATCGATGCTTCCACCCGCTTTTTGAGCGCCGACGAAAGGAGCTATTTGATGAAGAGCATTCGCGGCGGTGTCACCGCCCCCATCGGGTTCACGGCCTCCGGGGTCCATTGCGGCATCCGGAAGAACAAGGAAAAGAAGGATCTCGCCCTCATCTGGTCCGAAAAGGACTGCGCCGCCGCCGCCGTCTATACGACGAACAAGGTCATCGGCCAGCCCC
>JAJXVS010000007.1 GCA_021782015.1 bacterium | reverse complement strand
CCCTCGAGCGCGAAGTCGCCCTTGGCCAGGTGTTCGTTCGCCGTGGCTACACTCTCGATCGGCCTGGCGATGGATCTGATGACGAGGAAGAGTGCGAAGAAGACGAGCACCGCGCTCCCGAGGGCGACCAGGATGATGACCAACGAGAGCTCGCCGACCTTTCGCTCGAGCAGCGTCGAGGGCAGAACCACGCCAAGGGACCAGGGGGTCTTGGTGTCGCCGATGGAAATGGGCGCGAAGGTTTGATAGGTGAGTGTGCCCGTGACCGCGCTGATCTTCGTCAAGCTGAAGGGCTTGCCCTGGGCGATCGCCGCCATCAAACCGTCCTTGGTGGCCGCTTCCTTGATGTCGTCCCCGATCGGCTTCCCGATCAAATCCTTGAGGGGGTGGTAAAGGCGCGTCCCCGAATTCGAAACGAGAATTCCATAGGATCCCTCTATCGGCTTGATCGCCTTGACATAATCCGAGAAGGAGGAGACGGCGAGATCGATGCCGACTACACCCTTGAAAACGCCATTGATCGAGATCGGCACGGCGATGCTCGTGAGGAAGATCTCGTCGGCCTTGTTGCCGGTATAGGAATAATTGTAAGGTTCGAAGATCGTTTCCTGGCCGGTTTTTTTGGGCACGAGGTAGTAGTCGCCGGCACCGGGCTTCTCGTAATCGATGTTGGGATCGAGCTGGATCTTGCCCGTGCCCCTGCTGTAGACCGAGACGAAGCGCCCCGTGGAGTCGTGTCCGGGTGCGTTTCTCCATTTCGCGTCCTGGCCGTCGAAGGCTTCTGGTTCCCAGACGGTCCAGGAGCCGAGAAGATCGGGGTTGTTCTGGAGGTTCTGAAGGAGCATCGCGAGGGCCGCCTTGCGATCGGGCCGGCCCGAGATGACCATGGCCTCGAAGGCCGAGGCGAGGGTGCGCGGCGTATCGGCGAGCCGCTCGAGACGGGAGCGCACCTCGTTGGCGTACATGGCCGCCCGCACATCGCCTTCGGTATGCAACTCCGCGATAAAAGACGAGGAGGCGAGGCGTATGGTGACGAGCAGGATGGCGGCGATGCCTATCGCGAAAACCGCCAAAGCCGACAGGATTATTTTACCACCGATCTTCAAGCGCAACTTCATCGCGGGCTCCTCGTGAGAAAAGTGGCCCTCCGCGGCTAAGCGAGGGCGATGGGCGCTTTTACCATGCCTTCACTATACGCCCGTCTGACAGAAATGCCAGTGCGGGGGCGCCAAAGACGAACAATGGTCCGATTTCGCCCGCATTGGCCGAGGGACGACTTTGGGCTACAATGGCCGCCCATGAGAGTCAATGGCCGAGACTATCGCACGATCTGGATCGATGAGGACGACAGGCTGAAGGTCATCGATCAGCGCGCCCTGCCCCACCGCTTCGTCACCCTTGTCCTCGAGGATTTCGAGGCGGTGAGACGGGCCATCGCTGACATGACGGTGCGAGGGGCTGGCCTCATCGGCGCGACGGCGGCCTTCGGGATGTGGCGCGCAGCCCTCGAGGCGCCCCGCGACTCGGACGGCGCCTTCGAGACCTACCTTCAAGAAGCCGGGTCAAGCCTCAGGGCGACAAGGCCGACCGCGAGCAACCTCTCCTGGGCCGTGGAAAGGCAAATGGCGGCGATCGCGAAGGTCACTGGAATTGAAGCCAAGATCGCGACCGCGAGAGAGACGGCCGTCGCAACGGCGGACGAGGACGCCGAGTGCGGTCGGCGCATCGGAGCCCATGGGGCGCGCCTCATCCAGGCCATCGCCGCGCGAAAGGGAAAGGGGCCCGTCAATATCCTCACCCACTGCAATGCGGGCTGGCTGGCCTTTGTCGACTACGGCTCGGCCCTCGCGCCCATCTACGCGGCCGTCGAGGCGGGCATTGACGTGCATGTGTGGGTCGATGAGACGAGGCCCCGCAATCAAGGCGCCAGCCTCACCGCCTGGGAACTCGGAGCCCACGGCATTCCCCATTCTCTCATAGTTGATAACGCCGGCGGCCATCTGATGCAACACGGTCTTGTCGACGCTGTCTTCGTTGGGGCCGACCGCGTGACGAGACGCGGTGACGTGGCGAACAAGATCGGCACCTATCTCAAGGCCTGTGCGGCCATGGACAACGGAGTTCCCTTTTACGTCGCCCTGCCTTCCTCGACCTTCGATCTCTCGATGAGCGACGGCCTCGCCGATATCCCGATCGAGGAACGGGCCGAGGACGAGGTGCGCTACGTGAGCGGGGTCGTCGACGGAGCCTCGAGCAGCGGGCCCTCCTTCGATAAGGCCCAAATCGTCAGTGTACGCATCTGTCCCGAGGCGACGCGGGCGAGGAATTGGGGCTTCGACGTCACGCCAGCCCGCCTCGTCACGGGCCTCGTCACCGAGCGCGGAGTGGCCGCGCCATCCGAAGAAGGCATCAAATGCCTCTTTCCGGAGCTCTTTTCATGAGCGTCACGCCCCGCCATGCGGAGGACGAGCACACCGATCGCGGTGAAAGTGCGGCCGACGGATACGTCAAATTCGCCGCCCTGCACGAATGGGCCGAGGCCCCGACACATCCGCTTCTCTCTGACCTCGACGAGGCGCGGACCCGACTCTTCGATCTCGGCCTCGTCGGCATGCACGCCAATGGCGTCGGCTTCGGCAATCTGTCGATCCGCGATGGGGCGGGATTCATCATATCCGGCAGCGGCACGGGCGGAAGTCGCGTGCTCGGAACGGGTGGCTATTGTCGAGTCATCAGCTTCGACCTGGAGGCGAATTCCGTGACGACGCGCGGCCCGATCGGCGCGAGCAGCGAATCGATGAGCCACGGGGCCGTCTACGGATCAGGGACCTCGACGGGCTGCGTCATCCACATCCATGCCCGCGAACTCTGGCTGCGCCTCCTTCAAGCGGGCGAGCCGGCTACGGACGCCGATGCGGCCTACGGCACGCCGGCCATGGCGCGGGCGGTAGCAACCCTCGTGCGGAGCCTCGACCGCGACGCCGCCCATTTCGCGATGGCGGGCCACGAGGATGGCGTCATCGCCTACGGCCCCGATGTCGAAGCCGCGATGGGCGAGATACTACGAATTGTCAGTGTTTATGGCATCGGGAGGAAACCGGCGTGAAAGCGAAGATCGGCATCATCGGCGGCAGTGGACTGGACGATCCGACGATTCTCGTGGAGCCCAGGGACATCAAGGTCTCGACAGTCTGGGGCGAGCCCTCGGCTGCGCTCAAGGTCGGGAAAATCGCCTCGGTCGAGGTGGCGATTCTCGCTCGCCACGGAAGGGAACACAGGATCCCGCCCTCGAGAGTCAACTATCGGGCCAATATCCGCGCCCTCGCCGATTTCGGCTGCACCCATATCCTTGCCACGACGGCGGTCGGCTCCCTCCGCGAGGAAATTCGCCGCGGCGACATCGTCATACTCGACCAATTCATCGATTTCGCCAGGGGTCGCGCCTCGACCTTCATCGAATCCTTCGAACCCCACTCGCCCATCCATCCGGCGATGCCCGATCCCTTCGACGAGGGCCTCAGGAAAATCCTTGCCGGGGTATGCGCGAAACGCGGCCACCCTTTCCACGAGAAAGGTACAGTTGTCACCATCGAGGGACCGCGCTTTTCCACCCGCGCGGAATCGCGGATGTTCCGCGCCTGGGGCGCCGATGTCATCAACATGTCGGTGGCGACGGAGGCGGCCCTCGCCAGCGAGGCGGGAATCCCCTACGCTGCGATAGCCATGAGCACCGACTACGACTCCTGGAAAGAGGAGGAGGCGGTGTCCTGGGAGGCTGTGCTCGCCGTGTTCAAGGCCAACGCGGAAAAGGTGACGGCTCTCCTCATCGACGCGATCGGGGAGATCGCGTCGAGATAGGCCCCTGGTTCAGCGGCCCCCTCTGCCGATGGAGGGCTGGCCGCCCTGCTTCTGCATGGCCGCCATCATGTCGCCCATCTGTTTGCGGTTCTTCATCATCTTCTTCATCTGCAGCCTGGTTTTCTCGAATTTTTTGAGGAGGCGGTTGACCTCGGCCACGGAGGTGCCCGAACCCCTGGCTATGCGCGTGCGGCGCGTAGGACCAATTATGAGATGGTTGGAGCGCTCCTTTTTCGTCATCGAGCGGATGATGGCCTCCTCGACCTTCATGCCCGCCTTGTCGATCTGCTCTTCGTCGATCTGGCCGGAAAGGCCGGGAATCATGTCGAGCATGTTCTTGAAAGAGCCCATTTTCTTCACCTGCTGGAGCTGCTCGAGCCAGTCGGCGAGCGTGAAGTCGGCGCTCGACATCTTGCGCTCAAGCTCCGCGGCCTCCTTGGCGTCATAGACCGACTGGGCCTTTTCGACGAGGCCGACGATATCGCCCATGCCGAGGATGCGGCCGGCGACCCGCTCGGGATGAAAGGGCTCCAGGCCCTCGGCTCGCTCGCTCGTCCCGATGAATTTGACAGGCTTGCCGGTCACCGACTTGAGGGAAAGCGCGGCGCCGCCCCTGGCGTCGGAGTCGAACTTGGAGAGGATGACGCCGGTAAGGCCGACCTTGTCGTCGAAGGCCTTGGCGATGTCCGCCGCCGACTGGCCGGTCATCGCGTCGGCGACGAGGAGGGATTCGTCGGGCTTGACCGCGTCCCGGACGCGGACGATTTCGGCCATCATGGCCTCGTCGACCTCGAGGCGGCCGGTCGTATCGACTATGAGGGTATCGTACAACTCGCGCTTGGCCTTCGCGAGGGCGGCCGCGGCTACCTTGACGGGATCCTTGGCGCCCGCCTCGAGGTAGACATCGACGCCGATCTTCTCGCCGAGCACGCGCAGCTGCTCGACGGCCGCCGGTCGCACGAGATCACAGGCCGCGAGGAGGACGCGGCGGCCCTTTCCCTTGAGCATGAAGGCGAGCTTGGAGGCTGTCGTGGTCTTTCCCGAACCCTGGAGGCCGAGGAGGAGGATGACGCTCGTGACATCGGGGCCACGAAGGACGAGATCGGCCCTGCCGTCGCCGAGGAGGGCGACCAGCTTGTCATGCACAATCTTGATGAATTGCTGCCCCGGATCGACGGAGCGCAGCACCTTTTCGCCTCGGGCTTCCTCGAGGGTCGAGTTGACGAAACGGCGGACCACGCGGAGGTTGACATCGGCGTCGAGAAGGGCGAGCTTGATCTGCTCGATGGCGTCTTCGACATTCTTTTCGGAGATCGTGGCCTTGCCGCCGATCGTGCGCACAATGTCGGTGAATTTCTCGGAGAGTTTTTCGAGCACGGATTCCTCGCAATTATGAGAAGTACGGGCGACGGTGGAACGGAGCGTCCGGGACGGTGAAAGGGGCCCGGCGTCCGGTCGCCGGGCGAGTATCGCCCGCTCCGGCCGCCTTGGTCAATTCGAGGCCGGCGGCGCCCCGGAGCGCCACGACCCGGCATCCCTTCAGAGGTTCCCCTTCAATCCAATCTCGGCCGCGGCCGGCTTCAGGGCCTCGATGGTCTGGGCGATGAGATCGTCGAGGGGGATGCCGAGCATCGCAGCCCCCTTCTCGATGACGTCACGCCTCACCCCGGCGGCGAAGGCGGCGGTTCCCCATTTTTTTTTCACCGAACGAACTTCGATATCGAGGACGCTCTTCGAGGGCCTGACCATGCAGCAGGCGAAGATAAAACCGGAGAGCTCATCACAGGCATAGAGGACTTTTTCCATGGGATGAACCGGCTCGACCTCCGAGCAGAGGCCCCAGCCGTGACTGTCCACCGCGTGGATGAATTCCTCGGGATAACCGGCGGCGGCGAGGATGGGTCGGGAGTGCTTGAGGTGCTCCTCAGGATGCCTTCCGTAATCGATGTCGTGGAGGAGGCCGACGATGCCCCACCAATCGGGATCTTCGCCCTGCGTGACGGCGAAGTGCCGCATCACGGCCTCCACCGAAAGGGCGTGACGAAAAAGCGATTCGTCGTCGTTGTTCGCGCGCCAGAGGGCGATGGCCTCATCACGATTGAGCATGTTCCTGGAACCTCCGGGCTGCGATTGTAGCCGAGTCGGGGGGGAAAGGCCAACACCACGACGGCCACCACAGCGGTTACGACGCGGGAAGGCCGCGACGCGGTGAGGCGGCGAAGCGGCGAAGCGGCGATTCTCATCGGCGCGGGTCTTTTCGCGAACGGCCTCGCCTCGTATCATGCCGCCATGTCCAACGATATCCGTTCTATTTGCGTCTTCTGCGGTTCGAGCTTCGGCTCATCCCCCGCCTACGCCGAAGCGGCGGCCGGCTTCGGCCGCGAGCTGGCACGGCGCGGACTCCGCCTCGTCTATGGGGGAGGCAATATCGGCCTGATGGGCGTGCTCGCCCGGTCAGCCCACGAGGGGGGCGCCGAGGTCATCGGTGTCATCCCCAAAAAGCTCGCCGAGCTCGTCGACCAGCCCGAGCTTGCCGAACTCTTCGTCACCGATGACATGCACGGTCGCAAGGCGAAAATGGCCGAACTGGCCGACGCCTTCGTCGCCCTTCCCGGCGGCACCGGCACCTTCGAGGAACTCTTCGAGGCCTGGACCTGGAGGCAGATCGGCTATCACGGCAAGCCGGTGGGCCTCCTCGATGTCGAAGGTTATTGGCAGCCCCTGCTGGCCATGCTTCGGCACACGGCCGACCAGGGCTTTTTGAGGCAGGACCTCTTGGCCGACCTCGTCGTCAGGGACGATGCGGCCGCCCTCATGGAAGCCCTGCTTTTGCATCCGGCCCTGAAGGGAGCGAAGCTGCCGGAAAGGCGGTAAATACACTGCCCTGATCGCAGCCCCGCTCGCGAGGTTGCCGCCGAGAGTCCCCGGCGAGAGTCCCCGCCAAGAGTCCCTACCGAAGTGCCGCCGGCCAACCATCCTGTTATAGGTTCTTCTCTTCTCCCCTTGCCGCAAAGCTGGGCTTTTGGGCATTTTCAGGTAAATCGAACGTAGGAGTCGCCAATGCAGGATTTTCTCGCCGCCGATTTTGCCGGTCGCCCGGTATCTCAGTGGATCATCGCCCTGGCCTGGGTGCTGGGGGGCTTTCTTTTTGGGCGCATTCTGTCCTGGTTCTCCGCGACGGTGCTCAAACGCCTCGCCGCCAAGACGACGACGAAGATCGACGACATTATTCTGGCATTCGTCGAAAAGCCCCTCGTCTTCATCGTGACCCTGGCCGGGCTCAGGCTGGGGGCCGACAAGCTTGGTTTTCCGGGCAAGACGGGTGAGATCGTAGACAAGGGCTACATGATCCTCGTGACCTTCGCGGTAGCCTGGGCCCTCGTGAAGGTGATCGACGCGATCATCGAGGAATACCTTCTGCCCTATGCCGAAAAGAGCGAGGGCCGTCTCGATGACCAACTCGTCCCCATAGCCCGCAATCTGGTCGGGGTCTTCATCTGGTCTGCCGCCGCCCTCATCGCCCTCACGAATGCCGGGTATGATGTCGGTGCCATTCTCGCAGGACTCGGAATCGGCGGCGTCGCCGTCGCCCTCGCCGCCAAAGACACTCTATCCAACTTCTTCGGCTCGATCGCCGTCTTCGTGGACAGGCCCTTCCGCATCAATGATCGCATCAAAGTCTTGGGCTTCGACGGAACGGTTATCGAAATCGGGCTCCGCACCTCCCGTCTCCGCACCCTGGACGGTCGCGTCGTCACGATGCCAAACGCGAATTTCTCGGCAAATGCCATAGAAAATGTGAGTTCCGAGCCCTCCAACCGGATTTCCGCCACCGTCGACATCGCTCAGACGGCCGGCTCGGCCGGAATCGACCGCGCCATTGCTTCGATCAAGGCCGGGCTTCGCGCCGTTCCGGGCCTGACGGGCGATCCGGATGTGGGGGTCTCCTCCTTTTCGGATATTGGCATCAGGTTGAACTATGTCTTTTTCGTCGACAAGAAGGCGCCCTGGCTTGCCACGGTAAGCGCCGGCCATGTCGCCGTTCTCCGCGCGATCGAGGCCGAAGGCCTCTCCCTCGCCACGAGATCCACCCTTCCCATGACCGTCTAAGAGCCAGAATAGGCCAACGTTGAGGCGCGGGCATAAAAAAACGGTATGCCTGGACGTCAGGGTGCATACCGTTGGTGAGGTTTCCCTCGGATTAATTTTCGGAATCGCCGGGGGAAAATTGAGGCTTTTCGGCTCGGAAAGAGGCTGATTCTTGGCCCGCTGACCGATGACTCGGGCCGGAAATCCCCGCGCCGAAGGTCGCCCCATCGCCCCTATTCAGCATCACATTCTGCCCCCATTGGCTTGGGAGAGGCGGCAGGCTGGCCTTCATTGAGGGCCAGCCTGCCCTCTTCATTGAGGGCCAGCCGGGTTTCTTCAAGGAGGGCCAGCTGCGTCGAAGCCGAGGCGCCTATGGCTGTGTAGAGGCTTTCAGATTGGGCGAGGCTGTCGGTGAGGGTTGAGGCCTGCGTTCCGAAAAGGTCGCGAAGGGGCGGAAGGAGAAAACCGGCAATATCTCGCACCGCATTCGCCCCAAGCTCGGCATCGACTTCGGAGAGGAGCGCGAGGGCCTCGGTGGCTGCCTCGCCGCGCGACAAGGCCTGGCGGCCCGACTGTGCGGCCGCAAGCCCCCGGGACGCCGAGTCTGCGATGCCGCCAAGTCCCCGAGAAAGCGCCTCCAGGGTCTCCGCCAACCGCGCCGCAGAATCGGCCGGAACTTGGATGGCATGGAGCTGCCTCAGTCCATCATCGATGGCCGAACGGCGGGGGGGAAGGGAAAGCAGCTCGTCGAAGGTGGCCAGGGCCATGCCGGGAATTGCCCTTCCCGAGGCCGAGAGGCTTTTGGTCGCCGCGCCTTCCCTGCGGGCGAGCCTGGCCTCGAACCACCAGGCATAGAGGGCCATCCTTTGGTCACTGTAAATCCGGCCGCCGTCATTGGCCGCAACCCATTCACCCGGAGCACCAAAGAGGGCGGCCGCCTGAGAAGTGGCCGCTGGGGCCAGGCGCGAGGCGGAAGTCAGGGCTCGCTGTTCAAAAAGGCTTGCCTTCGCATGCGTATGCCCATGGGGATAGCCGAGGTCGAGGCCGGCCATGTAGATGGTCGAAGCGCCGAGGCGGCGTGCAAGATCCCAGGCGCTGGTCGCCACGGAGCCGCCGGCCCCGAGGGCGCCGCGACCCGTTCCGGCCAGGGCGCGGCCGAGGGGAAAAAGAGATTCGGCCAGGAAAATGGCGGGGTGAGCGCGCCTGAGAGCGGGAGGAAAGACCGCAGGCTCGCTCACGAGGAGTGTCGATGGAGCCTCCAGGTCCGCGATATGTCGCCAGTTCCAATATTGGGGATCGACGATCACAAGAAAGTCCGGCTCACAACCCGCGAGGAGCAGGCTTCTCAAGGCCGTGTCGACGGCGATGAGGAGGCATCGTCGACGGAGCTCTCCCAGGAATGGCAGCAGGTCGTCAAGGCTCGGCCCGGCCGCAACAACCAGGGCCGGGATTCCCTCGAAGGCGCCATCGAGACCCTCGATCCCGGGAAAGCCCGGAAAGGAGGCCGCATTGCGCGTCAGATTGCCTATCCAGAGACGACCGAAGCGTCTCAGGGTGTTGACGTTGATTTCTTCCTTCGAAAGCCATCGTTCGAAGGCTCCGCGCAATCGCCGGTACCAATCTGCATCGAAGGCTTCAAGGGAGGCCAGGCGAAGAAGGGTGACGAGTTTGGCGCCGCAGTCGGTGAGGGCCGCCATCAAGGCTCCGGGGTCTCCACCGACCATCCAGGACAGGCGAGGATCGGCCAGGGGCGAACGGAGATCGCGGCTGGCAAGCATGGCGGAGAGCATGGACGCTTCGGCCTCGCAGACCAGCACCCTCTCGATGCCTAATCGGGCAAGGGCGGCTTCGATGGTCCATCCAAGCCCCGCTCCGAGCACAATCACCGTATCGCTGCCCGGAACGAAGGCCGCAGCGAGGACCCTGGCCGCCTCTCCGGCCGGATCGCGGGGCGAATGAAGCCAGCGCCCCTCTCGCCGGGCGGTCAGGCTTCCATTTTTGGCGACGGCATGCTCAAGGGCCGCGGCCTCGCTCCCGGACAAGAACTCGGCAAGCTCCGGCTGGGTTTTCGCCAAAACGGCGAGGTTGACCGAAAGCCAATCCGTTTCGTCGCTTCCCCTCACTTCAAATCCAGCTCGATGCTCATACCCGAAGCTACGGGCGACCCGGGAGGGGGCGTCTGCTTCGCCACCCATCCGTCGCCGACGATCTTCACCTTGAGGTCATCACGCTGGAGAAGGGGGAGGAGGAGCCGCTTGGGCACCCCCGTCAAGTCAGGCATGGTGTCCCCGATGGATACCGGCGAAAGTCGGGGCAAACTGACGGTTCCGTCGTGCCTGATGATCGAGCTACCGCCCCTTTCGATGGGGAGCTGCTCAAGCACGGCTTCGGCAGCGTCGCGGATCATGGGCGCGGCGATGCGACCGCCCAGCATCTCTCCCACCGGCTTTATGATCACGCCGTACAGCACGATTTGGGGCCGGTCAGAAGGGAAGATCGCCAAGGTACTCGCGATGTAATCGGTATCGGAATAGCGATGGGTAACCGGGTCAATCACCTGGGCCGTGCCCGTCTTGATCGCCATCCCGATGTCATTGACCTTGGCCCGATACCCGGTTCCGCTAAGGGTGGCGCCCGCTTCCATCGAAGTCAGAATCGAACGCGCCGTCGTCTCGGAGATGACGCGACGGACGTCGACGGGCTGCTCATCGTAGAGAGTCGCCCCATCGGGTCCCGTGAGGCGCTTCACGATGAGGGGCTTCCGGAGAATGCCGCCATCGGCCACGGCGGTAGCTGCGGCGAGCATCTGGGTGGCGGTCACGAGAATTTCCTGACCGATCGCTATCGTCGGCTTGGAACGGAGGGACCAGGTTTCGGGCGAGCGGAGGGAACCGGGGCTCTCGCCCGGCACTGTAAGTCCTGTTCGACTTCCAAAACCGAAGGACGTAAGCTTATCGTAGAAATCGACGGTCGCCGCCCGATCCGCCGCTTGCGCAGCCCCCGAATTACAGGAATATTCCAGTATTTTCGTCACATCGACGATGCCATGATTGGCGAGGTCCTTGATGACGATGACCTCGCCCGAAGGTGCGACCTTGCGATAGGCGCCTCCGCAGACGAAGGTCGTGTGCATGTCGATGGCGCCGAGGTCGAGGACCGATGACATCGAAAAGACCTTGAATACCGAACCGGGCTCATAGGCGAAGACCGATGGCCAATCATACCAGGCCGACTCCGGCGAAGAGATATAGTCGTTGGGGTCGAAGTCGGGCATCGCAACGTAGCTCAGTATCTCGCCTGTTCTCACGTCACCGGCGAGGAGAATGACCGCTTCGGCCTTCGTCTCGTTCATCGTGCGCCGGGCGATCGCTTCCAGCGAAAACTGGAGGTTCGCGTCTATGGTCAGGACAACGCCGTCACCGATGGCGAGGGCCCCCGAAGAGCCAGCACCGGGAGGCGGCTGCAATTCCGCGTCATACTTGTTCTCAATGCCCACAAGGCCGCGATTCTCGTCGCCCACGAAGCCGACCAGATGCGAAGCGAGCCGCTTTTCCGGATACAATCTTCCCGGCACCCTCTCGACGACGATGCCCGAAAAGGCCCCATCGGTTTTGGCATCCTGAATCGCCCTGGCGACCTGTGGCGGCACGCGCTTTTTAAGATAGAAGAAATTGCTCGAGCCATCTTTCCAGCGCGAAAGAATGTCGCCCGCGTCCATTTCGAGGATGGCGGCCAACCTGCCGACCTCGGAGGGGAAGGCGTCCTTGTCCGTTTCGGGACGCCAGACCGCGATGTTGTACAGGGGAGAATCGATGGCGAGAAGGCGACCCTCCCGATCCATGATCGGCCCCCGCTCGGCACTGTCCAGAGGGCTGGCGCCGTGCATGCCCTTTTCGTTCGCAAGCACGGCAAACCGCCCGACCACGACAAGGGCGAAAACCGCGAGTAGGCCGAGGGCCACGCCGTAGCGCAATCTACGCATTTCTGGCTTCATGGAAGCGAGGGCAAGACTAGCACTTTTCCCGCGACATCCTCAACCGGAACCGTGCCATAGCTCCGCGAATCCAAGGAATCGGGACCGTTGTCGCCGAGGAGCCAGAGTTCGAGTCCCCCATCCTGGCGAGGTCCCGGCCTCGTCCAGGCTACTCGCTTGATTACCGGCAGCTGGGATGCGGGATTTTCCGCGATCACGACGTCACCCGGCTCCGGATCGGCCCACCGTACAAGGTACGCGCCCAGGCCCTGGGGAAGCCGAATGCCATAGGCGATTCGAAGCACCAGGACCGGCTGCCCTGCCTTGAAGGTGGGCAGCATCGAAGGCCCATCCACCAGGGCCAGGTCGAGGAAGAAGAATTTGATCAAGGCGGCGAGGGCCACTGCGGCCACGATCGACCACAGAGGACTCCGGGACGCGCGGAAGTGCATGAGCGGAGTGTATCTGAAAGATGAGGAATGCGAAACCGCCGATCCATGCAAGCTCGCGGTAATGCTGCTGCCTCCCCCTGTCGATATTGGGACTACACCATGGACTCGATATTCATGTTCGACAGCGGTTCAGGACCAACGACGACGCATCCCCGCCACTCTTCCGGCAAGAAGGCCCAGAGATCGGGCGATCGTCGGCGCTCGCCCATCGCGGGGAAATCCCCCCAGACCGCGGATTTCTTCCTTTTGGAAGGAAACCATTTCGAGGGAAGCCATCGAGACGGCATTCGCGCCAGGGCCTATCGAAAGATCGTGCCGATTCCAGGCGAACCGAAGGTAGCACCTCGCTCCAGACCCTTCAAAGCGCCCCAATCCACCCCGCGAAAAGAGCGGGAGGTACGAGGCAAGGATATCGGCCAGCCTTCTCCCGAAAAGAAGGCGAGAACTGCCTCACTCCTGGCCCATTTCATCGCCATTCCATCCCGGAGCCTCCCCATTTTCGCAAGGAGCTCGACGCTTCTGCGATCGAAGGTCGGCGCGGCGCCGAAAAAACAGCTCCTCGTCATCGCGGGGGCTTCACTTCTCATTGTGCTTTTTTCACTGGGTGCCTTGGCCCTTTCCACGCCGCGCTTTCCCATGCCCGAAGGGGGGATCGTCCGCACCATACCCTCTGTGCAGGATGACCTCCTCGATTTCATGACGCCTGAACTCTCGAACCAGGTGACCGAGACAAGCCTTCCGCCTCTTCCGCTCAGCCTCGCCACCGATACCTATACCGTCACGCGGGGCGACACGCTCGGCTCCATAGCGGCACAGAACCACGTCGATATCGACACCCTCGTCAGCATGAACAACATCACAAGCGCAAAGGGTCTCAACATCGGGCAAGTGCTCAAGATTCCCAACATGCGCGGCATCGTCCACGTGGTGAGCAAGGGCGAGAATCTGGCCACCATCGCGAAGACGAACAATGTTCTCGTTTCGGTCATCGCCGACGCAAACAATCTTCGCTCGGGCACCATCATTCCCGGGCAGGCTCTCTTCATTCCCGGAGCCCATCTCTCCGCCGCCGCCTTGAGGCAGGTATTCGGCGACATGGTCATCTGGCCGGTAAAAGGCATCATCAGTTCCTGGTTCGGCTATCGTCCCGATCCTTTTACCGGGGTCAGGCGCTTCCACGGTGGACTCGATTTGGCCGTTCCCCAGGGAACGCCCGTCAAGGCAGCGATGGACGGGAGAATCGCCGATGTGGGTTACAACCAGATGTTTGGCAATTATGTGATCATAAATCATGAGAGGGGACTGCAAACCCTTTACGGCCATCTTTCCCGCCAGGATGTGCATGTTGGGCAGGCCATCGCCCAGGGACAGATCCTGGGCTTGTCAGGCAATACGGGTTACAGCACGGCTCCACACCTCCATTTTGGGGTCTATCGTGGCGGCGTCTCGGTCAACCCACTCAAATATCTTCCGGGGAGCCATCCATGAAGGTATTGGTTATCATCATTGTCTGCTTTCTGGCGGCGGTGACCCTTTTCCGCGAGGCGGCGCCGAAGACGGGCGAAGGCCCCGATCAGGTTCTTGCAGGCATCGTAATGGTGCCATAATGAATTAAATTCATGGTATCATTATTCAGACAAGCGGGGATCGCAAGAGTATCTTTTTAGATACTTAAACGGCGGAATCCTCGCCTCGGAATAACTACATGTCTGTGTATCTATTGTTCGGTAACAACATAGCCGATGTCGGCAACAAGCTGAAGGTTTGGCACGCAACCTGCATTAGTAAGTGCAGGAGCCACCATGAGCGAACAGACCAGCCCTGATTCGTCCGAAAGCATCCTCGACAGCTATTATTCCGGCATTAAGCGCATCCCGCTTCTCGATGCCCAGGGGGAGCAAGAACTTTCCCGTCGCATCGCCTTGGGCGACGAGGAGGCGAGGCGCAAGCTCATCGAAGCCAACCTCCGGCTTGTCATCAAGATCGCCCGAGCCTATGTGACCCCCGACATGCCCCTCATCGACCTCATCCAGGAAGGGAATGTCGGCCTGATCAAGGCCGCCGAAAAATTCGATGGCGCGCGCAACGTCCGATTCTCGACCTATGCCTCCTGGTGGATCAAGCAGACCATCACGAGGGCCCTCGTCAATTCCCGCCGAGCGATTCGGCTCCCCCATCGGAAGGAAGAATTGCTCCGCCGCGTCCAGCGTGCCTACAACGTCCTCACCCAGAAACTCCAGAGAGAGCCCCTCGATGCTGAAGTGGCTGCGGAGCTGGGCGTTTCGATCGAAGCCATTTCGGAAATCAGGGCAATTTCCTCCTCCATCGTTTCGCTTGAAAGCGACCTCGACGACGAATCCGGTGGGGTAATCGATGTGTACGAAGATTGGAGTTACAGCCCGGATCTGGCGATGATCGCCGACAGCATTCGGGAGGAGACGGCGCGGATGCTCGCCCTCCTCATGGAAAAGGAACGGCGCATTCTCATGTACCGTTTCGAACTGGCGGGAAAGCGGCGAACTCTGAAGACCATCGGAAACGAACTCGGAATTTCCCCCGAGACCGTGCGTCAGATCGAAAAACGGGCGCTCCGCAAACTGCGCGAAAGGGCGGCTCGTGAAGATTTTGGCTTTCCTGACGAAAAGGCAGTCTGACGCCGACCCCGTGGGGCCGCGGAATGCCTTGCCTAGAGGGACCAATTCCACTATCGTGGTCATATACCGCGCCGCGCGCCGCACGTTCGGCCTTCGCCTGGAGCGGATGTTGAAAGATGCGGGGGCGAAGCGTGTTTCTCGATATCGGGACCGAGCGTAATTCCATTCTTGTCGCGCTGGAAGAGGAAAAGAAGGTGAATGAGGGAGGCAGCCCGGCGATAATGGTCGGGACCATCTGGTCCGCCGAATTGGCGGATACCCTTACCTATCTTTATCGACCACTAGCAGAACAGGGCTTTTCCTTGTCGACCATCGCACGCCTCATGTTGGAAGAGGCACATGCTCGTCCTCGGCATTGAGAGTTCCTGCGACGAATGCGCCGCCTCGGTAGTGCGCGATGGCAGGGAAATCCTGTCGGACATTGTCGCCACGCAGATTCCCCTTCACGAACGCTTTCAGGGTGTCGTTCCCGAGATCGCGAGCCGCACCCATCTCGAATGGATCAAGGGCGTGGTCGAAAGGGCCCTCGGAGAGGCGAAGATCGGCGTGCGCGACCTCGATGGGATCGCCGCGACGGCCAGGCCAGGTTTGGTGGGCTCGCTCCTCGTCGGACTTTCCTTTGCAAAGGGCATGGCCTGGTCCCTCGATAAGCCTTTTCTCGCCGTAAACCACATTCTCGCCCATCTGTATGCGCCAGAACTCGAGGAGGAAATCCCCTACCCCTTTCTCGGCCTCCTCGTCTCCGGTGGCCACTCGATCATCGCGCGGGTGGAGGATTTCGATAGAATCGAGGTTCTCGGCACCACCATCGACGATGCCGCGGGCGAGGCCTTCGACAAGGTCTCCAAACACTATGGTTTCGGCTACCCGGGAGGTCTTGCCATCGACCGATTGGCCGAAAAGGGCGATCCTGAAGCCTTCAATTTCCCGAAACCCAGGCTCCACAAGGGTGGCCATACCTATGATGTCTCGTACTCGGGGCTCAAAACAGCCGTCATACGCCAGCTCGAGAACTATAGGCGACCGGGAGCCCTGACCAGTCCGGAAAACATTGCCGCGAGCTTTCGAAAGGCAGCCATCGACATTCTCGTCGATCGACTGCTCCGCGCCGCCGAGGATACGGGGCTCAGACGCATCGTCGCGGGCGGCGGGGTGGCGGCCAATGCCTACCTTCGATCGCAACTCAGCTCGCGCATTGACTTCGAGGTTCACTTTCCGTCGCTTAAGCTCTGCGGAGACAATGGAGCGATGATAGCAGGCCTCGCCGCCCGTCACTTTATGCGAGGAGAAAGCTCCGGCTTCGACACAGGAGTCTCGGCCCGCGTACCCCTCTACAGAAGGCTTGATCGATAGGGCTCACAAGCGGCTGGTGTGAGGAGGGGCGTGAGCGACGTGAGTGGTGGTCGGTGTGGCGCGGATGAAGCGGATCCGGTGGACGGGTGGTTGGGGGGCCGGGTAGCCGGCCGGCCGACTCCTTTTTTTCTCCGGAATTGAAGCAAGACGGGGGCCTGGCCGCGTAAAGATCCGGAGGCCACCATGCTGCATCGCTCAGAGGCCCGGATCCGGATCCGATCATGTGCCGCCTTTTCTTTCCTCATGCTCTTCATCCATGTTGCGACTTCGTCCGCCGATCAAGCCCCGAAGGAAAGGTCGATTGCGCCCGAGTTCATGGCCCAAGCCGGAGCGATCATCGGCCTTGAGATGCCCCTACGCGGTGGAAAAGCCGTGGCAGGTTTCGGCCTGGCCGGAGTGCCCTTCTGCCCTTCCATCCGCCTTGGCCTCATCGGCGACGCCGAGTTGTCGGCCTGGATAATGGAACCCTGTCTCGCCATCGGATTGGGCCGGGACTGCGCCCTGATCCTTGGCTTCGTCCTCCCATTGAGCGAGGCCTACCTCGTGACAGGGTCGAATCAAGGCGCCGGAGACGGGCACCTACGGCTTGTCGCGGCAGGCATGCCTTCGCTTTTCGGAGTCGAGGCGAGGGTGGCAAAATGCCGCCTGACGAATTCCATGGCCCTGTCCGCGATCGCCGAGCTTGCATGGAGGACCTGGGCCATCGCCGCAGAACAAGCAGATGTGCCCGAATCGGATCACCTTCTTCCTTACGCATCCGACGACGCCCTCCGCGCCTTCGCGGCCGGTTTCATGGCCACTGTGACTCTCCGCTTCGAGTTCAGGCCTTGGCGGGTCGGATGGGGGCCATAATGCCTTGAATGAAGCGGGGGCATAAAGCCGTGATTGAAGCGGGGGCATAAAGCCGTGATTGAAGCGGGGACATAAGGCCGTGATTGAAGCGGGGACCCTTCTTCCGGTACTATGCGACACCCTTTTCACGAGGTGGAGCAGCATGAGCACGGAGTGGGACGATGGGATCAGGCAGGGCGGCAAGGCCCCGAAGAAGGGAAGCGCCCAAGAGGCGGCGCCAGTCGGCGTGAACCCGCCCTCCGCCGAAGCCGAAATGGACGAGGCGCAAAGATTCTCGGAGCAGCAGCGCGTGCGCCGCGAAAAACTAGCCAGGCTCCAGGCCGAGGGCCGCGATCCATTCGCCGTCGTTCGCTTCGACCAGACCCACCATTCGGCAGAGCTCAAGGCGGCCTTCGAGGCCCTCGAAAAGAGCGGTACAGTTCCGGAGGGCCAGGGCGCGCGCATCGAGGGTGTCTCGGTCGCGGGCCGTATCATGTCCTTCCGCGACGGGGGCAAGGCCTCCTTCGTCGACCTCCAGGACCGCGATGGGCGCATCCAGCTCTACATCAACATCGACGACCTCGGAGCCGAGGAGTACGCCCACATAAAAACCTTCGACCGCGGCGACATCGTCGGCGTGACGGGCTTCGTGTTCCGCACGAGGCGGGGCGAGATTTCGGTGCACGTGAAAACAATTCAACTCCTCACCAAGGGCCTCGAGCCCCTGCCGGAGAAGTACCACGGCCTCCAGGACACCGAGGTCCGCTATCGCCGCCGCTACCTCGACCTCGTGATGAACCCCGAGGTCATGGAGACCTTCAAGCGCCGCACGAAGATCGTCTCGGCCATTCGCGACTACCTCGACTCGCGCGAATTCATCGAGGTCGAGACCCCCATCCTCGCTAACATCGCCTCGGGGGCCGCCGCCCGCCCCTTCATTACGAAGTCCAACGCCCTTAACCTACAGCTCTACCTCCGCATCGCCACCGAGCTCTACCTCAAGCGCTGCATCGTCGGCGGCATGGAACGGGTCTACGACATGGGCAAGAACTTCCGGAACGAGGGCATCGACATCAGGCACAACCCCGAGTTCACGATGATCGAGCTCTACCAGGCTTACACCGACTACAAGGGCATGATGGAGCTCTGCGAGGGCCTCGTATCCCACGCCGCCGTCAAGGCCACGGGCGCGACAAAGGTGAATTATCAGGGCACCGAACTCGAGTTCGCCGCCCCCTGGAGGCGCGTCACCATGATCGACGCGGTAAAGGAATACGGCGGCCCCGATTTCAAACTAATTAGTACCGATGAGGAAGCCCGGGCCCTCGCGACGGAGCGGGGGCTCGAAGGGGAACTCAAGAAAAAGCTCAAGGACTGCACCAAGGGCGACATCCTCAACGCCGCCTTCGAGAAGTTCGCCGAAAAGAACCTCATACAACCCACCTTCGTCATGGACTACCCGACGGACATCTCGCCGCTGACCAAGCAGAAGCCCGGCGACCCCACGATGACCGAGCGCTTTGAGGCCTTCATCTACGGCCGGGAGGTCGCCAACGCCTACTCCGAGTTGAACGATCCCATCGTCCAGCTCGACCGCTTCCGGCAGCAGGCGAGGGAGAAGGAACTCGGCGACGACGAGGCCTACGCCCTCGACGAGGACTTCGTGTCGAGCCTGGAGGTCGGCATGCCCCCCACAGGCGGCATGGGCATCGGCATCGACCGCATCGTGATGTTCCTCGTCGACGCCTACTCCATCCGCGACGTCATCCTCTTCCCGACCATGAAACCCGACCTCGGCTAAGGCCGAGGTCGGGTTCTCGCATCGCCGTAAGGCGATGCGTAACTTCATAGTGGGCCCGAGGTCGGGTTCTCGCATCGCCGCAAGGCGATGCGTAACTTCATAGTGGGCCCGAGGTCTGGTTCTCGCATCGCCGCAAGGCGATGCGTAACTTCATAGTGGGTCCGAGGTCTGGTTCTCGCATCGCCGCCGAGGAACGAGGAGCAGGTAGATGGCTGGAAAAAAGATTCGCGTGGAAACGACGGTTGATCTTCCCCTGGCCACGGTCTGGGAACTTTGGAACAATCCAGAACATGTTACTAAATGGTACTTTGCGAGCCCGGATTGGCATGCGCCCAAAGCGGCCAATGACCTTCGCGCGGGAGGTGCCTTCAATATCCGGATGGAAGCCCGGGATGGGAGCTTCGGCTTCGACTTTGCGGGCACCTACACCAAAATCGAAAAACCTACGAATCTCGAATGTCGGCTCGGCGATGGCCGCTCGCTCGACGTGAAATTCTCGTCACTTGAATCGAGGACGGTGATAGTGGAGGAATTCGAAATGGAAATGACGAATTCCGAAGAAAGGCAGAGAGCAGGCTGGCAGGCCATCCTCGATAATTTCAAGCGCTATGCCGAGTCAATCTGAGCATGTGTGGAGACGTCTGTTGTATCCGGCCCTGACATATGGATGGCGGCACCCCCGCCATATATCGGCCTCATCTGTCAGTCCCCCTGTACAACCGACCGCCGGCGCGTTATAAATATTTTTATCCCAGTTCTCCCACGGAGGCACATTATGGAAAACACCTGCACAAAGGCCATTGCCGCATTGGAGAAGGACTCGGGAATCTGATTTTACCTGATTGAACATCTGACTTCGTTCATTCCTCTCCCTTTTCCCCTCCTTCTCCACCTCCCCGACAGCATCGCGATAGCGGCGCCACCGAGCCAAAGCCTGACCTTGGGTCATGGCGGCCGGGGCGTAGCCGCGCCCGCGCGAGAACCAAAGGTCGTCGCGCGCCAGGAGAATGGATCGTGGAAATTCGGAACACGGATGAAACTAGCAAGAAGGCTCCAGGTGATTCACGGATCGCCTCGGCCCTGGAATCGATCGGCTACAACGACAGGTTGAGAGAAGCAGTTAGTTATTACGAAGCTCGACGAGGGGATTGGGTGCCGGCGCGCATCACCGAGGTGCATCGCGACCGCTATGTGGCCTTCACGGCAGGGGCTGACGACAAGATCGCCGAAATGCATCTGAGACTGCCCGGCTCGATGGCCGGGGAAGGAAGCGAGGCCCTCGATCGGCCGGCCGTCGGCGACTGGGTCCTCGCGCGAAGGGTGGAAGGCCTCGACGGAAGGGAGGGGCCAGCGGGAATGATTGTGGAGATACTCCCGCGATCCGGCATCCTGGCGCGAAAGGAAGCCGGGGTCAGGCAGGAGGCCCAGATTCTCGCAGCCAACGTCGATTTCGCCCTGATCGTGGCCGCGGCCGGTCACGACTTCAACGCCCGGCGGCTTGAACGCTACCTCGCCCTCGCTTGGGAGGGCGGAACGAATCCAATCATAGTACTTACCAAAATTGATTTGGCGGAAAATCCGGCCGGTCTCATCGCCGAAGCCGAATCGATCGCCGTCGGCAATAGGGTCGTGGCCACTTCGATCGTCGACGGGAGGGGAATCGCCGAGCTCGCCTCCCTCCTCTTCCCGGGCCGGACGGCCGCCCTCCTCGGCTCTTCCGGAGCGGGGAAATCGAGCCTCCTCAACGCGCTTGCCGGGAGCGAGCTTGCAGCCACGGGGGCCGTCCGCCTCGACGACGAAAGGGGGAGACACACAACGACTCGGCGCGAGCTGTTCATGCTGGCCTCGGGAACGCCTGCCGCGGGGGCCCTCATCGTCGACACGCCGGGACTCAGGGAAATTCAGCTTTGGGCCGAGGATGAGGCAATCGATGAGGCCTTCCCCGAGATCGAGGCGATTGCCATGAATTGCCGTTTCCGCGACTGTTCGCACGATGGCGAACCCGGCTGCGCCCTTCGCGAGGCACTGGACGATGGCCGAATCGACCGGGCGCGCTTCGCCTCATGGACCAAGCTGCGACGCGAAGTGGCCTGGCTCGAACGCAAGGACGACGCGTCCCTCCTTCGCGCCGCGCGGGAGAAATGGAAAGCCATCAACAAATCGATGCGCGGCTATACAAAGGAGAGGCGGTCGAAGCAGGGCTCCTCGCGCTGAGTTCAGCCCCCCCGCGCGGGCGACACCGACGGTTCACACCCGGTCGGCAGCCGCGCGGGCCGGGGGGAGCCGCACGGGCCGGTCGGCAGCCGCGCGGGCCGGAGGTCAGCCGCGCTGGCGAGGGGAAGGGCCCTAGACGGTCACCCGCTCGAGGTTCTCGGCGCTCGTCCTTTCGATTTCACGAACGATGTCGGCGAGCTTGCCGTTGATCTCATCGAGAATTTCAAAGAATGCGGCGTTTTCGGTTGAGATGTCGAGAAGGCGGTCGAGTGAAACGCGTAACTGGCCGGAACCGCCGGCGAGTTCCTCTATTCCGGCCGCCAATTCGCTCGAGCTCTGGCCGACCTCGCGGAACTGGCCGATGAGTGATTGAAGGCTTTTGGCCGTCTCCTTCGACACGGTGCTCGTCTTCCCGATTTCCGTCGACACCGATGAAAGATCGCGCGAAATGGCGGCGGCATGCTCTCCTGTCTTGGAGGCGAGCTTGCGGATTTCGTCGGCCACGACGGCGAAACCCCGGCCAGCCTGACCCGCGTGGGCGGCCTCGATGGCGGCGTTCATCGCCAAGAGATTTGTGTTCTGCGCGAGGTCGTCGATGGCCTGGTTGAAACCCGCCACCTTGCCGACGCCGACCACGACTCGGTCGATGCCGCCAAAGGCCGTGGTCACGAGGTCGGCGTCGTGCCCCGTCGACTGGACGAGGACGTCGAGGGCCTCGCGTTGTTTGCCCGCGAGTTGGCCGATCGAGGAGAGTGTCGCGAGCATCTGCGTGATCGCGGCGGAGGATTGGCTGACGGCGCTCGACTGGTCGTGGAGGCTCGATTTGGCGTTCCCGCAGCGTGAAACCATGTCGTCGAGAATGTGCCGCGACTCGTTGATCATTTCGTGCAGGCGAGTGGCGACTTCGTTGGCACGCGACCGGGCCCGGGCCATTGCCGTGGTCTTGTAATGGTGGCAGTTTTCCACCTTGTTGAGACCGTTGAAAATGGCGATCGCCATTCGTTCGCAGGAATTGTAGCCGCAGGAGGCGCAATTGAGTATGTCGCGTTCGTCGTCCTTGAGCATTTTCCTGTAGAGGTCGGAAAGCTCAGTATTGGTTGGTTTTCGGATGGACACGCTCGCCGAGCGATCGCGATAGGTCCTCCCATATAAGCCCGGTCTCCACCAGGGTTCCATACGCCTGGCCATGACCCTGGCGGCCTTTTTGGGTTTTCCGAGAACACCGGCCTTTTCCATCTGCGCCTCGGCGCGGGCGGTGACGGCGCCCTCCAGATCATCGACGAGTGTCTCCCGCCGCTCGGTTCCCGTGCCCCCGTTGCAGCCCTTTTCGCAGGAGAGGCAATCGAGGATACGAAGGTGGGTCGGAGGCTTTCCGCGCGCAGCGAGGGCGTCGAGGTAGGGATAGATCGTTTCGGGCCCCTCGATCTTGCGGATGTTCGCCTCGAGGCCGGGCACATCGCGGGCGACGGTGGCCTTGAGGCCTCCCGGGGTGGAAAAGAGGACGGCGCGTTCGGCGTCGGGTGAATCGAAGCCGCGCTCGGGATAATCTTCGAGGGTCTTTCCCTTGCTTCGCAGCCAGGCAAGGATTGATTTGAAGGTGAGGTTGAGGGCGCGAGAGCCCGTGTCCGCGAACTCGCGGCGCTTGGCGATGCAAGGGGAGACGACGACCATCCGCAGTCGCGTGTACTCCTTGCGGTACTCGCGCACCATCTTGATCGCGTGCATCATCGGGCTGTCGGCCGGCGCGAGTTTCGGGAGGAGTTCGGGGCGCCAGATCTCCATGTACGACACAAGTGCCGGACAGGGTTGGGCGATGATGAGGTCGGGCTGGGCCGCCTTGAAATATTCGATGTAGCTTTTGACGGTGAGCTCGGCCCCGAAGCTCACGTCGAAGAAGGCCTCGACGCCGAGACTCGCCATCATTCCGTTGAGCCGCTCGATCGAGGAGAAGCTTGCGGCGGCCGAGGGAGCGACGACGGCCACGAAACGCTCGCCCCTGGCCGAGGCGCCGATGAACTCGTCCCAATCATCAAGGTAATGCCGCGCGTCGTGGGTGCAGGCATCGATGCAGGTTCCGCAGCCGATGCACAGATCGTGGTTGATGACGATCGTGTCACCCGAGGCATCCTGGCAGTACTTGACGGGGCAGACCGAAATGCAGCGATGGCAGGCGACGCAATTTTCCTTGACGACTTTTATTACCGGGACGAGACCCATTGACTTTCCCCCTATGGATGAGAAAACGGCTCGCGACAAGCCGCCCTTTTCGGGCTTCGTTTCCAATGCCCGAAAAAGCCCTCCACTTCCAGGCCGGAGGCCCGGAAGACTTCACTGGGGAAAGTATACGGTACGGATTGCTCTATTTCAAAGGCGCGCCGACGATTCCGGATTCGAAGCGATCGCCGACCTGCCCTCCGGCGATCGCCTTGCGTGAAAAGGCTTCAGCTTCTCAAGGCCCTCCGGGAGACCTATTCGTAACCCGCGATCGCGCGAGGCTGATATGGAGCTTCGAGACGTTTGATTTCCTCTTGTGTCAGCTTGACCTCGAGGGCCGCGACTGCGTCGGCCAGATGGCCCGGCTTGGTCGCGCCGACGATCGGAGCGGTGACGACGGGCTTGGATAAATGCCAGGCCAGGGCCAGGCGGGCCATCGGCAGGCCCCGCTCGTCTGCGATCGTGGCGAGGGCGTCGACCACCGCCTTGTCAGCCGCCTCGCTCGCGTCGTACAGGGATGCGCCGAATCGGTCGCTCCTGGAGCGATCCGTCTCGGCGCCTTTCCAGGCCCGCGCAAGTCTGCCGCGGGCGAGGGGACTCCAGGGAATCACGCCGATTCCCTCCTCGGAACACAGAGGAAGCATTTCGCGCTCCTCTTCGCGATAGAGCAGGTTGTAGTGCGGCTGCATGGAGACGAAGCGCGTCCAGCCATGGAGGTCGGCCAGATAGAGGGCCTTGGTGAATTGCCAGGAATGCATCGACGAGGCGCCGATATAGCGGACCTTCCCGGCTTTGACCAGATCGTGCAAGGCCTCGAGCGTCTCCTCGATGGGCGTCGAATAGTCCCATCGGTGAATCTGGTACAGATCGACATAGTCCGTTCCGAGTCGCCTAAGGCTGCCGTCGATTTCGCGGAAAATCGCCCTTCTCGAAAGTCCGGACGAATTGGGATATTTCCGGCCGCTGTTGTGAAACACCTTGGTGGCGATGACGACCTCGTCGCGGCGGGCGAAGTCGCGGAGCGCCCGCCCGAGAATTTCCTCGGCGCTGCCGCTCGAGTACGCGTTCGCGGTGTCGAAGAAGGTGATGCCGAGCTCCAGCGCCTCTTTGATGAAGGGCCGGGACGCTTCCTCGCCAATGGCCCAGGGGTGGGTACCGAGGGCCGGATCGGCGTAGGTCATGCCGCCAAGACAGATCCGCGAAACCTTGAGGCCCGTCTTTCCGAGTCGCAGGTATTCCATGATTTCCCCCAAGTCCTTCGCTTCAGATCCAGCCCTCGTTCCCGTCTTTCCACGAGATGATTTCGTCCTTCTTGAAATACAGGGCGATTTCGCGTTCCGCACTCGCAACGGCGTCGGAGGCGTGGATAATGTTCATGCCCGTATGCATCGCATAATCGCCGCGAATGGTGCCGGGAAGGGCGTCGTCGACTTTGGTGGCGCCGCAGAGCCTCCGGACGGCCGCAACCGCGTTGTCGCCCTCGATCACCATGGCGAGGACGGGGCCGCTCGTGATGTAGCCCGCGAGCTCGCCGAAGAAGGGTTTTTCGCGATGCTCGGCATAGTGGGTCTCGGCGAGTTCCCTGCCGATGTTCATGAGTTTCATCGCGACTATTTTGAGTCCCTTCTTCTCGATGCGGGACAGGATTTCGCCCGCGACTCGACGTTGCATGACACCGGGTTTGAGCATTACATAGGTTCGTTCGATAGCCATGGATCCTCCGGATGAATGTTGAAGTGGAGGGCCATACTAGCCTCTCATCGCGATTTGCGCCAGTCGGAACATGCGCGAAAGCCTATGGACTGGAAATCCCCCGGCCTTCCGTGGCACTATCATCGGACTTCATGTCGCACTCGCTGGAGGAAATCATGTTCAAGCCCGTCGATCCCAAGCGCAGCTTCCCCGAATCCGAGGAGGAGACGATTCGCTTCTGGGAAGAGGAAGATATTTTCATGAAGTCCGTCGCGCAAAGGGAAGGCGGGAACGAGTTCGTATTCTACGACGGCCCTCCCTTTGCCACGGGCCTCCCCCACTTCGGCCACTTCGTGCCGGGCACAATAAAGGACATCGTTCCCCGCTACAAGACGATGAAGGGCTTCAAGGTCGACCGGCGCTTCGGCTGGGACTGCCACGGGCTGCCGGTCGAAAACCTCATCGAAAAAGAACTCGGTCTCGACTCGAAGACCGACATTGAGCGCTACGGTATCGCCAACTTCAACGAAGCCTGCCGATCGTCCGTGCTCCGCTACACCGAGGAATGGCGAACCATAATGACCCGGGCCGGCCGCTGGGTCGACTTCGACCGCGATTACAAGACCATGGATCCCGACTACATGGAATCCATCTGGTGGGTCATGAAAACCCTCTGGGACAAGGGCCTGATCTACGAGGGGCATTACATCCTTCCCTATTGTCCCCGTTGTTCGACCGTCCTCTCGAACCACGAACTCGCCCTCGGAGGCTACAAGGACGTCCACGATCCGGCCATCACGCTGCGATTTCGCATCAGGTCGACGCCGGCGGGTTTCCACGACCCCAGCCTCGCCGACCCGACGAGGCCGGCCTTCTTCCTCGCCTGGACGACGACGCCATGGACCCTGCCCTCCAACCTGGCCCTCGCCGTCGGCAAGGACATCGACTATGTCTGTGTCGAGGACCTGGAGACCGGAACCGGAGGCAAAGGCGAGCGATACATCCTCGCCGAGGCCCGTCTCGCCGATTACTGGAAAGATGCCGCGAAGGTGAAGGTCCTGTGGAAGCAAAAGGGATCCGGGCTTCTCGGTCTCGGTTACGAGCCCCTCTTTCCCTACTTCGCGAACCTCGAGTCAACGGGGGCCTTCAAGACCTACCAGGGCGACCACGTCACCACCGAAGACGGTACGGGCATCGTCCATACTGCCCCCGGCTTCGGGGAGGAGGACCAGGCCGTCCTCAAGGGCTCGGGCGTCCCCACCATCTGCCCCATCGACGCCGAGTGCAAATTCACGGCTGATGTTCCCGACTATACGGGTATTTTCGTCAAGGACGCCGACAAGACCATCATGGAGAGGCTCAAGGCCGAGGGAAAGCTCGTGAAGCGGGATCAGATCCTCCACGCCTACCCCCATTGCTGGCGTTGCGAACATCCCCTGATCTACCGGGCCGTGTCGAGCTGGTTCGTCAAGATCGATCCCATCAAGCAGGCCATGCTCGATGCGAACCAGAAGATCTATTGGGTACCCGAGCACATCAAGAACGGCCGCTTCGGGAAATGGCTCGAAGGCTCCCGAGACTGGGCGATCAGCCGCAGCCGGTATTGGGGCAATCCCCTGCCGATCTGGAAATGCCCCGATTGCGGCAAGACCATCTGCATCGGCTCGCGCGACGAGCTTGAGAAGTATTCCGGGAAGAAGGTGACCGATCTCCACAAGCACTTCGTCGATGAGGTGACCTTCCCCTGCGAATGCGGCTCGACGATGACGCGCATCCCCGAGGTTCTCGACTGCTGGTTCGAGTCCGGCTCGATGCCCTACGCGCAGGTCCACTACCCCTTCGAAAACAAGAAACACTTCGAGGAACATTTCCCCGCCGATTTCATCTGCGAGGGCCTCGACCAAACCCGGGGCTGGTTCTACTCCCTCACCCAGCTCGCGGCCGCCCTTTTCGGCGACCGCGCCTTCAAATCCTGCGCCGTCAATGGCCTCGTGCTCGCCGCCGATGGCCGAAAAATGTCAAAATCACTTCGCAATTATTCCGATCCGGTCGAGGTAATGAACCAGTTCGGCGCGGACGCGCTCCGCTTCTTCTTGATGAATTCCGCGGTGACGCGGGCCGATGACCTTCGCTATTCCGACGATGGGGTGAAGGAGGTTCTCAAGAGCGTCCTGTTGCCGATACGCAATGCCTACGGCTTTTTCGTGACCTACGCGAACATCGACGGATGGCCCGGAAATTTCGCCCGGTCGGCCGGAAGCCCGATCGAGGGCGGGGCCGGGAACGCGCAGTCCCCGGCGGGCGCACGGAGGGCGGGCGATTACGCCCCTGCGCCCACGAATCCCTCGAATGCCCTCGATCGATGGATCTTGTCGGTATGCGAGAAGATGGTAAAGGAAATCGGGGACGGACTCGAGGCCCTCGACATGCAGGGGAGCCTTTCTCCCTTCGTCGAGTTCATCGATCTTCTTAACAATTGGTATATTAGACGCTCGCGCCGCCGATTCTGGAAGAGCGAAGGGGACACGGACAAATCGGAGGCCTACGCGACTCTGTACCGCGTCCTCGTGCGGCTCTCCCTCGTCACCGCGCCCACGATTCCCTTCATCTCCGAGGAGATCTGGCGAAACCTCCGGCGGCCGGATTGGCCGGAATCGGTGCATCTGGCCGATTGGCCCGCCTACGACGCGTCGCTCCGCGACGAGGCGCTGGAACGGGAAATGGCCTTCGCACGCAGGGCCGTCTCCCTGGGCCGCGCGCTCCGCGTGCAAAAGGACATCAAGACCAGGCAGCCCCTCGCCACCGTCCATCTCGTCACCCGGGACGCCGAGGAACGCCGCGTGCTCGCCGGCATGGTCGAACTCCTCCGGGAGGAACTCAACGTAAAGAACGTGGTTTTCCGCGAAAACGAGGAGGAATTGGTCGAATATTCGGCCAAGGCCAATTTCCGCGTCCTGGGCAAGGAACTCGGCAAGGACATGAAGGCCGCGGCCGACGCGATCGGAAAATTGCCGGCCTCCGTCCTTTCCGCCATCGTCAACGGCGGAAAGCACGCCATCGACGTGGCCGGAAAATCCGTGTCGCTCGACCTCGCCAAGGTTGACATCAGGCGCAGCGAGAAGCGGGGACTTTCGGTCCTCAACGAAGGTAGCCTGACGGTGGCCCTCGACACGGAAATTTCGGAGCAATTGCTCATGGAGGGATGGGTGCGAGACCTGGTGCGCGGCGTCCAGACGCTGCGCAAGGATTCGGGCTTCGCCGTCACCGACCGTGTCCGTCTCGTGGTCGCCGGAGACGACGATCTCAACAAGGCCTTCGATGCCTTCGCGGACTTCGTCCGCGACGAGACCCTGGCCCTGAGTTCCCATTGGGCCTCCGGACCAGCCATTCCCGGCTCATCGGGCGCGATGAGCGAAATCGAGGCGGGCGACAAGGTCTGGCGGGTTTCCATCGCCCAGGCGCGCTAGACGGCGTCCGTGCGATTCTCCTTAGGCGCCCTGGGCGGCGGCGTCGATTCCGCCGAACGGCGCGACAGGGACCTTTTCCTCCTCGCCAGCCTCCTCATGGGGTTCGGCGCCTGCGTCAACCAGGCCGTCTTTAACAATTACCTCAAAGATGTGTTCGCCCTCGATGTGGCGGGCCGCACCTTTCTCGAATTTCCGCGCGAAATCCCCGGATTCCTCGTCACCCTCTTCGTCGGGGGTCTCGCCCTTCTCGGAGAGGTCCGCATCGCCATGGTCGCCAATCTCGCCGCGACCGCGGGGATGCTCGCCCTCGGCTGGATTCCGAACAGCTACCTCCTCATGGTCGTCTCGGTCTTCATATATTCCGCGGGGTCCCACGTCTACATGCCGCTCGGCTCGTCGATCGGCATGAGCTTCGCCAGGGACGGCAAAGAGGGGACCATCCTGGGCCGCATCTCGGCCATCAATACCGCCGCCCTCGTCGCAGGAACCCTAGCCCTCCTCCTCCTCTTCGAATTCGCCAGGCTTTCGTACAGGGCCGCCTTCACCGCAGGATCGATCGCCTATCTCGGCGCCGCCCTGGCCCTCATGGCGATGAGCCCCAGAAAGACGGCCCACGCGCCACAACGCTTCGTGATCCGCAGGGAATATGGTCGCTATTACCTCCTTTCCGTGCTCTGGGGAGGGCGCAAGCAGCTTTTTCTCACCTTCGGCCCCTGGATGATCGTGGATCTGTTCAGGCAGCCGGTCGAGACCATGACTTTGCTCTTCCTAATTGTCTCCATTCTCGGGATCGGTTTCCAGCCCCTCGTCGGACGCCTCACCGACCGTTTCGGCGTCCGCGCCGTCCTTGGGGGCGAAGCCCTCCTCATGATCGGCGTCTGCGTCACCTACGCATTCGCGCCCGAGCTTTTGCCGCCGGGGACGGCACTCGTCGTGGTTTCGACCTGCTTTGTGATCGACCAGAGCTCGACGGCCGTCGGGATGGCCCGGGCCATCTTTGCCAAGCGCATCGTGCGCAGGCCCGAAGACCTCTCCCCCACCCTTTCGCTGGGCATCAGCATCGATCACATCGTCTCGATGAGCCTTCCAACCGTAGGGGGACTCGTCTGGAGAAGTGCCGGCAACCACGGCTATCGCTGGGTCTTTCTGGGGGGCGCGGTCATCGCCTTCCTCAACTTCATCGTGACGCGCGGCATCGGCCGGAGGGAACCCGAATCCGGGGTTCCCGCGACCTATGCGGCAACCTGAACGAAAGGACCACCATGGAACCAGGAAAGACGGGCGCTCCCGCCGGAACACCGGAAATCAGCAAGGCCCGACGCACCATAATCCTCATCAATGCCTGCACGCTCACCTTCATGGCGACCCTCGACGGGAGCATCGTCAACATCGCCCTGCCCCAGATATCCAAGGCGCTCAACGTGGGCATCGAGTCGGTGCAGTGGGTGGTGAGCGCCTACCTCATCACGATTTCGGCTACCCTCCTCATCTGGGGACGTCTGGCCGACCTCCGGGGGCGCAAGCGCTTCTTCGCCGCGGGCCTCGCTATTTTCACTATTGGTTCCTTCTTGAGCGGCATTTCCGGCAACCTGACCTTTCTCGTCCTGTCCCGCGTGTTGCAGGCCCTCGGCGCGTCGATGGCCATGGCGCTGGTGCAGGGCATCGTCACCTCGATCTACCCTCCCAACGAGCGAGGCAAGGCCCTGGGCTTCATCGGCGCCGTCGTTTCGATCGGCAGTCTGCTCGGACCGAGCCTCGGCGGTTTTCTCGTGCACTTCGCGGGTTGGCCGTCGATTTTCTTCGTCAATGTGCCCATCGGAATCCTCGGGGTCATCCTGACCTTTTCGGTGATGCCGGAATCGAAAAAGCAGGAAGGCGACTTCGACTGGCCTGGCGCCGGCGTCTTCGCGAGCCTCATCGTCGTGTTTTTCGTGTGGCTTCTCGCCTGGCAGGAGGGCACGGCGACCCCTCTCGCCATGTTCGGCGGACTTCCGCTCGCCGCCGCCCTGCTCGTCATCTTCCTCCTCATCGAGCGCACGAAGAAACACCCGCTTCTCGACGGGACTCTGTTCAACTCGTCGGTCTTCACCCTCGGCATCATCGCCGCCTGGTTCTCCTATGTGGCGATGTTCTCCTACATCCTTTTCATGCCCTTCTATCTCCAGGGGGTGAGGGGAATGACCTCGCTCTCCGCTGGCCTTTTCATGTCGATCTATCCGATCGTCACCGCCGTCCTCGCACCCGTCTTCGGTTCGCTTTCCGACCGG
>JAJXVS010000219.1 GCA_021782015.1 bacterium | reverse complement strand
CGGTTTCGGCCTCGGAACCCAAATTCTGGTCGACGCGCGAGGGAGCATCGGAGCCCTCCCCGGCTGGTGGCAGCTCCTGTTCTGGATCGTGACCTTCTTGGCCCTCGTGGTGGGAGGCATCATCAAGATCGCCTTCTTCAACAAAAGGGCGGCGGCCGTCGGAGCTGGCCTCCGCGAAATTATGTTCGCCTTTTGGGGCAGGGACTGGCTCCACCTCATGCTTTCGAGCCTCGTCGCCTTCGCTATTGTGTCGGCGGCGGCGGTCATCAAAGGCCATCCCTGGTTCGTCCTGTCGGCCTTTTCCGTCTGGTATGGCATTTACTTCAATGTCCTCGCGGTCGTCGTGCGAAGACTCGAATACTACGCCGCCGGATGGTTCGGCGTGGCTGCCGGAGCGCTTTCGCTCTTCACCGTCGAGAGTGCGCCTTGGCTCTGGCTCGGCATCCTCGTCGGCGGCGTCCTCCTCGTATTCGGGATTCTCGGCCTCCTGACGCCGAAGGGCGAATTCCCCGCACGGCGGGGGCCAGGGGCCGCGCCGGCCCAAAACCAGGGGGCCGCGCCGGCCCAAAACCAGGGGGCCGCGCCGGCCCAAAACCAGGGGGCCGCGCCGGCCCAAAACCAGGGGGCCGGCGGGTGAGGGGCAAGGCGCTCGCCGGGCTCGGCCTCGATCGCGTCATCCACGAGCGGGCCCGTCTCGTCATTCTTTCCTATCTCGCCGCCTCGGGCGAGAGGGAGGTAGCCTTCACCGAGCTCCGCGACGAACTCGGCATGACGGCCGGCAACCTGTCCATCCAGCTCAAGGTCCTGACCGACGCGGGATTCGTCAGCATCGACAAGCGCTACAAGGATCGGCGGCCCTTCACGGGCGCGACCCTCACGACGGAGGGCAGTTTGGCCCTGTCCGCCTATCTTCGCGAAATAGAAGACCTAATTGGTTCCGTCCGCGAAGGGCTCGGGACGCCCTCGGAGAACGGCGCGACTTTCAAAGGAGGAGAAAATGGCGATGCTTGAACTGTCGAAGGTGGCGCGAGTCTACCGCAAGGGCGACAACGAGGTGCGGGCACTCGACGGGGTCGACCTTTTCATCGAAGCCGGCGAATTTCTGGCCATCGTGGGCCCCTCGGGCTCGGGCAAGACGACGATGCTCAACATCCTCGGCTGCCTCGACTCGCCGAGTTCGGGCACCATAGTCTACGACGGCACCGATCTCCACGGCCTGGACGAAAAGGCGCTTTCGGCCTATCGGCGCGACCGGATCAGCTTCGTCTTCCAGTCCTACAATCTCATACCGGTGCTGACGGTCCGCGAGAACGTGGAGCTGCCCCTCGTCATCGAGGCCCGCGCGAGGGGCCGGAGTTCGAAAGACGGGGCGCCTTTCGCGACAAAGACGCGCTCCGACGCCGAAATCAAGGCCCTGGCCCTCGAAATGCTCGAGGCGGTCGGGCTCGGAGGAAAAGCTGACCGCTTTCCCCGCGAGCTTTCGGGAGGGCAGGAACAGCGCGTGGCCATAGCTCGTGCGCTGGTGAAAAAGCCCCTCGTTGTCCTCGCCGACGAACCTACGGCCAACCTCGACTCGCGCACTGCCGGCGAAATCCTCGACCTCATGCGCGACATCAATGAAAAGAAGGGCGCCACCTTCATCTTCTCGACCCACGACCACATGGTGATGGAAAGGGCCCGCCGCATCGTCACCCTCCACGACGGCCAGATCGCTTCCGACACGACCTCCCGCATTGCAACCGCTGATTCCGCCCCCGGCGGAATCAGCGACACGACCTCCCACGGGAGGTCGTGATGGGGACCCTCTGGAAAATCGCTCTCCGCAATGTGTTCAGGCACGGGCGGAGGACGGCGATAACGGCTATCGTCATGATGGTAGGAATTGGTACGTATATTGTCTATGACTCGATTCTGGGCGGAATGGACCGGCTGGCCATCGACGGCATGGTCAGGTATTCGGCTTCCTGGCTGAAGGTCCGGACGCCAGCCTATGTCGCCGACGAGACTGGCACACCCCTCGACCACGGGATTCCCGATCCGGCTGGAACGGCGGCGGCCATGCGACGCGCCGCGCCCGCCATCAAGGCGGTGACCCCACGCAGCCTCTTCGTGGGCCAGGCTTCGAACTACATCGATGCCGAGCCCATCCTTTGCGCTGTCGTCGATCCTGAAGGGGACGCCAAGGTCTTCGACCTTGCGTCCTCGATTTCCTCAGGTTCCTGGCTTGCGCCGTCGGGGGGGCCGCCCAATCAGGTCGTCATCTCCGCCACCCTCGCGAAGGACCTCGGCCTTAAGGTGGGCGGCACGGTTATCCTCTCGGCGAGGACGGTCTACGACACCGAGAACGCCGACGAGTTCACGGTGGCGGGCATCGCCGACGGAGGACTCAACCTTCCGGCAAGCCTTTACATGAGCTACGCCGACGGGAAGACCTTCCTCGGCGACAGCCTCCCCGTCACCGAACTCGACGCCTCATCACCGCGCGCCCCCAACCTCGAGGATGAGCTTGCGGCCTCCGCGGCCGGTGCCAAGGCGGTGGGCTCCGCCCTCCCCTCCCTCGACGCCCAGCCCATCGGCGAGTTCGCCAAAGACTATCTGGCGCTCAAGGACAGCAAACAGAAGGGTTCATTTATGATTGTCTTCGTGATCCTCCTCATCGCGGCCGTGGGAATCGTGAATACCATCCTGATGAGCGTCTATTCGCGCGTGCGCGAAATCGGCGTGCTCAGGGCCTATGGCATGACGGCCGTGGACATAAAAAAACTCTTTGTGCGGGAGGGCCTCATCATCGGCGCAATAGGCAGCCTGGCCGGCCTCCTCCTCGGTGGAGGCTTCGTGGCCTGGCTCCATGGAACGGGGCTGCGTCTCGCCTCGCTGTTCAACGGCCTCGACCTCGGAGCCTTCCCCGCGAATGGGGTGCTGTACGCGGAGTGGCGGCCGGCGGACTTCGTCATCGGCCTCGCATTCGGGCTGGTCGCCGCCTGGCTCGCGGCCCGGAGCCCGGCCAAGCGGGCGGCCAGGATGGAACCGACCGACGCCCTGCGTTTCGTATAAGGGGATCGCGATGAAACTATCTGCCATGGCTTTGCGGAATCTCGGGCGCAACCGGCGCCGCACCATCCTCGCCTCCCTGTCGGTGGCGATCGCCATGATGGCGGTCATGTTCATGAACGGCCTGGTCAACGGCCTTATGGACAATCTCGTGCGCAACGCCCTCAAGGACGACCTGGGCCATATCAACATAACTACTACAGAATTTCGAAAGCGGGAAAAGTTCATGCCCGTGGCCGAATACATCCACGACGCGGACAAGGTCGCGGGGGTCATCGCCTCGACTCCCGGCCTCGGAGGAGCGATCACGATGGTCGAGGAAAGGATTCGCTTCGGAGTCCTCCTCGCCTCCGGCTCCAAGACCAAGCCTGCCCTCTGCGTCGCCGGCGACCCGGAAAAGGAGAAGAGCCTCCTCATGCTCGACCGGAACGTCCACGATGGTGCCTATCTCTCATCGCCGGGCGATGTCCTGATAGGCGTCGGCATCGCCAGGGACCTGGGTCTCAAGGTCGGCGACATACTCAAGGTCGTGACGCAACGGGCTGATTACGGCCTCGGCTTCAAGAAATTCCGCGTTTCCGGCATCTTCGTCACCAATGTGAATTCCCTCGACGGAAGTCTCTTCCAGATAAGCCTGGCCGACGCTCGCGACCTTTTGGGCATGGACGGAGGAGCGAGCCAGATCATGGTAATGCTCTCCGACCACAGGTTGGCGGCCCATGACGCGCCCCTCCTCGCAGCCGCCCTTTCAAAGGCGGGGTTCAAGGATCTTTCGATCATCCCCTGGGAAAAGGGAGGCGGAGTCGTTTCCCTTTTTCCCCTGATGGAAGGTATTTATAATTGGATCTACATCATCGTGGCCTTCCTCGGGGCTTTCGTCATCGCCAACGTGATGATGATGGTGGTCCTCGAAAGAAGGAAGGAAATAGGAATACTCAAGGCCATGGGCATGCCCCCGAGGGAAATCCTGTATCTCTTCCTTCTGGAAGGCGTCATGCTGGGCGCCCTCGGCTCGTCGGTCGGAACCCTGCTCGGCCTGGGCATCAACTGGCTGTTCAGCATCGTGGGCATGGATTTCACCAAGTCCATGGCCAGTTTCTCGTGGCCCATGGACAATGTCATCCACACGGCGGTGCAGCCCCTCGCGGCCCTCGCCCTCTTTTTCCTCGGCGTCGCGGTTTCCGCCATTGTGGCCTTCCTCCCCTCGCGGAAGGCCGCCCGGATGGACCCGATCGAAGCCATCAGGTCGGTGTAAGGAGAAATCATGCGCTTCATGAAACAACCATCTAGGCAGATTATCGCAATGATCGCGGCGGTCCTCGCGACAGTCGCCCTCGCGGCCCAAGCCGCAGGTGGCGTCACTGCCCAGGGCGCGGATGCCGTCGCAGCACGGGGCGCCGAGGCCCCGTCCGCGGAGGAACTCCTCGCACGGCTCGACGCCAACGAGTCGTTCACGTCGATCCGGTACACAGGCCGCATGGAAATCACCATCGGTGGCGAGACTCGCGTAAAGGACATGAAGGCCGTCGCCATCGCCGGTCCGGCCGGCGCCGGCGGTTCTTCCGGAGCGGCCTCGGACAAGGCCTTCATCGAGTTCACCAACCCGGAGGATCGCGGCATCCGCTACCTCAAGCTCGGCAAGGATCTATGGATGTACTTTCCGAAGGAGCAGGGCACGGTGAAGATATCGGGTCACCTGCTCAAGGAGGGCCTGATGGGCTCGGATGTCTCCTACGAGGACGCCCTGGAATCCTCGGACTTCAAGGCGAAGTACAATGCCTCCGTGCGCGGGAGCGACACCGTGGACGGTCGCAAGACCTGGATTCTGGAACTCAAGGCCAAGGTGCCGACGGCGAGCTACGACCGACGCTTGATCTGGATCGACGCCGAGCGCTACGTCGGGCTCAAGGAGGAGATGTACGCGAAATCGGGGATGCTTCTCAAGACTTCGAAAACGCTGACCGTGCAGCGCATCGGCGACCGCTGGTACGGAACCTCCGTGGAGATGGAATCGAAGCTCCGCAAAGACACGAAAACGACCTTCACACTACAGAAGATCGAGCTCGACGTCAGGGTCGACCCGCGACAATTCACCCTCGCGTCGCTGACCAAATGACAGGGCGACGCGACGGCGCTGACAAAATGACAAGGCGACGCGACGGCGCTGACCAAATGACCAAGCGACGCGACGGCAGGGGCGGAGCCGGTCTTCGCGGGCCGGGCCTTCGCCGGCCGTGCCTGCGCGGGCCGGGCCTGCGCGCGGGGATGGGAGTGGGGCTGGTTTTCGTCCTGGCCGCGGCGGCATGGGGACAGGACACGAGTTCGTGGTTCGGGGGTTCGATCACCGGGCAGGCCTACGCCCTCGGCGCGCAGCCAGGCGGCTCCGGAAGCCTCCCACCCCAGGGGGGCTGGAGCTGGGGTTCGGCGACGACCATGTCGGCCGGCCTCGGAGTGAAGGGCCAGCGAACGCGGGCTGAGGCCTCCTTCGACGGCGCGGCCCTCACGGGGGCAGGAGGGGCGGCAGCCCTGGCGACGGCCGCAATGCCAGGCTCGGGTCTCCTCGTCGCGGGCACGGCGGAAAACGCCCTCTCCTTCAGATTGCGCACGCTCTGGGCCAAGCTCGACCTCGATTGGGCCACGGTTCAAATCGGGAGACAGGTGGTCAATTACGGACGAGGCGCCCTCTGGAGCCCCGAGGATATTTTCGCCTCCATCGACCTGTCGGGGGCCACGCCAGATCGCCTTGGCAGCGATGCGATTCGGGTGGGTCTTCCGCTCGGCGTCACCTCGGGCCTCGACATCGTGGCGAGCCCCGCCACCGATCCCGGGAAGGGACGTTATGCGACACGGATTTCGGGTCAAATTGCCGGTGTCGATTCGGGGGCCCTCGGCGCCTGGGACGGCGGCGCGGGCCGCATGTACGCGGCGGCAGACTGCAAGTTCGACCTCGGCCCGTCGTTCTACGCCGAGGGGCTGTGGTCGATCGATCCCGCCTCCGCAGAGGCCTTGGCGGGTTCCTGGGCCCGGATGGTCGGCGGTCTCGACTGGTCGGTTGGCGATTTCATCTTCGCCGCCGAATACTACTGGAACGGCGGAGGAGCAGCGGCGATCACCGATGTCGACCCTAGCTTTCCGGCGCGGCAGTATCTCTACGCGACGGCCCTCTGGTCCTTCTCCGACTTTGGCGCTCTTTCGCTCGCCGCAACGGGCGACCTCGAGGGCCTGGGCGCCAGCGGTGGCCCGCTTCGCATCACCGTCGGCGCGAACCTCGATGCCTCACAGAATGCGACGATTGGGACCACTGCCGATTTAGTCCACGGCAACTTTGCGTCGAGATCGAGCGAGGGTTGGACGGTGAACCTGGGAGCCTTTCTCAAGGTGAAATTCTAGGAGACCGAGGCCCGGCCCTCGACGGAAATCGATCGCGACGCCATACTCATAGCCGCGATGAATCTCGAATTCCATTATTACGCGACGGCGGCCCTGGCCATCAGGGCGGGCTTTCCATCCGATGCCGCCCATCGGATCGCACG
>JAJXVS010000218.1 GCA_021782015.1 bacterium | reverse complement strand
TCCTCATATGTCGACCCGAAGATTCCGCGGCCAGGGGCAAAGGATCTTGGCGACTCAGGGAAAGTAGCCCGCCAACAGGTTTGCTGTCAATTCCGTCGCAGCTTTGAGGCTGTTTAACCTTTCGATCGATTGACAGTGCTTCCCTCCCCCTCTACCATCCGCCTGTCATGGCCGACAAACAGCCCCCCTCCCAAATCCGAAAGGTCACATGCCCATGCGAT
Source organism: bacterium (assembly GCA_021782015.1). GTDB lineage: Bacteria > Spirochaetota > Spirochaetia > Treponematales > Rectinemataceae > CAIJMU01. Next base: position 6,416 of record JAJXVS010000218.1, on the reverse strand, counting down.
TAAAGACTCTAGGTTTCATTTCCTGCCTCGCCCTTGCGTACCTGCAGCCCTGCCTTGCTCAGGCCACTCCTGTCCCAAGAATTGAAAAGCTGGCCAATGGCCTGGAAATCGTCGTGGTGGAGAATCACGCGGCACCCTTTGTTCGAGTCGATCTCGCCTTCAAGGCGGGAGCGATCGCGCAAACCGAATCCACGGCCGGGGATTTCCATGTTCTGGAGCACGCGCTTTTGGCTCAAAAGCAGGGCGACGGCTCCACGGAAGACGGCCTGGGCAAACTCGGCGCTGTGGACTGGGACGCGGAAACCGGAGCTGAATATCTCGACTTCAACCTGAAATTGCCTTCTTCGAACCTCGTCCAGGCTCTGCAGCTCTGGGCAAACATGGTGAAGGGAAGTCCCTTCGACCAGCAGACGGTCGAGGAAGCCAAGGCCCGCGCCTCGCAGGAAGCCGCCACCCAGACGGGGGATCCCCAGGCCGTGTACGAGGCTGCCATGACAAAACGGGTGTTTTCGCGTTTCCCCTGGCGCCGCGATCCGGCTGGGGCTCCCGCGAACATTTCCGCGTTGACAGTTGAGAGCCTCAATTCGCTGCGCTCGACCTGGATCGTCCCGTCGAACGCCTTTCTCATCGTCGTGGGCGATGTGCAAGCCGATGACGTCATCGCGGCGGCCGGGACAGCCTTTGCCGATTGGCGGGCGGCGCCTACGCCCTGGGCGAGCCCCCTTGTTCCCCAGCCCAAACTGGGTGTCATGCGACCGACCTGGTTTTCCATCGCCGATCCACGGGTGCCGGAAGGTCTCGTCATGGTCGAAATCAGATACCGGGGACCGGATCTCGAGAGCGACCCAAAGGGAGCCTTTGTGGCCGATCTTTGGGCCGAACTTGCTTCGACCCTGGGAGCCCGTTTCGACAAATCCGTGAATGCGGCCGTCCCCGGCATCCATGGGCCGGTGCTGGTCCAGTTCTTGAGCCAAAGGGACGGCTCAGTGATCAGCGTGAGCGCCGCCCTCGATCTCGATGGAAAAACACCAGCCTACCGCCGCGCCGAAATGCTGAAAGAGGCATTCAGGGGCACGGAAGTGATGGAGATGAAAATAGACCCATCCTATTTCAGCGCCGAGGAAATTTCGGCCGCGAAGGCCCGCATGATCACGGCCCGGTCGGCGAGCCTCGATTCCATCGACGGCATGGATGCGCAGCTTCGCTTCGACCTCTGTTCGGCGTCGATGGAAAGATTCACGGGCTGGGAAGCCGGGATCCAGGCTGTCGACAGGGAAGCCATGGCCAACCTCGTCAACGATTGGGTCCTTCATAATCTGGAGGTTGTGGCGATTCGCATCAATCCGGCCGAGGCCGAGCGCGAGGCGAGGGCCCTCGAGGCCGGAGGCTTCGAAAAGGCGGACGCCCAAAATTCCTTCTGGTGGCAGTCACGATAGGTGGCAATTACGGTCGCTAGAAGGAAAGAGCTTGCGCGGCATCGCGGTTCGGCCGCAGTGGGATGGGCGGCATTTGTGGTGAATGGCAGGTCCTGCCTGAAAGCGCTTGCCTTGAGCGCCCTCGTTTTTTCCGTTTCTTGCGCCTCTGCGCCGCATGGGGCTGCCGTGCCGGCTGGGGCGCCGGCGGCTGGGGGGCGGGTTGAGGCTGGGGCGCCGGCGGCCGTTGGGGCGGCTGGGGGGCCAGCGCAAGCGACCGGGGCTGTTGGTGCGCAAGCGCCGGCGGCCATTGGGGCGGCTGGGGGGCAGGCCGCCCAGCGGGGACCAGGGGCCTCGGCAACTCAGGCTGCCTCGGCAGGTCAGGCAGTCGCTCAGGCACCCCCGGCCCCGGCAGGTCAGACAGCTCCTAGGGCTGCCTCGGCAATTTCACCTCGCTCCGCGGCCTCCGCCTCCACGCCCGCAAAAGCCGAATCGAAGAAGGGCTCGCCCCCTCCGGGAACCGCGAAGGTGCCGCCGCCCGCCTCCGACATGGATCAAACGATCGTAACTGGTACAAAATCCCCCTCGGATTTCGCCACCGCCGCTCCGCCAACGATCGCAACTGGTACAATGTCTGCCAGCGCCGGGTCGAATGGAGGCCAGGCAGCTCGCGGGGTTGGGGGTGGCTCTGGGGGCCGGCCAGGGCAACCCACGCCGGGGCTGGCTGGAAGCGCAGGGCTCGCTGGAAGCATGGGGCTGACTGGAAGCGAGGGGCTGGCTGGAAGCGCGCCCGCGGGTGGAGCCGGTATCGGAGCCGGGCAGGCCGGGTTCCATTCGGGCCCGAATGGAGGGGCGAAGCCTTCCGCTGCGATCGGCGAGGCCTCATTGAGTGGCGCCGCGGAGATCGCGAGAGAGAAAGGGGCCGGTAGTTCGGCAACAACGATTCAGGGCCGGGTGAGGGGATTCGGCCAGCGAGCCCTTGCCTCGATGTCTGTGATCAGGATCGGAGGGGGCCTGGAATGCCTGTATTGGAATGCCGCCGGACGAACGATGGCCAGCGCTTTGCTGCTGTTTCGCGGTTTCGCAGCTACCGAGACTGTCGAGAACGCCGGTTCGGCCGCCCTTGCCCTCACCCTTTTCTCGAGGGAACTCGTCGCCGATGCCGACGACGTATCGTTGACGGCTCGCCTCGTCGATCTTGAAGGCGGAAGCCTGGGAATACTCATCGATGGCCGGCCTGAGCAGGTCTACGCCGCCCTCGCATCGGCACCCCTTCGCGCGCGCAGCCCGGCCTTTATGGGAGCCGACTATCCGGAAGTGGAATGGCAGGGCGCCCTGCGGACGCTCAGGATGGGAGCCCTCGAAGGGCACATGGGAGGCCTCGAAGGGCAAGTGGGAGGCCGACAGGGGGACGGCTGGCGGCTCGGCACGACGAAGGGTCTCTACACGGCGGATATCGCAAGCGCCCGCGATGCCTGGCGAAGGGGCTTTTCTATGGAGAGCTTGCGTTCGGTGCTGATCGCCGACTCGCTATTGACTGCGACTTCTGCTCCCTTTGCGGCCGCATGGGCGAAGGGACGATCCTTTTCCTGGGCGAGGGCGAGCGGTACCGACAGACAGGGCGCCCGCATCGTGCTTGCCGAATATCGCGCCGATGGATCTGCATTCCCCGGCGCGGCACCGCGGGCACCCGGATCAGGCGGAGATTTCGATGCGTCACGGCTCGCATCGGCCAAGGCGCGGGCCCTGGCCGGGCTTTTCGGCAGGGGCGATGGCGCAATTATCGCCATGGGCCTCGACCTCGCGGCAGGCGGCGACGGAGCGCTTCCATTTCTGCTGGCCGATTCCATCGAGGCCAGCGACGCGATGGAGCTGGCAACCGAGGCGGCGGCCGGCGCTAGCGGCGGCCCGGCACCCTGATAACTGGAGCGGGCGGCCAGGCGCCCTGAGGACGTGAGCTGGCGGCCAGGTGCACTGATGAGGGGAACAGGCGGCCAGGCGCCCTGAGGACGGGAACAGGCGGCCCGGCGCCTTCATTCAGACTTTGCGTTCAATTGTGAGCACCGCCGGCACGCTTCTGACGGACCGAATGACCTTTTCCACGTCCTCGGCCTTTTCGACCTCCATCGTGAAACTGCCTTCCCAGGCCCCGTCGCCCCGCTCGCCGAGCTTGCCCTCGCGAAGATGGCCGCGGAATTTGCGCACGGCCGCCTCGATTTCGGAGAAGAGATCCGCGCTGCGGCGTGCGGTCAGGCGGAAACGGGCGGTGACGAAGGGTGTCATGGCCTCCCAGTGGACTTCGATGCCGCGTTCTCCGAAATCGGGAATGGCGGCGAGTGTGCGACAGTCCGCCCGATGCACGATGATGCCGCGGCCCCGCGAGACGTAGCCCGCGATGGGGTCGCCCGTGACCGGACGGCAGCAGCCGGCGATTCGAATCACGAGGCCCCGGGCCCCTCCGATGGCGACGCCGGCCTTTTCGTTGCGCACGGCCTCGCCGGCCGCCCAATCGCGGTATTCAATGACGCCCTCTTCGGGCCTCTGGGTGACGCCACCCGAGCGGATCTCGACCTCGGTCTTCGGGAGGGTCTCGGCGGCCTGGGCCTGGTGGGCGGCCGTCTGCGCCTCGGGGTGGACCTGGCCCGCCGGCGACTTCTTGCCGGCGACGATATTCTTTTCAATTGCGAGGACCTGGCCGCTCTGCACGAGCCAGGAGCGGATTTTGGTGCGTGCCTTGGTGGTCTTGGCCAGCGACAGCCAGTTCATCGTGGGATGGGCCGCGGGCGTGGTGAGTATCTCGACCACCTGGGTGTTCGAGAGCTCCCCGTCGAGGGGGACGATCTGGCCGTCAGCCTTGGCGCCGACGCAATGGAGCCCCACGTCGGAATGGATGGCGAAGGCGAAGTCGAGGGGACCGGCGCCGATGGGCAGCTCGATCACGTCGCCCTGGGGCGTGAACACGAAGATCGAATCCTTGAGGAGTTCGCGTTTGATGGCCTCGAGGAATTCCGCGCCCGAACCGGCGAAACTCGACCATTCCTTGAGGCGGTTGACGAGGCCCAGCTCCTCGGGCCGTGGAACCTCGGCGGTGCTGCCTTTCTTGTAGAGCCAATGGGAGGCGACGCCGTATTCGGCCAGATGGTGCATCTCGCGGGTCCTGATCTGGACCTCCAGGAGTCGACCTTCATAACACATAACGGTTGTGTGGAGGCTGCGGTAGCCGTTGGCCTTCGGCATCGCGATGTAGTCCTTGAAGCGGCCCTCGAGTGGCTTCCAGAGCCTGTGCACGAGGCCGACGAGGGCATAGCAATCGTTTTCGGTGGCACAGACGAGACGGACCCCGAAAAGGTCGAAGAGCTCGTCGGCGCTTTTCGCCTTTTTGCGCATCTTCTGGTAGATCGAGTAGAAATGCTTGGCCCGCGCCCGCACCTCGACCTCGATGGCGTCGGCCCTGGCCGCCTCGCGAATGGCCTCCTCCACCCGCGAAAGGAAGAGCTCACGTTCACCCTTCTTTTCCGCGACTATGTCCTTGATCTGGTCGAAGGCCTCGCGGTTGAGGTGCTTGAGGGCCAGGTCTTCCAGCTCGTCTTTCACCCAGCTCACGCCCAGGCGATCGGCCAGGGGCGCGTAGATGTCGAGGCACTCGGAGGCGATTTCCTTCTGTCGGGTCTCCGTAAGCCAACGCAGGCTGCGCATGCTGTCGAGTTTGTCCGCGAGCTTGACGATGATCACCCGGATGTCGGCCGTCATCGCGAAGAGCATCTTGCGGATGCCCTCCGCCGCGTGGACGCTGCGGTTTTTAGCCCTAAGGGTGGCGAGGCGGGAGACCCCTGCGACTATATGAGCGACGTCGCTGCCATAGCGTGAATCGAGTTCGGGACGAAGGTTGAGGGCGAGGGCCTTCGCGGCCTGGTTGGCCTGCCCCTTAGCTCCGGCCTTGGCTGCCGTCGTTTTCGGAACCACCGTCTTCTGCGCCGGCAACTTTTGTGCAGGCGGCTTTGGTGCCGGCGGTTTCGGTGACAAGGCGACCGGGAGAGGACGGGCAGCCTGGCTCTCATCGACCTCGCCCTCCTTCTCCTCGTCGAGATCGTGCAGCAGGCCGGCGACCACCGAATCGGCGTCCATGCCGAGATCGATCAGGATGAGGGCCACGCGGAGATCGTGGGTCCAGGCGGGAAGACCCGAGGCCCGCTTTGTATCGCCGGATCGGGAAATGGCGAGGCCGAGGGCGTCGAGAATCCTGCTTGCGTCGGCTCGCCCATAGGCCGCGACGGTGCGGGCCTCGAAGGAGCGACGCTCCTCGATCGTGGTGTCGCCCCGGGCGACGTCGTCCTTGATGGCCCTTGATTCGATCATGGCTGTACTCCGATGGTGACGCGTTCGATGCCGCCCAGATCGCGTTCGCTCCGCGCGTCGGCGAGACCGGCCTCGGCGAAGAGGCGTCGCAGGGCCGCAGCCTGGGAACCGTCGGCCTCGATGAGGAGGCAACCGCCAGGGGCGAGGCGAGCGACGGCCTCGAGGACAAGACGGCGTATGAGGTCGAGGCCGTCATTTCCCCCGTCGAGGGCGACAAGAGGTTCGCCCCAGCGCTCGGACAGCTCTCGGGCGAGGGGCGATTCGACGTAGGGGGGGTTGGCGAGGATGAGGTCGAAGGGGGTGGTTGCGGTTGGGAGGGGGGCGGCCGCGGCGGGGGTGACCGCCACGCGGGTGACCGCTACGGGGTTGGCGGCGGAGATGGCCACGCCGGGGCTGGCGGCGGGGGTGGCCGTCGCGGCGGGGAGAGCCGCGGGAGGGGCGGCCGCGGCGGGGATGGCGGCGGGCGCCCCCAACGGTGGTGTGAGAAGGTCGGCGAGAAAGAGCCCAAGCTTTCCGCCTTCCCTTTCGGAGGGGAGGAGGCGCAGGGCATTCCGCGCCGCCACGTCGAGGGCGGCGGCTGAGAGATCGCTTGCCGACAGAACCCAGGAAGGTCGCTCGGCCGCGATGCTCAGCGCGACAGCCCCGGAA
>JAJXVS010000217.1 GCA_021782015.1 bacterium | reverse complement strand
GACGATGGGGTCGGCACCCTTCTTCCCTTGAAGATCGGCGCGGAAATTGTCGAGCATCCTTCTCCGTCCCTCATCCGATTGGCGGTCATAGGAGCGTGCGAGTTCGGCCGAGCGCCGGAGCAAGGACTCGAGGTCCAGATACAGAAAGAATTCGTTCCAACGCGATCGTTGTCGGGCCTCGATGGTCCTGGTCACCACCTCGTCGGGCGGAATGGCTTCGGGATGGAGGAGTTCCCCCGTTTCGAGCTTGATGGAATCCAGGGGGGTCGGGGCGGCAGGTGGCATGGGGCGGAGCGACAGCATGAGAACGTTCGAGAGGAGGGGACTCTGGCTACCGGCGCCGGCCGATGGCGCGAGATCGGGCCAGAAACTCGCCTGGATGGCATAGGTCCCTGGATCTTTGAGCGCGGAATAGGACGAAAGACTCTCGACGAAGGAATATTCCTCTCCCGGTTCGATCGAAACATCGCGGTAGAACACGGGGCCCGAATCGGCGCGGGCCCGCTTGAAGGAGTCCGAAGCGTCGATTTGCCGATTGGCCGGGGTGCGCACATCGAAGTCCATGCTGTAGACGCGATTCTCCGCGAGCTTGAAGCGATAGGTCGAGGGACTCGCGTTCGTGACACTCACTTTGATGGCGATATCGCTATCGGGGTAGTACACGCGCTTGTCATAATAGCGAATGCTCAGGTTAATCGAGCCATCCGCGAAGCAAAGCAAGGCAAGGGCTGTAAGTGCAAACGAAAAAAAGGCGCGTTTCACGGCCGGAGCTCTCCTTGAAGGTTGTCGCGAAGGACGGGCCTCACTATAATGCGGCGCATCGTCCCACCGCGAGAGACCTATAAGAGATTTTCGGTACATTGCGATGAATACCTTACACCCGCGCAGCATCCTCGAACGCCTGGCCTCCGTTCCATCGCTCTCTGCCATCCGGGCAAGGCTGGCCGAGACAGGGCGGGCCGAGGTCGGCGATTTCGAAGGCAGCTATGCCGCCGCGACCCTCGGCCTTTTTGCGGGGGCGGGACCGAAGCGTTTCCGTTCCTTCGGTGAAGGCTCTCTTCTGGTCGTGGTTCCGACCGATCAAGAGGCCGAAACCTTCGCCGGGGATCTTGGGGCCTTCGGAATAGAAGCCGATGTCCTCCCATGGTGGAAGACGGCCGCCTATCGTCCCGTTGCCTCGCACGCCAGGGTGTTCGGCGAGCGCGCGGCCGTGTTGGCGCGCATCGCCTCCGGAGCCTGCCACGTCCTGGTCGCCTGCCAACGAGCCTTCGTGACGCCGGTCCCGCCTCCCGAATCCTTCGCGTCACGGGTCATCCGGCTTGTCGAGGGCGGGAAGATCGATCCGCAGGAACTCGGCGAGCGCATCGCGGCCTTCGGCTACCTGCGCGTGCCCCGCGTTTCCCTCCCCGGGGAATTCGCCTTGCGCGGAGAGGTCCTCGACATCTTTCAGACGGGAGACGACGAAGCCCTCCGCGTCGTCTTCGAATACGATCGCATCGAACGCATCGCTTCCTTCGATCCCCAGGCGCAATCGGGTCATACGAAGATCCCCTTCATGACCCTCAGGCCCCTCAAAGAGGTCATTTGGGACGCCGAGCGCGTCGCGACCCTCGCGCGCAATGCCGCGAGCCTTCCCGGCTGCGAGGGCCGCCTCGATTCAATCCTCGAATCGCTCGCCACCTCCGGCGAGGCGAAGGGCGAGGAACTCTGGTATCCCCTCGCCTTCGAGCGCCCAGGTTCGATCATCGATCACTTTACGGCGGCATCGGGCAAGGACGGCTGCACCCTCGTCTTTCTCGATCGCGAGCGCCTCGTCGCCCAGGAAGAGACGGCGCGGAAGGAATACGCGGGCCTGCATCGACAGGCCTTGCGCGACGCGGCCGTCCCTCCTCCCGAAAGCAGCCTCCATTCCTTCGCGGCCCTCGAAAAAGCCGCCCTCGAATCGGCCTCGGGCGGGAAGCTGCGGGTGCTCAGGAGCTTCGCCCTCCGCGACGAAGGGGCGACCCAGAGGCTGTCAGCCGGGGGCGAGGCCCCGCATTCCTATTTCGGCAACATAACGTATTTCAAAGAAGAACTCGCCTCGACCTTGAAGGCCGGGTACACAGTCGCGATCTTCGCCGCATCCGACGCGCAGGCCGAGCGCATCGGAACCTTGCTCCGCGAATTCTCTCCGGAGGTCGCCTCGGCCGGCCTGGCCTCGGGCTTCCGCGTGCCTTCCATCAAGCTCGCCGTAATCCAGGAGGGGGAGATCTTCGGTCGGCGCAAGAGGACGCCCAAGTCGGTCAAATCGGCCCGTTCCTCGGTGATCGATTCCTTCATCGAGCTCTCGCCCGGCGATTATGTCGTCCATATCAATTATGGCATCGGCCGCTTCATGGCCATCGAGAGGATGAAGGTTCTCGGCAACGAGCGCGACTACATCAAGATCGCCTACGCCGAGGAGGAGAATGTCTTCGTTCCCATCGAGCAGGCCAACCTCGTGCAGCGCTACATCGGCAACGAGGGCGAGGCGCCGAAACTCGACCGCATTGGTTCCAAGTCCTGGGAAAATCGCAAGGGCAAGGTGCGCAAGGCGGTGGAAGAGCTCGCGGAACGTCTCATCCGCATCTATGCGCGCCGCAAGGCCGCCAAGGGGCACGCCTTCCCGCAGGATGACGAGCTCCAGATCTCCTTCGAGGCCACCTTTCCCTTCACCGAGACCGAGGACCAACTACGCTGCATCGAGGAGGTCAAGTCCGACATGGAGAGCGAGCGGCCCATGGACCGCCTCGTCTGCGGCGACGTCGGCTACGGCAAGACCGAAATCGCGATGCGTGCCGCCTTCAAGGCGGCGTCCTCGGGCAAGCAGGTGGCCTTTCTCGCTCCGACGACCATTCTCGCCGAGCAGCATTACGAGAACATGAAGGAGCGACTCGAGGACTTTCCCATCAATGTCGCAATGCTCTCGCGCCTCGTCGAAAGGAAGGAACAGCGCGGAATCCTCGCGGGCATGCGCGAAGGCAAGGTCGACATCGTCGTCGGGACCCATCGCCTCATCCAGAAGGACATCGAGTGGAAGGACCTCGGCCTCCTCGTCATCGACGAGGAACAGCGCTTCGGGGTCAAGGACAAGGAGCGGCTCAAGGAGATCAAGGCGACCGTCGACTCCCTCACTCTCACGGCCACGCCCATTCCACGCACCCTCCATATGTCCCTCCTCAAGATCCGCGACATGTCGGTGCTGCAGACTCCTCCCGTCAATCGCCATCCGATCGAGACTGTCGTCGAGGAATTCGATCCCGAGACCATCGCCAAGGCCATCAGGCAGGAGGTCGAGAGGGGAGGCCAGGTCTTCTATCTCCACAACCGGATCGAGAGCCTCGACGAAATCCAGGTCTTCCTCACGAATCTCGTGCCCGAGATCATCGTGGAGACCGCCCACGGCCAGATGGACCCGACAGAACTCGAGGACATCATGCACCGGTTCATCCACGGGGGCTTTCATGTCCTCGTCTCCACCACCATCATCGAGAACGGCATCGACATACCCAACGTCAACACGATAATCATCGATCGCGCCGACATGTATGGAATATCGCAATTGTATCAATTGCGGGGCCGGGTCGGGCGCTCCGATCGCATGGCCTTCGCCTACCTCTTCTATCCGGACAAGCGCGCCCTTTCGGAGCTGGCGATGAAACGCCTGCAGATCATCTCGGACTTCACCGAGCTCGGATCCGGGTTCAAGATCGCGATGAAGGACCTCGAGGTCCGCGGCGCCGGGAATCTCCTCGGCCGTGAACAGTCGGGCGACATCTACGCGGTCGGCTTCGACCTTTACCTCAAGCTGCTCGACGAGGCCGTTGCCCGATTGTCCGATGAGAAATGGCAGCCCGAGGAGGAGACCTATCTCGAACTCGACTATCGCGGCTACCTCCCCGATGAGTACATCAACATCCCCACCATCAAGATGGAAGTCTACAAAAAGATCGCCTCCATCTTCACCGACGCCGACCTTGAGTCACTTCGCGCCGAGCTTGCCGATCGCTTCGGGCCCCTGCCTGAGGAGGCCGAAAGCCTTCTCGCCCTCGCGGAAATCCGTGTCATCTGCCGGAAACTCGCCATTTCGAGCCTCAAGGAAAGGGGAGGGAGCGTCACCGTCGAATTCTCGAAGGTGGCCAAGGTGTCGGTCGAGCGCCTCCTCAAACTCATTCGGGAATCGGCCGGCGCCGTGCGTCTCGACCCGCATCGACCGAATATACTAATTATAAAGATAGGCAGCATCGGGCTCCGCGAAAAGAGCGAATTTCTCCGGGAGAGGCTGGCCTCCCTGGTGGGCTAACGTGGCGCCGATGCCGCGCCGGCCGCCGGCCGCCGGGCCTGTGCCGCGGTGATGGTGGGCGGGCGCCGCTGTGACAGTGGGCGGGCGCCGCTGCTGTGCCTTTGTGGTGGCGCAGGCCCGGATCGTCAATGCCGCGACCAGAACCAATCTTCGAGAATATGAATGAGTTCCGGCGAAAAGGCGAGTTCGACCCGACAGCGCTGGACGCCGGTGGGGAGGCGCTGGGCGCTCTGGATCGTCGCCGCCACGCCGAAGCGGTATTTCAGGAAGAAGAGATCGAGGGTCGCCTCTTCGCCCACACCGCGATCGGGATCGCGCATGGGCATGAGAAAGTCGGCGCGGTTCGAAGCGAGCGAAAAGAGGGCCACCTTGAACTGCCCGTCCTTGGCGCGAAGAACAGCATAATTGTTATAACCGAGGCGTTTCGCGTTGGCCGCATCTATGACGACGGCCTTGTCCCTGAAATCGGCGGCCTCAACCTTGAGGCGTTCGACGAGATCGAGATACTTGCCCAGGAGGTCGGCCAGGTCCGGCGGGATCGGCTTCCATCCGAGGGCGATGAGGGCGACGCCGTCGCGGCCCTTCATCTGTCCGATGGTCGTGACGTGGCAGCGCGCGAATATCTTCACGGGTTCCTTTTGATCGGCGCGCTGGACCAGGAGGTTGAGGCTCGCAGTCGTTCCTATATAGCGCGAAAAAAAGGAAATTTCGTCGGATGAAAGCGACGCGATGAGTATGCCGCGCGTCATCGAGAACTGGAAGGGCACGGCGATGAGGCTGTAGGTGTCCATTTTGAGAATGGTCTGGGCCTTTATTATGCCCGTGTTGGCGAACGCGAAAGGGTTGAATTGCACGTTGGCGCCGGGGTATTGATCTTCGTAATTCATGCTTTCCTTGCTTCCCTGCGTCTGCCCGTTCCGGGGGCCGGGCTGGGGCAGCCCCGCTTTTCGACCTGGCCCGCCGGCACCTGCCCGAGGAGGAATATGGCCGGCTCCTTGGCCAGCGGCGTGGGCTCGCGGCGCCAGGCGGCGACGGGCGCCGAACGTATTGTCTCGGCCGCGCTCCCCAGGGCGAAGGCGACGCAGAGCCGCGTGGAAGGGGCGAGGATGGCCAGGCAGTCCTCGAGGAGGGCGGCATTTCTGTAGGGCGTTTCGATGAAGATGCGCGTCGCTCCGTCGGCCAGGATGCCGCGATCGATTTCCCGCAAGGCGGCGGCCCTCCCTGTCCTGTCCGGAGGCAGGTAGCCGAGAAAGCGGAATCGCTGGCCGTCGAGACCGGATGTGGCGAGGGCGAGGAGAATCGAGGAGGGCCCGGTCAGGGCTATGACGCGGATGCCCCGATCGTGGGCGAGGGCGACGAGGGGAGCGCCCGGATCGGCGACGCAGGGCATGCCCGCCTCGGAAAGGAGTCCCAGATCCTCGCCGCGAAGCGCGGGCTCGAGGAGCCCAGGAAGGGCCTCCGCCCTCGTATGCTCGTCGAGTACCTCGAAGTGCGTCGCGGCCAGTTCCTCGCGTTCCATCACCGCCGACAGGAGTCGCCACGCCGCTTTTTCCCCTTCCACGACGTAACGGCGAATGCCGCGAATGGCCTCCAGTGTGGCGCCCGGAAGCGCCTTGGCGGGATCGCCCGGGGCAATGAGATTGGGAATGAGGAAAAGTCGACCGGTTCCGGTTTCCATGTTACCTTCCGAGAAGTTCGAGTGCCGCGTCGACTATACCCGCGAAACGTGGGGCTGCGGCAGGATCCAGTTCGGCAGCCCCTTCCAGAAAGCTTTCGACGATCTTCTCCCTTTCGTCGGCTTCGAGGGGGAGTCCGAGACCGATTACCTGACCTTCGAGTTCGGGAAAGCGGAAGGCTGTCGTTCCGGCCCAGGCGATTCTGAGCGATTGCACGACCACCTTTTCGATTCGGGCTATCAGCGTGAAGGTCGCCGATTCTTCGGAAGGCCATGCCTGGTTTCCCAACTTTTTCGTCGTGGCATGGGTCCAGCGTTCCAGGGGCACGCGCACCTTGGTCAGGAGTGATCCCACCGGGAAAGCCGGCTTTCCGCTTTCGTCGGCGAGTCGGTTGACATTGATCCACCGCGGTCCGGCCCCGTCGCGCAACTCGACGGTGGCGTCCAGGCAGGCGAGAATCGGCCAGCAATCCATGAATCGGCGCTGGGTCGCCAAGTTGCCGCCCAGGGTGGCGAGATTGCGGATTGCCGGCGTCGCGATGCCGCGCAGGCTGCGCACGAAGGGCTCGGGCAGGCTCCCTTTCTTGATGGCCAAGAGCTCGCTGATCCTGAGTCCCGCACCCAGGTCGACGAAGCCTTCGGTCCGGCTCACGGATTTCAGTTCCTGG
>JAJXVS010000216.1 GCA_021782015.1 bacterium | reverse complement strand
TGAGGGCATCCGTCAAGTCGCGATTCCGCATCAGGGCCGCGGCCAGATTGTTGACCCGGCCCAAGACGAAATCGCGGCTCTCGGCGTCGGGCTCCATGGCGTCATAGTCGACCGCCAGACTCAGGGCTTCCCCCCAATGCCCCGCCGATTCGAGGAGGGCGGCACGATTGGACAGTATCAACGATAATAGGCGGCGATCGTCGATTGTCTCGCGTCGGGTGTAATCACCCGGCGGAACGTAGCTGTAACCGGTCACTTTTCCGAAGGCATCGGTGAATTGGCGTTTCGTGCCCGGGTCGAAACCATAGGTTGTCGTGGTCTCGACATCGATGGAATTGCCCCCGATGGTGACGGAGCAGAAGGCGTGATCGCTCGTCCTCACGCCGGCGCAGGGAATGCCGAGTTCACGCGCGGCGATGAGATACACCACGGCCGATGAGACGCAGTTGAATTTTCCCTGGTTGAAAACGTCGATGAGGGTCGTGGCCGTGGCCGAGTAGTCGTGAAAGGGCCCCCTCTCGTGGAGGAGTTCGAGGAGGGCTTCGGCTCGCGCTTTGGGGTCGGGCTTAAGGGCCGCTGCCTCGCGGATGGGCGCGAGCGCGGCTTCGATGCCGATTCGCCAGCTTTGCAGCACCTGATCCGAGAGGCCCGAGACGATAAGGGCCGTGTCAACGAGGGTTCCCGGGTCCAGTGGCCCCGTCGCCGAGCCGAGGGCCGCGAGGCGGGGGTCGGGCGCGGGAATGAGGGTCCCTCCGGCGCCTCCCATCGCTGTCGGGGCCGGGCCAGGCATCGATGGGGGCCCCGCTTGGCCGGCGATCGACTGGGCCGCGGCGGGCCGGCCCGTGAGGGCAAGGGTCAGGAGGAGGACGAAGGCGAGGTACCCTCCCGGCTTGAGCCCGAGACTGGGCCTTCGGTTCCAGCCGAGGCTTGGGTCCCGGTCCGCCCCGGGCTTCTTCTCAGGTTTTCCCTGGCTACTTGTCCTGTTCATGCTTGGGAACGTATTTTACAGGTTTGTGAAGGCAGCGGAAAGCGGCCTGTGGAGGAAGTACAACAATGAAAACTGAACGCGACCTCGTGATCATTGGCGGCGGAGCCGCTGGCCTCGCCGCCGCCCAGTACGGGGCGAGAGCCAACCTCGACACCCTGCTCATCGAGGAAATGGCGCCCGGAGGCCAGGCCCTTCTCATCGACAGGCTGGAGAATTATCCCGGCATCATCGAGCCGGTAAACGGTTACGATTTCGCGGAAACCCTCCATACGCAAGCGGAGAATTTCGGCGCCGAGTTTCTCACCGCCTCGGTGTCTGTCCTCAAAAAAGAGGGCAACTTCTTCCATATCGAGACGAACGAAGGCAATTTCACCGCCCTCGCCGTCATCCTTGCGACCGGCGCCGTCCATCGCCATGCCCAGGTGCCGGGCGAGGAAGAGTTCCAGGGTCGGGGCGTTTCCTATTGCGCGACCTGCGACGGCCCCTTTTTCAAGAACAAAAAGATGCTGGTGGTCGGCGGCGGCGACGCAGCCTGCGACGAGGCCATGTTCCTTTCCAAGCTCGCGGAGAAGGTGATCCTCGTCCATCGTCGCGACGCTTTCAGGGCGCAGAAATCCCTGGCATCCCGGGTGCTCGCGAATCCCAAGATCGAAGTTCGCTTCAACACGGTCGTTCGGGAGATCAAGGGCGACACGAAGGTGAGTTCCATTCTGCTCGAAGATCTGGCGGCAAAAAAGCGGTATGAAGAAGCTGTCGCGGCGGTCTTCGTGTTCATCGGTTCCGATCCCCGGAGCGCCCTGGCCGGCGAGGCGAAACGCGATGAGGGCGGATCGCTCTTTACCGACGACACCATGGAAACGAGCGTGAAGGGTCTCTTCGCGGCGGGCGATGTGCGCGTGAGTCCCTTCCGTCAAATCGTCACGGCCTGCTCCGATGGTGCCATAGCTGCCCACGCCGCGGCCATGCACATCGACGAGGTGCGCGAAACCGCATGAGGATGCGTGCGGCCGGGGTCATCCAACCCCTCCGATCCGCGGCCTAGGCGCCGATGCGGCGCAGCCCTTCGCCGATCCTTGTCGGCCTTCTCCTCCTTTCCCTCGTCGTCACGGGCATGTCGATGGCGCCGGCTTCGGGTCTCGCCAAGCCTCCCTCCCTGGACACGGCGACCCTCTTGGGTCCCGCACTGGCCGCGAAAATTGATGCCGAAAAGGCCCCGGTGGGCGGGAGTGAAAAGGGGGGGGCATCGAAGCCCGATTTCTGGTCGGGCGGAGATCCCGACAGGCTGGCCGCGGCCCTGGTGGCTTCGATGCGGCCCGAGGAGGTGCTTGGACAGGTTTTCCTCCTCGGGTATCCCGGCACCCTTCCTCCGGCCCTCATACTCGACTGGATCGAAAAGCGGGGCATAGGCGGTGTCAAGATTTTCGGCTGGAATGCCGAGGACACGCACAAGCTCGCCGTCGCCATCGAGGAACTCCAGTCGGCGGCCCTTTCCTCGGGCCATCACATCCCCCTCCTCATCGCGACCGACCAGGAAGGCGGCCTCGTTCGCCACGTGAAGGGAAACTCGACGGAAACGCCGGGCAACATGGCCATCGGCGCCTCGGGCAGGCCATCCGATGCCTACTGGAGCGGCTTCTATATCGCGCGGGAACTCGACGCCCTCGGCGTCAACATGAATTTCGCGCCGGCCGTGGATCTCGCGACGAGCCCGAAAAGTGAACTCATAGGTACTAGGGCCTTTTCCGACGATCCTTTGATGACGGGCATCCTCGGCGCAGCCTTTTCGGCCGGCACGATGGCTGCCGGCGTCATCCCGACCGCCAAGCATTTCCCCGGCCACGGAGGTACCGACCTCGATTCCCACAGCGTCACCCCGGTGATCGACATCGGCCGGCAGACTATCGAGTCGCGCGAGCTGGTTCCCTTCAAGATGCTCATCGAGGAGGGGCTGCCGGCCGTGATGAGCGGCCATCTTGCCTTTCCCCGCATCGATCCCAGCGGAAGGCCGGCATCCCTCTCGAAGATTTTCATGACCGACATTCTTCGAGGCGAACTGAAATTCGGAGGCGTCGCCGTTACCGACGATCTTCGCATGGGGGGGACGGGCACCGACTATTCGACCGCCTGCCGCGAGGCCCTCGACGCAGGTGACGATCTCCTCATGTCCTCGATTCTCCCCGATTTCGACGATGCGACCTTCGCGCGCCTCCTGGCAGCCTACCGGACCGACCCTCTTTTTCGAGCGAGGGTTCGCGAGGCTGCGACCCGCGTGGTGAGGCTCAAACTCCAGTGGCTCGCTCCGCGGGGACCCAGCGCCCTCATCCCCCAGCTCGGAACCTTGGCCGAAAGGCTTCCCGATCCCAAGGGCGAGGCCTTCTTCCGGGATCAGGCTGCACGATCGGTCACGGCTTTTTACCCGCCCAGCCTGCCCTGGCGCCCCACGGGCCGACTCCTCGTGGTCAGTCCCCTCGCCACCTTTTCCAGGGCTGCCGCCCTGGCCTGGCCTGGGGCTTCGGATTTCCGCTTTTCCTGGCGACCCGAAACGCGAGCCCTGGGATCCGAACTCGCGACCTTCGAGACGGCCCTCTCCCGCGCCGACTCGGTGCTCGTCTGCGCCCAGGGGGACGCGGGCATGGACTATGCCCTCGCCGCGGTCGCCCGGGGGAAAAATGTCGCAATTGTATCGATACTTTCTCCCTTTCCCCTGGAGAGGGCACCTGCGAGGCTGGCGGCCGTCGCCATCTACTCGATGTCGCCGGATTCCATCGCCGCGGCGATCTCGGTGCTCAAGGGCGAAAGCGTCGCCGATGGCTCCTTTCCGGTCCTCATGGCTGGACAGAGTGTCGGACCGCGCTCCGGACCGCACGCCGTCCGGAAATGAATGGGTGGCGCATGAGGGTTCCTTCGAAGAAGTCGGCCGCCACGAGCGGGACGACCGGCTGCCCCTGGCGACGTGCGACCAAGGCCGATGCCGGTGCCGTGGAAGCCTTTCTACGCTCGCGTGAATCGCGGGCCGCCGGCCTGATAGCCCGTCTCCTTTCGGAAGGCCGCCTCCGGATCCCCTCGCCCCTCGGCCCCTCAGGCCTGTGGATTCGCGAAGAGGTCGGCGGCTTCGATGCGGGCCATGGCGCGGAGGGGCGGGCCGGCGCGGAGGGGCGCGTCGGGGTGGAGGCGCGGGCTTCCGCGGAGGGGCGGGCTGGCGCGATACAGGCGGCCGTCCTTGGACTCTCGGGGGGGCTTTGGTTCGTTCAACTTCCGGAGGGCGGCCGAAACGCGGCGGGACTCGCCCTCGCCCTGGAAGAGGCTTCCCGCAAACCCGGTTTCGGCGCTCCGCCGAAACCATTGTCGGTTATCGGCCCCGCCTCGTCGGTCGCGGCCTTCGAGGGGGCCCTGGGCCTCTCGGCCGCCCATCGTGTCGATTACATCCTCATGGAAAGAGGGGCCTGGGGTTCGCCTTCCGCCGCCCCCCTCTCTGAGGCGAAGGTGCCGCTCTCGCTGTGGAAGGCCTCGCCGGCCGACCTCGATGAGCTCCTTCCCCTGCAGGAAGCCTATGAAAAGGAGGAAGTCATCACACCGCTCCGCGGCTTCGACGCCGAATCCTGCCGTTCCTTCCTGGCTCGGAACCTGGCGGCCGAACTCATCGTCGGTGCCCGCCTCGCGCCGGGCGCCGGGGCTTCCCGAGTCGACAGGGGAGGGGACGGCCCACGGGGTGCCCTCCCCGCGGGCCGCGCCATCGGCAAGGCGGCTACCAATGCCCGGGCCTTCACCCTCGATCAGATAGGCGGGGTTTTCGTGGAGCCCGGATTCCGCGGACGCGGGGTCGCGAGGGCCATGATGGCCTTTCTCCTCGGCTCCACGGCGAAGGAAGGTCGGGGCGCCTCTCTCTTCGTCAAGAAGGGCAACACGCCCGCCCTTGTGCTCTACGAGCGACTCGGATTCGCTCCCATCGACGACTTCCGCGCCTCCTACCACCTGCCTCGCTAGCTCTCATCCCCTTCGTCATCGAGGTGGAAATCGCCGCGAAACACATAGGTGGGCCGTGCCGCGACATACAACCTACCTTCAGCACTATGACGAACCCAGAGTCCTCCGTCGCCGGATCGGACGAAGGCCTCGTTCGACGCGAGCCCGAGGAGATTCGCGGCGCCGAGGGCCATGGCCGCCATCGCCACCGCGTCCACACTGGCGTCGCGGGCTGTCCCGATGCGCAGCTCATCCTCACTCAAACAGCGCGCGGGCACGGCGACAGCGGGAATGCCGCCCCTCCGGGTGCCGGAAAGGCGTACCCTCAGCGGGGCTTCTCCGCCTTCATGGAAGAAGACCGCTGCCGCCGGACCGTCGTTATTCTCCGCCACGGTCGCGGCTCCCCCCTCCGGAACCTCGCCGCGTCTCATCTCCCCGGCGGAAATGTTTTCGGCCCGAAGCCCCCCCGCGGCGGCGAGGGCGACGGGGAGGGCGTCGAATCGCTCCCCGCGGGCCTCGATGAGTACCCGCCGTTCCAAGGCGGCTGATGCGTCGAGGACCCCGCGCCCGGGCAGGCCGAGGAGGGGGCCTACCGAGATGCCGAGGGAGGAGCCGTCGAGGATGTCCACCTGCATTTCGCCGCGTCGCGTCCTCAAGCGGAGGTTCTCGCCTCCGGCGCGACCCGAATCGAGAAGCCAACGCGCGGCGCAGATGGCCGCGTCGAAAAGGGCCGCTTCGCGCGAGCCCTCCCGGTCGTAGACTTCGAGCCAGAGCTCCGTCGCCGAACGGGCGAGCGAAACAAGGCGGAGGGCACCGACTCCCCGTCGCCTGTGGAGTATGGCCCGGGCGACAGGCGCCAAATCCCGGCCCTTCCCATCGCCTATCTCTCCGCTGAGGAGGAGGTCGGAACCGGCTACGCGCATCTTGATGAATCCAAGGTCCATGGGTCGAGACTATCCTTTCGGGGCCCCCGGGGCTATCATCACAGTCGTGAAGAATCACGAAATCACCGGCGCTCCGCGACAGGCGCCGAAAAAGACCCCGCGACCCGCGTCGCAACAGGCGCCCCGGGGACCCGGCATCTGCGGCATCGACGAGGCGGGCCGGGGCCCCCTGGCTGGACCGGTCTACGCGGCTGCCGTCGTTTTGCCCACTGACTTTCCAATCGAAATGCTCGATGACTCGAAGGCCTTGTCGGCGGTTCGGCGCGAATCGGCCTTCGCCGCGATAGTCGAGGGGGCCCTCGGATGGGCCATCGACTGGGCCAGCCCCTCGGAGATCGACGAACTCAACATCCTCGGCGCCACCTTCCTCGCCATGAGGCGGGCCCACGAAGGACTCCTCGCGGCCCTCGCGGCCCGGGGCCGCGCCGCCCCCGACGAAACCCTCGTCGACGGCAACCGACTGCCTCCCCTGGGTGGCCGGGCCCGCGCCATCGTGGGAGGCGACGCCCTCATTCCTGCCATCATGGCCGCCTCCATCCTCGCCAAGGTGGCTCGGGATCGCATGATGGAGCGCTTCGACTGGCTCTATCCTGAATACGGTTACGCCCGGCACAAGGGCTATCCCACGAAATCGCACCGCAACCTCGTGCTGGCCATCGGGCCCTCGCCGATCCAGCGAAGTTCTTTCAGGGTGCGCGCGGATGGAGGTGGTCGATGACGCTCGCAGGCGTGAAAAGGAGGGGAGGGTGGAGTCATTCCGGAAGGGGAGCGGCCATGCGAGCTCTCTTCGCC
>JAJXVS010000215.1 GCA_021782015.1 bacterium | reverse complement strand
CGACGCATGCTGGCATTGGCGCTCGCGCTCGGCGCCTGCGCGTCGCTCCTGGCCGCGACGGGACAAGGCTCCCCCAGAGTGGCGGACAAGGCGGATTTCCTCTCGCTTTCCTTCGAAATTTCCGCTCTTGGCGGCGGCACGGCGATGAGTTCCCGTCCACTCCTCCCAAGAGATGGCTATGCGGTCGGCGGTCGCATCGCCCTGGGTGACTCGGGGTGGACCTGGCTGGCCCTCGGCCTCGACTGGTTCGCCCTGGGCGAATCGATACCCGATGCGAGCCTCTTTCTCTACCGCGGCTACGGCGGCACCTCGCTCTTCGCCGGAACGGGCCCCCGATTCTCGCTTTCCGGCCTTGGGTGGAAGCCCTTGGCGCGAAGCCGGCTCGATATCGTCGGCGGCGCCGGCATCGCCGCCACCGAGGACACGGGCACGACCCTCGTGTCCCTCGTCCCCTTTCTTCGCCTCGACAGCAGCCTTCAGACGCCCATCACGCCCTACTGGAAGTGGTCGCTGGGCATCCCGATGGAGGTCCAGAGGCGCTCGACGGCCCTGACCTGGCTGGGCGGCCTGTCGCTCGCCATCGTGTGGAATCCAACGGGGGGATGGGCAAAATGAAAATAAGTAGGCATTGGTACCGTATCGCCCTGGCCACCCTCGCCTCCGCCGCGCTGATGGCGACCTTCGGGGCCTGCAGCATGCCCAGCGCGCCGACGGACAGGTATGCGATCGTGATTGGGATTGCCCATTATCTGGACTCGAATTCCATCGCCGACTGCTCCTATGCTGAGAACGACGCGGCCGCCCTGGGCACAAAGCTGGCGGCCAAGGGCTGGACCGTCTATGACTCGTTGATCAGCAGCGTAAGCTCCGAAAGCTTTCCCCCCTATACCACATCCGTGACCACCACGAGTGTCCTGCCCTACAAGGCCAACATCAAGGCAGCCCTCCAGAATTTCGCCCTCGCGCACCCGAACGCCTCCAGCGTCCTCTTCTACTATTCGGGTCATGGGACCCAGATCGGAAAGGACGCCTATATCTGCCCCTACGACACCCGCTACCTTTCCTCCGGCAATCTTGATACTTCATATCTTATTTCC
Source organism: bacterium (assembly GCA_021782015.1). GTDB lineage: Bacteria > Spirochaetota > Spirochaetia > Treponematales > Rectinemataceae > CAIJMU01. The sequence goes on along the minus strand of JAJXVS010000215.1, from coordinate 5,632 downwards.
GTCTCCGAACTCGATGCCTGGGTCAACGGCAGCGGATCGACCAACAAACTCGTCATTCTCGATTCCTGCTATTCCGGGGGATTCGTCCCCTCCACCCTTTCCATCGACGCCACACCCGGAGCCTATCTGCCCGCCACCACCTCGGGAAGCGTCAATGGAGCGATTTCGACAGCCCTGGCCAACGCGGGCGCCCTCTTCTCGCAGGCGATTTCAGATCGGAGCGACCCTTCAATTATGACGATTTCCGCTTCGGGATGGAATGAAGAGTCGTATAGCGACGTGTACAGCGTCGTATCTCCGTCCAGCGATCCGCACGGCGTCTTCACCTGGTTCTTTCTGGAGGCGGCTTCCAACGCCGACATAAACGGCGACAGGCTAGTCAGCGCCACGGAGGCCTTCGGCTATGCGAGGAGCAAGATCCTTGCGATATGGGACGCAAACGGCAGCACCATATACCAGAACGCCACCTTCCTCCCCCACATCTCCGGCGGCTCGGGCGACATCGTGCTCTACGATAATCGCTGATCAGAACTCCTCGAAATCGGCGTCGGAGATTCCCCTTTTGAGGGTGATCCCGCGCGGGACCGGGTTGGAAGGCAGGGGTTTCTGCGGGGTGGCTGCCTCGCGAGACTTCGAGGTAGCGGCCTCGCGTGGCTTTGCCGAAGCCGAGGCGCGGGAGGCGGCCAGGCCCTCCACGGCCCTGATGGCCGCGACGCACTCCCTGGCGCAGACATCGAAGGTTCCATGCTCGATGCTGGCGCGGGCCTCGGCTTCCTTGCCCGCGGCCTTCAGGTCGAGCACCTCGCCGACGACTTCGTGGAAGTGCGAGTGCTTTGTGCGAAGGGCTTCGAAGGCGCCCTGGCCGCTCAAGCGGGGCGCCTCGGCCTGTATCCAGACCCCCAGATCGCAGTGATCGGCCGAGGCGGCCACCTTCCTGTCGATGCCTTCGCCTCCGTTGAGGTGGGCGAGAAGGCGAACCTTCCAATTGATATGAGCCTTGATGGCCCCTTCGACAAAGCCCGATCCGTCGCCCGTCGCGGCCTTTCCCGAGGCGGCCCGGCCGGCCCTTTGCAGGCGAAAGTAGGCCATGACATCGAGGGACTGGGCTGCCTGACTGGAGAGTTCTTCGGCAGTGGAAGAGAGTTCTTCGGCGGCCGCGGCGTTCTGCTGGACAACCTTGTCGAGCTGGGAAAGGGCGCTGTTGATCTGGCCAGTGCCGCTGTCCTGTTCCTTGCTCGAGGCGAGAATCTCCTGCACGAGTCCGGCTGTCTTCCGGATGTCCGGTACGATGGAATCGATGATGGCCTGGGCGCCTTCGGCTGTGGCGACGGTGCGTGACGAGATCTGGGTGATCTCGGAGGCCGCGATCTGGCTGCGCTCCGCGAGCTTGCGCACCTCGCTGGCCACGACGGCGAAGCCCTTGCCCGCATCCCCGGCCCTGGCCGCCTCGATGGCTGCATTGAGGGCGAGGAGATTCGTCTGCCGGGCGATTTCCTCAATGATGCCGATTTTCGAGGCGATATCCTTGATCGCAACCACAGCCCCTTTGACGGCCTCCCCGCCCCGTTCGGCCTGCTCGGCCGCCCTCCTGGCGATCGCGTCGGTCTGGGCTGCGTTGTCGGCATTTTGTCGAATGTTGGCGGCCATCTCTTCCATCGAGCTTGCAACTTCTTCCATCGACGAAGCCTGTTCGGTGGCGCCCTGACTCATCGATTCGGCCGAGGCGGAAACCTGGTTCGAGGCATCGGCCACATTTTGGGATGCGTCCTGCATGGCGCCGATGATTTCCTGGAGGCGGAGCCGAAGGTCGAGGGAAGCCTTGGCGATGCCTGAGGCTGCGCCTGAGGCCCGGCCTGATGCGGCGTCCGCGCCCCCGCGCGCCGACTCGTCCGCCCCTTCGTCCTCGGCCCCAAGGTCACCTCGCGACAGGGCGAGGGCCGCGGCGGCGATTTCGGCCGGCTCGCCTCCAACCGCGCGGAGAACATAGCGGGTAATCACAAGGGCGAGGAGGATCGACAGGATGGCTCCGACGAGCACGAAGATGCTCAGTAAAATCGAGGCGAGGCCGGCCTTGGCGGCTGCGGCCTGGTCCGCGTCCTTTCCGGAGGACACCGTCGAGGTGAGGATGCTGTCGAGAAGTGGGTTGAGCTCGTTGACGGTGGCATCGAGTGGACCGCCTATGAGGGCCAGGGATTCGGCCTGTTTCCTATAAAGGCTCATGGAGACGATGGGCTGTGCCTGAGAGAGGAATTTTCCGAGAAGGGCGCGCATTTGTTCATAACTAGCCTGATCGGCGGCATCGATGTTGGTCGTCGAATATTCGTCAAGGCTGCTTTCGATTTCCTTGGCGAATTGGAGGCATTTCGCGGCGTCGGCCTTGGCACTCTCCATGCCTTCCAGGGTGATGCTGTACAGATTGGCCCGAATGCGTTGATAGCGTCCATTGATGGTGACGAGGTCGCCCAGGGGCACGGTAGCCTTGGCGAAAAGGAAATCGCTTGCCGCCTGGCTCTCGCGAAGTCGCAGAATTCCGTATATCCCGACGGCCGCCGTGACGGCGATCACCGCGGCAAATGAAGCAAGTAGCCTCGTCCTTAATTTCATGCATACCCCATCTGCCTGAAGGACAGGGCTCGTCATTCGTAACATGTAAATTAGTGTAAAATTTATCCTTGAAGGAAGATTCGGGAGCGGTAGAGTGTCGAAGTAAATTGAACGGCCACAGCCTGATCCCCGGCCAGGGCGAAGCAATTGGTAAATTATAACTTCAGAAAGAAATAACAAATCCCAAGATAATGTTGTACAACTTGACTATATTGGTGCTTCTTGCTAGGCTTGGCGCATGAAAACTTTGCCGGTAGCAGAAGTGCGCACTCATTTCTCTTCTTTACTAAAAGAAGTGGAGATGGGCAATGAGATTGGAATAACGTTTGGCCGAAGGAAGGAGACAATTGCTGTTATTGTGCCCATTGAAGAGTATAAAAAGATCAAACTCAGGAAATATGGAACATTGGAAGGAAAAATGGAAATCGCTTTTTCGGATGACTGGAGCATGACGGATCAGGATCTATTAAAGTCATGAATATTCTGCTGGACACACATTTTCTTATTTGGTGCTTCGCCGAAACCGGGCAGATCAAGAAGAAGATATATGAAAAACTTATGGATGAAGAAAATAGCATATTTTATAGCCAGGCCAGCCTTTGGGAAATGTCGATAAAATACAATTTGGGGAAATTGATTATCAAGAAGAAGAACCTGGATGAATTATATGCTGAAATAGATTCCAGCCATCTGATTTGCAGACGATTCGAAAATGAAGAACTTATCTCGTTCCATAAACTTCCTGTCGAACACAAGGATCCTTTCGATAGAATACTGATATGGCAAGCCATCAGGTCCGGCTTTCATTTTCTGTCGGTTGATGGACAAGTTGATAAGTATAAGAAATATGGACTGAAAATATTGAAATAGGTAGTCTCTAGGATTACTCAAGAATAATCAGAAAAGAGCAGGATTCTTTTTGCCGCCTGCCGTCGCGCCATGGCCTTGACGGATCGGGCCATGGCGCGGCGAGGGGCCGGGGACGGCTCAGGTCGAAAGGTAGTCCTTTAAGAGCTCAATCAACTTGACGGCCTCTTCCTTCGACATCGTGACGCCCTTGCCCATTTTCAGGTGGTCGGGCGACCATTCGCGGATGTCGAGCTTGGCTTCGCGCCCATTCCACGAGACGAGGTTGAGCTCCTTGCGCCAGCCCTTCGAGCCTTCGCCGAGAACGCCGACCTGCTTTGTCACCTCGAACTTGAATTCCTTGTCGTCCATTGGGAACCTCCACTACCTGAGTACGCCCGCACAAGGGGCCTTTGCTTCAATCAGTTGGGAAAATTCGAGCGCGCGATAAGAAAAAAAACGCGCCCGCGTGGCGGAAATTGGCCGTGCGAAGGCCTTCCTCACACGACAAAATCGTCGGCTTGATCGGCGAACTCGGCGAAGACGTAGGCGACGACGCCGCTCGACCTGATACGCATTTCCGCGTTGCCCGAGGAGGCGAGCTTGTCGAGGGTCTGCCTGGCCTCGTCGAGGCTGCAATCGCCTTCGAGGGCGACTTCGCCCGGCGTCACGACGCCCTTGTTCTTGCGGGCGATCCTGAGGATGGTGCGCTCAACGGGTTCTTTGGGAGCCTCGTTGACGGTGCGCATGCCGCCCTGGCCCGAAAGGAGACTTTCGCGATAGGCGATCCGGAAATTGGCCTCGCGGACCTGGCCCGGCAAAGTGAAGAAATCATAGAGCGACCCCATCCAGGCGATGCCGCCCGTGAGGAGCCAGAGGATTCCCGTGCCGGTCTTTCCCAGATAAAAGCGATGGAACCCAAGGGCGCCGCAACCTGAAACAAGCCAGAGAAGATAGGCGACGCCGACTTTGTACCGCATGCTGTGCTCCTCGGGCGATGATAGCAAATCCGCGGGGATTTGACCAAGGCTTCGCCCCCATGGTATTTCTTTTCGCTATCGATCGGGAAGCATTTCGAAGGAGAATTTGCGATGCAGCGCCTTACCCTGAAGGAAATCGACGGCCTCGAGGCTGTCGGCCAGAGCCTGATAGCGCGCGGCTGGGTCCGCACGAAGAGGGAATCGAAGAATGTCGTCTTCCTCGAAATCAATGACGGTTCCAGGCTCGGCAACCTCCAGTGCGTCTTCGCAGGCTCCGAGGGCGGAGAACTTCCCGATTCGGTGACAGGCGTCCTCGCGAAGGTGAGCACGGGGGCCGCGGTCACTGTCGAAGGAATCCTCGTCGCCTCTCCGGCCGCCGGGCAGAAGGTCGAGCTCAAGGCGGAGAAAATCGAGCTTATCGGAGAGGCCCCCGAAGATTTCCCCGTGCAGAAAAAGGGCACGAACATGGAAACCCTTCGCGCGATCGCCCACCTCAGGCCCCGCACCAACACCTTTGGGGCCGTAGCCCGGGTGCGCAACGCCATGGCGCGTGGCGTGCACGAGTTCTTCCAGAAGCGCGGCTTTTACTGGGTGCACACGCCCATCATCACCGCATCGGACGCCGAGGGCGCGGGCGCGATGTTCCAGGTGACGACCCTCGACCTCGACCGCATCGCGAAATCGGGCGCGGCGGTCGACTACTCCAAGGACTTCTTCGGCAAGCCGGCCTTCCTCACCGTGTCGGGCCAGCTCAATGTCGAGACCTACTCCCAGGCCCTCGGCCGCGTCTACACCTTCGGCCCCACCTTCCGCGCCGAAAATTCGAACACGACCCGCCACCTCTCCGAGTTCTGGATGATCGAGCCCGAGGTGGCCTGGAACGATATTTCCGACAACATGGATCTCGCCGAGGACTTTGTGCGATCCCTCGTGAAGGTCGCCCTCGAAGACTGCGCGGAGGACCTTGAGTTCTTCGATCAGCGAATCCAGAAGGGCCTCCTCGAATACCTTGCGGGCATCGCGGCCAAGCCCTTCGCCCGCATGACCTACACCGAAGCCGTCTCCCGTCTCGAAAAGGGCGCGGGCGAATTCGAGTTCAAGCCCTACTGGGGCTGCGACCTCCAGAGCGAGCACGAAAAGTGGCTCACCGAAAAGGTAGTTGGAGGCCCACTCATCGTCACGGACTACCCGAAGGAGATCAA
>JAJXVS010000214.1 GCA_021782015.1 bacterium | reverse complement strand
ACCAAAAGGTCGGCGTCGGTATCCGCCACGAAATGGCGGATCATCGGCGAATAGGCGATCACCGGCACATCCTCGCCCGAGGCCTTCGCCCCCTCGCCTGAAACCTTCGCACCCTCGTCGAAAAAGAAGCGCGCGTCATACCCGAGATTCGGCCTCGCTGCCAGGGCCTCGGCCATCGCCAAGGTTTCGGGCGTCATCCCGATAAAACCCACCCCGATGCGCTGCCTCTTGCCCCGCCAGATCGCCCCATAAAAGTAGCGCCACCCCAGGAACAGGAGCCCGTACACCACCACGACGAGGGCGAGGAGGGTCTTCGGATTGATGGCATCGTTGGGCTGAAGGTAGAAGTAGAGTGCTCCGAGAAGCCCCCCGATCGAAAGGGCGATCGCCAGTCGCCGGATAAAGGCGAGATTGTCCGTCGCCATCTCCAACCGGTACATGCCAAGCGTATAAAAGACGATGAGCCACATCGCATAGATGACCGTAAAGCTCAGAACATGGTCGCGCAGCCCCGGCCCCACCGGGAGATTGCCGTGTCGGAGGTAATAGGCCAGGAACAGCGTGCCGTACATCAAAAGCACGTCGACGAAGAGAAGTCTGAATTGTCTGCGTTTCAGGTTTTTCTGCATCGACCAGCATCACCTTCGGCTCTCAGGCGAATCGAGCACCCAAGTTGGCTAAACCTATCTCAAAGCGATGGAGCTTCTTTTTCCGCCACCGAATTATCGGCGAGCTCCGCAATATCATCGCGCATCGCAATTCGCAAGGCGTCGTACTCGGCAAGGGATAAGGGAGAGATGAGCGGCACACTCGCGAGATTTTCGATCGGGAATGTGTCCGGTAGGCCAGGTCCTCGGCCGCGACTACTTCCTTTTGCGAAGCCTCCGCCACCAGTTCCGCCCAGGAGAAGGTTGATAGTGGCAACCCGATGCGCGTGACCCGATCGGCGATGAAGTCTATCTTCAAAGTTTCGCTTCCGCGCAAAATTCGGAGCCGCTTGAAATCACGAGAATCCACTTCTGTTTCAGCATCCTTCCATCTGCCGGTAATTTTCCCGAAAAGTAGGCGAAAAGACTCGGGAAAGCCTTGTGCGAGCCATGCCTCAGCGCCTTGGCAGGACCCAATCGAGTTCCGGAATAGTTTCGTTAGCTGGCATGAACCAAAGCCGAAGAGAGTGCCTCGATATTGATGCCCATGGTCACAACCTCACAATTGCTATAATTCTAAGTACACTCGTCGGCTTCAGTCCAGGGCGCGCCCGACGATCGACCCATACAACTCGAAGTAGTTCTCCCACATCGCCTCGGCCGAAAAGGAGGCCTCGTAGCGCCCCCTCGCCGCCTCGCCAGCCCTCGCAGCCCGACCCGGCTCCAAAAGCTCGCGCAGGGCAGACTCTACCGGGCCGACCTCGTTGTCCACAAGCGCACCGCAATCCGCCCCCAAGGCCTCCGACAGCCCCCCCACCTTCGAGGCTACGACAGGCTTGCCGCAGGACATCGCCTCGAGGACCGACATGGGCAGGCCCTCGTAGTCTGACAAAAGAAGAAACACATCGCAATAATTCGCGTAATTCCCCGCCTCGGGCAACTCGCCGAGAAACACCGCATTGGGAGGCGCCACAATCCCTGCCTCTTCGAGGGAACCCGGCACATTTCCTATCCAGAAAAAGCGGGCCTCGCGCGCTTCAAAACGCCGGGCCACCTCCACAAAAAGATCGAAGCGCTTCGGTCTCGCAAGCCGGGCTATGCACAAAACAACCTTCGCTCCCGCCGCCCTGGCTGCCCCAAAGGCCTCGATGGCGCCTGCGTCGCCGCCCTTCCGCCCCCGTCTATCCGTCACCCCATTCCTGATCAGATGATGGGCCCCGCCAATTCGGGCTGCCATCAGAGAACGCGCGTCGTAGTCCGAAACCGGCACCAAGGCCCCGCAGCGCCCCGCTAGCATCCGTTCCAGCGGCAAAAAGGCCCGATAACTCTTCAGTATTGTGTCGAAACCATGAATAGTATAAACGATGCTTTGCGCCCGCGCCCCCGAGGCCAGCCTTCCGAGCACGCCCACCTTCGACGAATGAAGGTGAATGATGTCGGGCTTCCATGCCCCGAAGAGCCGCCTCAGTTCGAACCATGCCCGTATTTCCACGAGGGGCTCGATCTCGCGACGGAGCCACAGCAGCCTGATTCTCTCGACGCTGGGAAGAAGGCCCTCCCAGAGGGGCCCCTCGGGCACCGAGGCCACCGCGCACGCATGCCCGTCGCGACTGGCCCTGTTCGCGAGCTCCGTCACCACCCGCGGAGCACCCCCGAGGTCGGCATTGGTAACGATGTGGAGGATTCTCAAGGCCATTCCGTCCCTTGCAAAGATATGGGCAAATCAACGGACTCATGGGCCAGCATGATTAGAGCCGCAGGCTCGTTGAAAAGGCTACATGCCAATTCAACACGTCATTCCAAACAATCATATATCGATTGCAATCGTATTGCCATTGAACCGATAGCGAATGTATCCACGCTTGCACGGGGACATCGAGTCGCAACCCGACATCATATTCAACATCGGTCTGATACTCGCGATAGGTGGGCAACGCCCCTTGGTATAGCGCGGAAACTCTGTCGGCCCATCTTCTAAGCTCTATTCCCAAATGCCCAGAACGACCATAGAGATCAGCATAGAGCACCTGGGCGGCAGATCCGTTTCCGATGCTAGCGCCCAGCACCTGTCCGTTATTCGTGTATCCTTCAAGGATTGCCCAATGTGAGTACCAATCTCCGCCCCAATTATACCCGTTGTAATTTATGAGACTTTCTTTTGACTGCGACAGGTCAGTGAGCTCTGCCCCGATGCCCAGCAAAAAATCGCCTGGCACTTCGAATGCTTTTTTTAGGCCAATCGTGTAAGCCTGCATATGATCTGGATTCAGGAGAAGGAGCCGAAGTGGCGAAAAGTCATTCTTCCCCCATTCTCCGTAGGTTTCAAAGCCACTTCCCGGAAATTGCAGCCGCCAAGTTATGGAAATATGTTGATGGGATTCACCTGTGCCATACCCGAAGGTTGAGCCAATCCCGGTATTATCGATGCCTGGGATGAAGAGAATCAATGGCATTCGCCAATTTAAGGAATTCCAGTAAGAAAAAACCGTCCGGCCGGCCCCGATCGTCAGCTCGGGGAAAAACGAAGGCTTATAGCCCAAGAAGAAACCACCGAAGAATCGATCCCCATTGTTCACCTTTGGATCCCAAAACTTGGACGTTGTTAATTTGCCATAGACAAGTTGAGACTCGAAATTTCCTATTGGCGTCTCCCACCCATCTACACCAACCTGAATGTGAGGGAATCCTTCGGCTTGGGCGCTTAGAAGAAGGGGATTGAAGACCGCAGGGCCGAACCAAAGGTTCTGATCGCTAAAGGCGGCGATCACGGGACCGAATTTCGCGCCCAATTCCCAATTATCAAGCGAATACGATCCAAAAGCTGTAGTGCCGTATCGCTGAGGCGTGTCGATATTAGCGCCATCCACGCTTGCAAGTGCTTGGTCGGATAGGCCTGACGGACCAAGCTTGAAGTCGGAATTCTGCGAAAACGAAGCCGCGATTCCCAATCTTCCCCAAAAAGGACCCAGCGACCCTTCAACGCTCGATTTCGTCCATGGGGTAAATCCAACTCCCTCCCATAAGCCGCCGATATTGACACTGGTTGGAAATGCGGAGTTCCAGGTGGTTCCAGCTTCTATGGTTACGCCATCATAAATGGGAACGAAGCCTGAGTTTGACGAATCCTGCTTGCCATTGTACAAATGCGACCATGGGCCGCCTGCGGTCTCAAAAACGGTATCAATCGAGCGCAATCCAAGATCCTTGGTGCTGGCCAGACCAGCAGTCTCCAACCAGGACTCATATCGCCAGATGGGATCTTCGGGTGATGGCAGGCTTTGCGCGGCAAGCATAGAGGTCGAGAGAACTTCCCCGATCGCCACCCAAATTAATAGCTTCAAATGCTTTTTCCCTTTCATTCGATACTCCGTCGACTTGTATTCTAATTATAAATATAGCATTTCTTGATAACATCATTTACCTAGCTATCTTTCCAATACGCTTCTTTTTGGTAGGGCCATCCATTCCTCCCCTGAAAAGGGACATCCGAAACGACGTTTGGGTGTCAATCAAGGACCATCCGTCCCGCTTTGTCGCTTCTTGAGAACCCCCTGGGCCAGTTGGTCATGCCAGTGGGGCTCCTTTCTGTACAGCACGCTCGAGTGTCGCCGCTTGAAGCCAAAGTATTTCCCGTAATCGACCTCGACCTCCCGGTAGGCTACCCCGGGGTCGGCCGCCCGACATTCCTGCATCGCTTCCGTATAGGCCCTCGGGCCCGTCAAGGCATGGACATCGTTGGGAAATCGGTCACCCTCGATGTTGGAGATGATCCTGTCGAGGGTGCGCGCGAGGAAGGGATGTCCCGGCCCATATACTAGGGCCCATTGGACATACCAATCGGGGTTGCCCTCGTGGGCGATTATGGCGACATCGTCGGGCCGGATAAGTCCATCGAGCCCCGCCCTGATTTCGCTATCCACATCCAGATAAACCCCGCCATATTTATACAGAATAGCGTAGCGGAAAAAGTCCGCCATCGCCGCGCCGATGGCCAACTTGTCGTAGGCGGCGAAGACCTCCCTGCCGAACTCGGCCTTGAGAAATTCCGCGATCCTCTCGTCGTCGTAAAACTCGTAGCGCCAGCCCAGGCAGCGGAGTCGCTCGAAACGCATCACCAACCGGGTTTCAATGGGGATGGCTTTGTACGATTTATACGTTTGATACAATACCTTTGGAATTGCCATGTTCTCCCCTGGATCTATCGACCGATACTTGCCAGGCCGAGGCGGCCCAGTCCCTTGAGACGGCCGACAAGGCTCCCCGGATAGTAGGTACTATGCCTTTTGACGATTTCCAGGCCCTCGCGGGCCATGGTTTTCCGCCGCGTCACGGTTATATTGCCCGGATGGCGGCGATAGCGGAGGTCGTAGCGGGGAAGGGTCGCGAAGCGATACGACCTCCCGATCTTGAGCCAAAGGTCGTGGTCATCGTTGACCACGAAATGCCCATCGTAGCCTCCCGCCTTCACGAAGGCTTCCCTGCGAAAGACCACGCTCGATTGGGCGAAGGCGTTCCGGTATATCTCCTTCGCCCGGATTCCCTTGTCGTCCTCGGGAAAGGACTTCCTCACACCTGTGGGCATTCCCTTCTCGTCGATGATCTCGAACCAGGTACCAACTATGCCGAGTTTCGGATCGGCCTCGAGGGCCGCGATTTGCAGTCCAAGCTTTTCGTCCGAAGCCCAGGCATCGTCGCTGTCGAGCATCGCGATATAGGGGCCTGTCGAACGAGCCACCCCATTGTTGCGCGTAAAGGCGATGCCCCGATTTTGGTCCTGCACGACATAGTCGATGCGCCCGTCCCGCTTGAGATAGGGCTCGACAACCGACCGCGTTTCGTCCGTCGACCCATCGTCGACGATGAGGAGCTTCCAGTCCCGGAAGGCCTGATCGACCACGCTGTCGATCGCCTCCGCGATAAAGCCCGCGCGATTGTAGGTCGGCATGATGATGGTCACCGCCGCCTCGATCGCCCTTGGCTCACTCTCCACTATTCTATCCTCGTCCAGCGCTCGGGCACAGTGTCGGCATACTCTACGCGATAGCCCAAAGGGCTCTTTCCGACGCCATTCTTGGCCCAGACCGAGGGCGCCATAACCAGGCCGCCATCACCCTCGCCGAGCCAGGCGCCCCACCAGCTAAAAGAACTATTTGCGATGATCTGGTGGTCGCAGGCGGCCATCATCGCCATGTCCTGCCAGCTATCCTCTCCCCGATTCCAGTCGACGAAAATAACCTGTCGCTTACCGAATTTCAAATTTCCCTTGCACCATTCAGGATCGTCCGAAAAGACGGCGAAACTGGCCACCTCCCGGAGGGCCACCATTTCCGCGCTGGCTCGCTCGTAATAACCTGCGTCGCAGACAGCCAAATGCCGGTTTTCGGGCCGGAGATAGTCCCCCCGCCTCACGTGAACCGAGCAGGCCGGTCTTGGCAGGCGGCCCATCAACTCGGCATTTCGCGTATCCAGCGCCGGAAAACTCAATTTCTTCCTGATCTCGTCGCCGACCCCGGCGAAATAGCGCTCGCTCTGCCAGAAGCCTTCATAATACCGATCGCCATCGAGGGTAAAGACGTCATCGTGAAACGAAAGATTCCTGTCTATATAGTGGCTTTTTTTCGGCGCGATGCGACGTCGAAGACGGCTCCAAAAACTCGACGAGACTGTCGAAAGCCGGTCGACCTCGCCGCGTTCCGGCCGATCGAGTGCCAGCCCGAATACCCTTTCAAGTTCCAAGCCATTATGAAGTCCGTAATGGTCGAAGCCGCCGGTATCGACCAGCACCCTCTCCCCGCTTCGCCTGGCGAGCTCCCTCGAAAAGGCGTATTGAAAGAGCTGATTCCCCAGTCCTCCCAGGATGCCGACGATCTTCACGACCGCTGCCTCGCGAGGCGTCGCAGGAGGGGCCCCAGCTTCTTCCACAAGATGAGGGCCTTGATCGCCTCTTTGATGAGCACGAGGGCCCGTCCATCCTTCTCGGACCAGCTCACCTCCCAATAGTGGATCGCGTAGGCCTCGTCCCTGTGGAACTTTCGTTTGATTTCCTCAGGACCGCCATGTTCCCCATACCGTGCCTGCGAAGGAAAGGGATAGAACACCCGCGTGGGAAAGACGATGTCGAAGTCGCCGGTAAGCGAGTGGCCCTCGAAGAA
>JAJXVS010000006.1 GCA_021782015.1 bacterium | reverse complement strand
AATCGGAATTATGCCTTCCCGGCTGACGAGGCCGACGCTGGGCTTGATGCCGACGATCCCGCACTTGGACGAGGGCGCGATGATGGAGCCGTCGGTCTCCGTGCCGACTGCGAGAGCGCAGAGGTTGGCCGAAACGGCCACGGCCGATCCGGAACTCGAACCGGAGGGATTTCGATCGAGGGCGTAGGGGTTCCGGGTCAGGCCGCCTTCGCTGCTCCATCCCGAGGTCGAGCGAGTCGACCGGAAATTGGCCCATTCGCTCATGTTCGTCGTACCTAGTATGATGGCGCCCGCCCTCCTGAGCGAGGAGACCAACTCGGCGTCCGAGGGGGCGACGAAACCCTTGAGCGCGAGGGATCCCGCCGTCGTCGGCAGGCTCGCCTCGGCGATGTTGATATTGGCCTTTACCAGCACCGGAATGCCGTGGAGGGGGCCCCGGGCGCCGCCCCTTGTCCTCTCGCGATCCAGCCTTGCGGCTTCGCCCTCCGCGCTCGCGTTGAGATGGAGGACCGCGCCGAGGGTCGGACCCGCCCTGTCGAGCCCCGCGATCCGATCGAGGTAATACTGAAGAAGTTCCGAATATGTCAGGGCCCCGGAATCGAAAAGCCGCCTGAAATCGCGGAGCCCGAACTCATCGTAGGCGCCTGAGGGCCCGGCTTGGCCGCCGCCGCCCTTCACGTCCGAATCCCGAGCCCCGCCCGAATCGTCAGTGGTTGAAGCCATAGACGAAGGTTCCCGAAATGGTCCCATCGGTCGCGTTGAAGAAGGAGGCCCGCTTGAAGCCATACAGCACCGCCTCGTCCACGGCCGGATCGCCCGAACTCCCGGTGATCGTCACGGCCTGGAGGCTCGGCGCCGAACCGGGTGTCGGAGGGGTCACGACGAAGGAGAGCATGACGGGCCCGAGGGTTCCGCCGGCCTTGTAATCCGCGTGGGCCACGTCGTAGCCGCCCTCCTCGAGGGCCAGCCAGATCTCGTCCCGCTGTTCCACGGGGACGTTCCGCGAAAGCACCCATTCTTCGTTGATGCGCCGGTAGGTCCGCAGGAAAAGATCGCGGTGAACGGGCGCGACCCGAAGCGCCACGTTATCGGTGACGGTCTTCGGCAAGGGCATATACAAATAAATAGGAACATAGAGGCTGCGGCCGGATTTCCCGGCCCCCACTCCGAGGACCGTTTCGAGGGAATTGCCCTTTTCATTTCCGACGACCTTCGTGGTGAAGGCTCCGGCCGAGCTTGCCTCGCCGGCTCCACTCGTTCCCGCGCCGCCGGTGCCGACGCCGCTCGTCGTCGAGATGACATGCGACCCCTCAGGTCGGGGGCCGGGAATCCAGGGCTCGCCTGTTGTGCCGCTCGTCCCGGCCGAGGGCAGGGCCGCGGCAGGAGCGGGCGTCGGGGAGGGAGGAGAGTTCCCCGCCGTCTTCCCGCTGCCGGTCGTCGCCTTGGCCGCGGCGGCGGGCGCCTTTTCGGCGGCGACGGGAATCGGCGTCGGCTGCGAAAGGGGCACCTTGCTCGTCTTCGCCTCCGGCGTCGGGATCTGGGGCGCCGGCGTCACGGGCCCCCTGGGCGCGGGCACATCGCCACCCTTGGCGACTCCGCCCTGGAGGTCGGCCGTCGACCCGATGTCCACCCACACGGTATTGGGCATCGCGGAGAGATCGGCGAGGCGGAAGAGCCCCGAAACAAGGATGCCTCCCGCTATTATCGCGTAGGCCAGCAGGGCCACGGCCAGCGAAGAAGCCAGCCGCTTGCGATCCTCGCGCCGCAGATATTGGGCGCGGGTCATTTCCCGGCGCCTCCCGGCAGGGGCGCGACTCGCGTCGCGAGCCCGACCGCGCTCACGCCCTCGCGACGGAGGGCGTCGAGGACAGAAACAAGCAATTGGTATGGAACGGTGTCGGCCGCTTCCACTATGGCGCGTCGCTGGATTCCGGGCGCCTGGCCGCCTGCCTGGCCGGCGCTTCCCGTTGCGGCCGCCCCCGGCGGCTGACCGCCTTGGGCCGCCGCCCCCTGCGGCTGACCACCGGCACTCGATGCCTGGGCGCCGGAATTTTGGGCCGCCCCACCGCCGGCCGCCCCGCCCGTCGTCCCACCCGATGTGCCACCCGTCGCCCCCGCAGAGGCCTGGGCCGCCACGTCGAGCCTCGCGATCTCCCTACCGATGGCTTCCGGTAGACCCGTGAGATCGGCGATGGCCGACCCGACGTGAATCTCCGATTCGGAGACGACGACCACCTTGAGGGGTTCCTGCGAAATGGGCCGCGCCGTGGAAGAAGTGGGCAGGGACAGCTGGATCCCGGGAGAAGTCTTGAAGGTCGACGTAATCAGGAAAAACATGACGAGCATGAGAATGACGTCCACCATGGGCGTCATGTCGATCGCGGTCTTGACGCGAAGCCTCCTCTCCAGACGCATCAGCGCCCCCCGGGTGCCGCGCCGGGATTCACATCGCCGCCGAAGATCACCGTGCCGCCCGTGGACGGCATGCCGCCCCCGCCCAGGAGTCCGCCGGGATTGCCGACCGCCCCGGAAACCCTGAGGAGTTCCCCTTCGGCCGAGCCCGAGCTCCGGGCCTTCCCTTCCTGACCGTTGATCAGGATGATCATCTTGTTCACCTGGTTTTCCATTCTGATGATGAGGGAATTCACCTTGGTCACGAGGAAGTTGTAGAAAATGACCGAGGGGACGGCCACGCAGATGCCGCCCACCGTCGTGATCAGGGCCTCGGCCACGCCCTTGGCGAGCAGCGAAGGATCGCTCACCGCGCCGAATTGGCCCAGGACGCCGAAGGCGCGCATCGTGCCGATGACCGTGCCGAGCAGGCCCATCAGCGGGGAAATGTTGGAGATCGTGCCGAGGGTTCCCACATGGGCCTCGAGCCTCGGCACTTCCTGGGCGGCTGCGTCGCGGAGCATCTCTTTCTGCACCATCTCGGACTGGTTGCGATTCTCGATGCCGACCTTCATCAAGGCCGAAAGGGGCGAGACATTGGTGTCGCAGATCGCGAGCGCCTCGTCGTAATGGCCCTTGTCGATTGAAGAGGAGACGCGCTTGAAGAGCTTTTCCTCATCGACGGCGATAGCCTTGAAGTAGAGCAGGCGCTCGATGACGACGATGGTGGACACGACACCGAGCGCGATGATGATCCAGAGGACGATGCCCCCCTGGACGATGAACTGGATCATGAGAACTCCTTGGCGGCCGCAATCGGACCTGCTTCGATAATACCGCCAAAGCTTTCACTAGGTAAGCGCCTCGTGTGCCGGGACGAAGGTCCGCGCGCCGGGGCCGCTGGATCGATCCGCGCTGGCCGCCGCACTGGGAAGCAGGGGTGCGGAAAGGGTCGAGAGGCTCAAGGCGCCGCGGCGAGGGCCTTTCCGACAATTTCGACCAATTGGGCGGTCTTTACGGGCTTCGAAAGGGAGGCGAAAAGGTTGAGTTCGCGGTTGAGCCGCGCCGATTCCTCATCGTCGGGCAGGCCGGTGAGGAGGATCGACTTTATCGCCGGATGGAGCTCCCTGAGCCGGGCGATGAATTCGTCACCGCGCATGACGGGCATGAGGAGGTCGCAAACGACCACCTTCACCGCTATGTCAGCGGCCGCGAGTTCCGAAATTGCCTCGAAGGCCTCTTCGGCCGAAGATGCGGCATCCACATGCACATCGGTACCGAAGGCAGACTTGAGCGATCGCGTCAGGGCGAGGGTGAGAATGGCCTCGTCGTCGACGCACAGAACGCAGGGCTTCACGCCCCGCCGCCTTCGGCCGAGCCACCACGACGGCACTCTTTTCGCATAACCTCGATCATGGACGAGGAGTGTAGACCAGCAAAGGAAGCCGCGCTAGGGATTTTCCCCGGCTGGCGCAAAATAACGAAGAAAATCCGCCCTTGTTTGAATCGTTTGCGTGCGGTTTCGACGTATCAGGTATGCGTACGCGCCACATCAAGGAGGTTCTCATGAACGCACTCAACAGCATCTTGCTCGAAGGCAACCTTACACGGGACCCGGAAAGCAAGACTCTCTCATCGGGAAGCCAGGTCTGCTCCTTCGCCATCGCCTCGAATCGCTATTACAAGCAGAACGAGGTGATGGAAAAGGAAACCAGCTATTTCGACGTGGAAGCCTGGGCCCGTCTAGGCCAATCCTGCGCCGAGACCCTGCGCAAGGGAAGGGGCGTCAGGGTGGTCGGACGGCTCAAGCAGGATCGGTGGACGGATCAGACGGGCAAGCCCCACTCGAAGGTCAAGGTCGTCGCCGAGCATGTCGAGTTCAAGCCCATCTTCAAAGCCCCCGATGTCGTCGAAACGGAAGAGGCCGAGGCTCCTCCCCAACTGGCCGAAGGCCGGATTCGCGAGGCCGAGCCGGTATTCTGACGCAAGACGAGACGATCGACCCCATCCCGTTCGCGGAGACCTGCAACCAGGCTCGCGGACGGGAGAAGGTCAGCGGGCTACCATAGTGGCCGACTCGGCACCGGCCTTGGCGGCTGCCACAGCTGCGGCAGTGGCCTTGGCCGTGGCTGCCGCGCTTGCCTTGGCCGTGGCCGTGGCGCTTGCCTGAAGGTCGAGGGCGACCTGGGCGCCGGCTGTCGCCGACTTCAGCGCATCGAGCATGCGATCGCGGGCCGAGGGATCTCGCATCCGCGCCGTCGGTCCCGAAACGCTCATCGCGCCGTAGAAATCGGCGTCGGCCAGGCCGAGGGGCAGGGCCATGCAGGTGAGGCCCGTCTCGTACTCCTCGCGATCGAGGGCATAGCCGAGGTCGCGCGTATGATCTATTTCCTTTATTACGTCTTCCGGATCGACGAGGGTGCGATCGTTTATGCGCTGAAGAGGCCCGGGACCAAGGATGGCCCGGATGCGATCATCGGGCAAAAGGGTGAGGATGGCCTTGCCGACGCCCGTGCAATGCAGGGGAAGACGATCGCCGGGCACCGAGCGCATGCTCAGGCTCCGATCGGACTCGGCCCGGTCCAGATACACGGCCGAACCGCCGGCCAGCATCGCGAGATTGACGCTTTCGCCCGTTTCCCGGGCGAGCTTTTCGACAAAGGGCCTGACCCTTTCGACGACGAGCGAACGAACCGGCACCCTCGTGCCAAGCTCATAGAGGGCCAGCCCGAGCGACCAGCCCCCATTTCGGCGCTCGGCCACGCCCCTCGATTCAAGAACGGCAAGGTAACGAAGAGCCGTTGCCTTGTTCATGCCGGTCTCGCGGGAAAGCCGGGCGAGTGTCACCTCGCTGTCGGTTCGCGCGAGATAGAAGAGAAGATCCAGCGCCTTGCCGGCCGATTCGCTCATGTGGACTCCCTGACGTCACGTCGTGCGGGCGAAAAGCTCAAACCATGTTCGCTGGAGCGCCCCGTGAAACGTCTCTTTTACCTATTGAAACTACACTGGGGTTACAGTCACGTCAAGGATGAATTTCCCCCGTCGAGGGAGCTATGATTGGGCCTCGATGGCTCAATCCATCTCGCGGGCCGCACCATAGCCTCCAGGTCCGCCCCGCGGGCGCCCACCGCCACGAGTGTTGGGCCCGCTGCCACGAGTGCTGGGCCCGCTGCCACGAGTGTTGGGCCCGCCGCCAGAGCCGCCCCGCGGGCGCCCCCCGCCGTGACTGCTGGCCACCCCGCCGCGACTGTCGCGTCCGCCGCCAGAGCCGCCCCGCGGGCCCCTTCCGCTGTGATCCGTGCCCTTCCCTGCCCCGCCCGATCCGCCATGGCCACCTGACCTGCCA
Organism: bacterium; assembly: GCA_021782015.1. Taxonomy (GTDB): domain Bacteria; phylum Spirochaetota; class Spirochaetia; order Treponematales; family Rectinemataceae; genus CAIJMU01. Next base: position 26,220 of record JAJXVS010000006.1, on the reverse strand, counting down.
TTAGCGCCGAAGCGTGAACGTCGTCCTTCGGGACCGCCCTGAGGAACCCCCGGCCTTCCGCCGAAGCTCTCACCTCCAGCCCTTCCCGGAGCGCCATCGCGGCCCTTCCCCGGAGTGTCATCACGACCCTTCCCATGAAAGCCACCGGAGGCCGGAGACCTGGATCCGCCCTCCCCGACCGAAGTCGGCGGGCCGCGTCGCCCATCACGCGCCTGTGGGCGCTCAGCACCCCCATCTCCTCCAAATCCTTCTTCCGGCGGACGCCAGAAGCCGTCTTTCCAATTGAAGCGGCTCGTGCCCTCAAGGACGCGGCCTTCGACGGCGGCCTTCATCACCTGGCGGTAGGTCGATTTCTGGAGCTCGATGCCGGAGAAGTCGAGGATGAAGCGACTCACGCCCTCCTTGCGGAGGAAGGGAATGCGATCCACGATGGAAAAGGCCGTTTCCGGCGTCACGAAGGAATAATCGCCGCCGGAGTGGAGCTCGTAGGAACTCCCATCCCGATCGGAGAAGGTCTTGAAGTCGTAGCGCGAGGCAAGATCGGCGCGGATGCGGAAGAGGCTGGGATAGGCGAAGACGATCGGCATAAAGGCCTGGGCCGGCAGACTCTCGGCCACCCGCTGGAAATCCTGCTTGCCGATCTCGTAGGGCGGCACGAGGAAGTTCGCGCCCTCGTCGGCGACAAAGGCCGCCGCCCAGGGATTGAAGGCGTAGAGCCAGGGCCCCGCCACGACGGAGACAGCCTCGCCCTTGGGCCCCTTGCGGCCGCGGAGCAGGCCCAGGTGGGCGACATTGTTCGCGACGAAGAGGGTCTGACCCTTGCTTATCCAATAGTCGAGCTCGCCCTCCAACCAGGCCGAATCACCCTCGGGAAAATAAGGATCGAGCCAGAGCACCAGGGATTCCCGACGGAAGGGTAGCTCCTTTTCATGACGGTGCATAAGCTCGGAGTTCTTGCGGTTGAAGAGAAGCATCGCCTTTTCCGGCCGGTCCGAGAGGAGGACATGAAGATCGCCCACCCTTCCTACCAATGCGTACAAACCCTCGCCAAGGGCGGCGAGCGCCTCCTTGGGCGGCTTGGACAGGCGCGGGCGTTCCACCTCGTCCCGGCTGGGGAACTTGTGGTACTTGCCGAGCTCCTTGGGCAGGACCGGCTTCCAGCGCTTGCCCATCGACCTCGTCTGCACGAGATAGACCTCGTCGCCCACGCGGAAATCGCCCTCGAGCCTAAGATAGACACCCCTCGGGTTCTCCCGCACGTCCTTCACCTTGAGCGTCAGCCTGCCCGAATCGTCGGCCCGATGGATGCGGATCGAATCGCCCTCGGTGATCACGGCGCCGCCGACCCTGGCCCCGAAACCCGCGAGGGCCGGGGCACCGAAACTCGCGAGGACCGGGGCACCAAAGGCTGCCTCCGAGCCACCGCCCTCGTCGACGCCCGCGACCCCGATCCCCTCGGGCTGACCGTCGTCCGCGTGCCGAGGCATCACGAGGGCCCATTGCCCCTTTTCCCCGTCCTCGCCCTCGAAGGCCCTGACCTCCTTCACGCGCCCGAGCTTGATGCCCGTGCCTCCCGCCTGCTCCGGATTGATGAAGTCGGCGGGGAAGGAACCATCTATGTTGAACAGGGTCTTCGAACGGGCGAAATCGGCCTGCAGCATCGACTGCGCCTTCAGGAGCGCGCGCTCGCGGTCCATCCGCCAATTGTCCAGCATGTAGCGATAGGCCGCCACCACCGCCCCGACGTACTCCTGACTCTTCAGCCTTCCCTCGATCTTGAGGGACGAAACCCCCGCCTCGACGAGATCGGGCACGCGGGACACGAGCTCGAGATCGGCCGGCGAGAAATAGAAACCCGAGGTTTCATCAGTACTATAAAGACGCCGGCAGGCCTGGGCGCAGAGCCCGCGGTTGGCGCTCTTCCCGCCGAGATAGCTCGAAAACAGACAGAGCCCCGAGGCCGAGACGCAAAGCGCCCCGTGCACGAACACCTCGAGCTCCATGTTCGTACCTTCGCGGGCCTTGCGTATCTCCTCGAGCGAAAGCTCGCGCGACAGCACCACCCGCTTGAAACCGTGGCGCGACAGGAAATTGGCCCCGGCCGCCGAGCCCACATTCATCTGCGTCGAGGCGTGGAGCCTGAGACCCGGAAAATGATCACGCGCGATCTTCACCGTGCCGAGATCCTGCACGATGACCCCGTCGGGGCCCACCCGCTCGATATATTGCAGCAATTGGTACAAACGGTCGGCCTCGCGCTCGACGAAGACCGTGTTCACCGTGACATAGACCTTCCGCGACAGCTTGTGGGCCGCCTCGACCGTCGCCTCGAATTGATTGAAGGCGAAATTGGACGAGCGGATCCGCGCATTGAAAGTCTTGAGCCCGAGATAGACCGCGTCCGCCCCCTCGCCAAGGGCCGCGGCGAGCGCCTCCGGATTGCCGGCCGGCGCGAGAAGTTCGACAGTTGCCATGTGGCCCACTGTAACGAAATGCGGCCTATTGCACAATACGTCAACAAATTGCAAAGCGTGCGAAGAATTCGGACGGGTCAGGGCCAAGGCTTCGTCGCCTAAGTGTCTCCGGAACAATGCAGGCGCGATCACTTCGACGCATGATCATATGATCAACCATTCATATGACTGCATGATTGACCGCTCGATCTCGATTCGCGCCTCGCCCGAATGGGGTCTGCCCCCGCCTCGCATCGTGCTACCATGCTTCGAGAGCGACCGGCTTGGCGCTGCTCATCGAATATTCGAGGCGCCGGAGCCGCAATTCGTACATTCCGAAATGCCACCTGGGGGTTGAAATGCGATATTCTCGGGCATCGATCCTATTGGAATTGACCATTTCAATTTCGCTGCTCCTCTACGCTAGCTGCGCATCGGCGCCAATGGGCAGCACGAGTCGGATCGAAGCGCGCGACAAGGCCACCTCGGCTTGGCAGGGCGACCTTGTCGTCCAGACTCGAGAAGGCCTCCTCAAAGGCCGCGAGGATCGCGACGGCAGCCTGGTCTGGCGCGGCATTCCCTATGCCGCCCCTCCCGTCGGCGACCTCAGGTGGCGCGCGCCAGAGTCGGCACAACAATGGACAGGCATTCGCGACGCGGGCGCCTTCGGCGGATGGTCCGTGCAACGAAGCCCCTTCCTCGATTTCATCATGGGAAGCGAAGACTGTCTGTACCTTAATGTCTGGAGGCCTCGCGGAGTCGCGGGGGATTTGCCTGTCTACGTGTACATCCACGGAGGCGGCAATACCGCCGGGGCTTCGAATCTGATCGACGACTACCTTGGCTGGGCAGTGGCGGCGAAATCCGGAATGGTCTTCGTCTCGCTCAATTATCGCCTCGGGCCCCTGGGCTGGTTTCTTGATCCCGCCATCGCCGCCGGCGCCGATCCCGATTCGGCCTCGGGCAACTTCGGCACCCTCGACATTATCGAGGCCCTTCGTTGGGTTAAGACGAACATCGCCGCCTTCGGCGGCGACCCGAGCCGCGTTACCGTGGCGGGCGAATCCGCAGGCGCCCTCAACACCCTGTCGCTTCTCCTTTCGCCTCGGGCCACTGGGCTCTTCGAAAGGGCGATTGTCGAGTCCGGGTATGACGGCTTCACTGCCATGGCCGATGCCAGGGCGGAGAGCGACAGTCTTTTTGCCACCCTCCTCGTCAAGCGGGGCCGAGCCAAGACCCCCGCCGAAGCCGAACGCATCGCCGCTTCGATGCCCCCGGCCGAGAGGGCAAGACTCCTTCGCGCGGCGAGCGCGAAAGAACTGTTGCGCCTCATCCCGCCGAGCGGCTTCGGCATGTCGAAGTGGGCCTCGGCATTCAAGGATGGTCGTGTGATCGCAAAGAGTGGCCTCGCGGCCTTCGGCCAGGGCTTATGGCCCAACAAGGTTCCCCTCATAATTGGGTCAAATCGCGAAGAAACGAAGCTCTTCTTGTCCGGAGATCGAAGCCTCGATTGGCGCAGGCCGCTTTACGCGGAGGCGGCCAAATTCGGAAGCCTTGAATGGAAGGCGGTGGGCGTCGACTCGATCGCCGATGCCATCGCCTCGCATGATGATGCTCCACCCGTCTATGTGTATCGCTTCGATTGGGGCGCTCCGGATGCCTCGGGGAAAAGTCCCCTGCCGGGCGACTGGGGCAGAAGGCTCGGGGCCTTCCATTCCCTCGATGTCTCCTTCTTCCTCGGTACGGAAAGCTGTCTCGGACCGCTTTACACCGGGCGCCTCTTCACCTCCGCCAACCTCCCCGGCAGGGAGGAGCTCAGCCGAGGCATCATGAGCTACCTTTCAGCCTTCGCCTCCTCGGGCCTCCCCGACGCGAGCGGCCTCCCCTCCTGGCCCCGTCGGCCAAAAGACGCGGCCTCGGCGGCACAGTCGGGCCTCCCTGTCGGCATCGTCTTCGACGCGAGCGCCACGAAAGCAAGCTTTTCGCCCCTCTCCGAGGTCGTCACGAAAGAAGACGTCGCCGCGGCTCTCGACGCGGGATTCAGTCCCGACGTGGCGGCCTTGATTCGGCAGCACTTCACGGTGCGCTAGCCGAAGCGAGCGAGCGAAGGCCAAGCGGAGCGCCACCCTGCCATTCTGCCGTGCCGCCCCGGCCCAGGAGATGGGGGCGGCAGGGTGAGGAGCTGAGACGGGCTTCCCCTTCCGCCGGCCCAGGGCTTACTCTTCGCTCATGGACCGTCCAGCCCTCCTCGAATTCCTCGCTGGCCAAAGCGCCGCTACCTCGGACATGCCCTTCGACGACTCGGCACTGGTCTTCCGCATCGGCGGCAAGATCTTCGCCATCGTCGACGTGAAGGCCGAAGGGGGCAGCGTTTCGCTCAAATGCGAACCCGAGATGTCAGGCGACCTCCGGGTGGCCTGGCCTTGCATCCGACCTGGCTGGCACCTCAACAAGGAGCACTGGAACACGATCGCCCTCGACGGAACCCTCCCCGACGAAATCCTCGAAGACCTCGTGAGGCGATCATGGGAATTGGTAGCTTCGAGCCTGGGGAGGGCGGCCAGGGAGAAGGCGGGGCTGGCGGTGAGAAGGCAGCCCTGACGAAATATCCAGCCAACCTATTGGGTGAGGGGACGTCGGTCGTGATGTTTCCCGCACAAGAATCACATTCTGAAATGGAAAGTCGACGAAGGCGCCGCATTGGAACGGCGCTGGATTAGGTTGTCTGCATTTGGACGTTCTTCGCCGGAGCCGCGCGTTGCAGCTCGGGATTCGCGAGAGCGAAGTCTTCTTCGTCGGCGCTCACAGGGAAGGATAGTTCCACGAACAGACCGATGCGTCTCTCGAAGCGAATAGAACCATGCAATTGTCTTGACAGGGCGGTGATGAGTGTAAAGCCCGTCGTCGAGACCTTATCGGGTGCCAATTCGAGTGGCAACCCCGCCCCCTGATCCTCCACGGAGAGGACAATTCGGGTACCTCTCCGCGAAAACGAGACGCTAACCCTTCCCGATTCGTCCGGGCGGTAGGCATGAGTCGCCGCATTGGCGACGAGTTCGTGGGCTATGAGGCCGAAGGGGACAGCCTGGTCGAGCGAGAGGGGGATGGACTCTCCTCCTGCAATATCTATGCGGGTAAAATCGAGACCCATCGAGACCTCCTGAACGATGTCCAGGAGATATTCAGCCGCGTTGATCGTATCGAAGGCGGCGGAGGAACAGAGATGTTCGTAGAGCATCGCCATGGAGCGGATTCTCCTGAGGGTGGTGGCGAGCCTCTTTCTATCAGCCTGTTCTTTGTAGTCTTCCATTTGCAGCGAGATGAGACTCGACATGATTTGCATATTGTTCTTTACGCGATGGTGGATTTCGTGGAGGAGGGCATCCTTTTCCTCCAATGAGTGCCTGAGAAGCTCCTCCTGCCGCTTTTGGGACGTGACATCGGTGGCGACGAGGAGCACCATTCCCCCGGTGAAGGGGACGATTCGTGCATGATAGGTCGTGTTCCGCCCCGCGACAGGCACACGATAGTCGAAGACCACGAGGGGATCACCCGCGAGAGCCATGCCGATGCCCTTTGCGAGGGCCTCGACTGCGGAAGGTGGAAGGCCGATTTCTGCGGGCGTCTTCCCGATAAAATCTTCCGGACGATAGGCTGGTTTGGTCTGATCGGAAACGAGGAGATCGACGAAGCGCCCCTGCCGATCAATGATGAAGAAGAGGTCGGGCAGTGCCGCGATGAAGGCGCGATTCTTCCTCTCGCTCAATTCGAGCTCCTCGAGCTTGCCGCGGAGCTCCTGCGTGGCGACCCTGATTCTATTTCGCAAGGACCTCACGAGGAACAGGAGAGCCGCGAGCCCGGTGAAGGCGATGGCCCCGACCAGGGCGAGGAGACGAAAATCGATGCGCTGGCCCAACGGGCTGCCGAGCCACTTGCGATTGATGGCGTCCGTCGTGGCTTTTGGAAGGTCGTCGAATCCCCTATCGACGAGGGCGAGAAGGTCGGGACGCGTTCGCAAGACGGCTCTATGGAAAGCACCGGTATAGAGCAGAAATGCCTTGTGGTAGTCGCGATCAAGGCTGGATTTATAAAGATAATAGAGGGCTGGCGGCTGATCCATGCAGAAGATCCGGACCTCCTTCGCCCCTGCCGCCGCGATAATATCCTTATAATTGGCAAAGGTATCGAGATCGGCGACGCCCAAGGCGCGGAGCATGTCGTAGGCCGCGTCGCCCTTCTTGACGGCCACTCTGAATCCTCTGAGATCCTCCGCCTCGGAAATTCCGGAGATCCCATTATGTACGAAGACTGGAACCTTGATGGTCGCGTAGGGTTGCGAAAAAAGGTAGCGAACCCTTCGGGAAGCGTTCTCGAAGACGGTGTCGAGAACCTCGGCCTTCCCGCTTTCGAAGGCGGCAAGGGCCTCATCCCAGGGCAGGGGGAGGAGGGTCACCCTGCGGCCGGTCGAGCGGGACCAGGCAGCCCAAAGTTCGGGCACGATGCCTTCAATCTGCCCGTCTTCGTCCTTGAAGGAATAGGGGGGATAATCGTCGTCAAAGGCGACGACGAGGGGGGCCTGCACCTGGTCGGGAGCCAGGCTTGTGCTGGAGGCTGAAGTGGATTCGGCGACTGCCGCCATTATGAAGAAAAACCAAAAGGCGAAGAGCGCCATCAATCTCGTGGCAAGATCGCGCCGTAGGCGCGGCACAATGCGCATACACTGGCTCCTCGATGCAAACCGGAGGATGTAATCAGTACGCCTCGAATTCCCGATCCGCGATGGCAGGCTCGATTTGATCCGCCCGTGAATCGTCGCCATGCATCACCTTGAAATAGGCGACGGTGTCCTGGAGCTGCCGCGCCTGGCCTGCGAGTTCCTCCGCCATGCTGGCAAGCTCTTCACTGGCGCCGGCGTTCTGTTGAATGACGGTATCGAGCTGACCTATCGCTTTTCCGATCTGGTCGGCCCCCGAGTTTTGTTCACGGCTCGATGCCGCTATTTCCTGGACAAGCCCCGCTGTCTTGCGGATATCCGGCACAATCCTTCGAATTATCTCTCCAGCATTGGCGGCGGCTGCCATGGTAGATTTCGATAATTCCGAAATCTCGCCCGAGGCTCTTTGGCTTCGCTCGGCGAGCTTCCGGACCTCACTCGCGACGACCGCGAACCCCTTGCCTGCGTCGCCGGCCCGCGCGGCCTCGATCGCTGCGTTGAGCGCCAGGAGGTTCGTCTGCCGGGCGATCTCGTCGATGACGCCTATCTTCGCCGCGATATTCTTCATTGCCTCGACCGAATCGGCTACCGCGGCTCCGCCGTCTTCGCCGTCGGCGGAAGCCTTCTGCGCGATGCCTTCGGTAGCCCCTGCGTTGTCCGCGTTCTGGCGAATCGAGGCGATCATCTCTTCTACCGAGGCGGAGACTTCTTCCGCGCTCGCAGCCTGCTCAGTCGTCCCCTGGCTCAGTTGCTGAGCCGTTGAGGAGATCTGCTGGCTCCCCAAGGAGACGCTGTTTGCCGCGCCCTGGATGCGAAGCACGATGTCGGTGACATTGGCCCGCATGCGGTCGAAGGACGCGCCGAGGTTCCCGATCTCGTCATGTCGCTCCACCATCCTCCCTTCGACCTCTTCGAGAAGGTCACCCGATGCCATCTTGTTCGATATGGCGATCACCTTCGCGAGGGGGAGGGTGATCGAGCGGGTGATCAAAACGCCCAGGACGACGAGAAGCCCGAGGATGCCGACCGCAATATAAATGAAGTCAACCATCGCCCCATCGGATCGGCCTCTTTGCTCGATGAACCCCGCATCGGCTGTCTTGCTGATGAGCGATGAAAGCTGCCCCAGCCTCTGTGATACTGAATCGCTCACATCTCGCATTTGCGACGAGTAAAGGGCATAGGCCTCGGCGTTCTTTTTCGCAATGGCAAGATCGACAACGTTCTTCCTGACGGCGTCGAGCCGCTTGGCCAGAGGAATAAGGCTCTGCACGATCTTCGACTCGTCGGAGCTAATGGGGGTCTTCAAATAAGCGTCGATGTCCCTATTGAAAATCTGTACTCGAGCGGCCATGTCGGCATTGTCTTCACGATCCAGCCTGTCGATCGTTGTAAAAATGCTGTCGAGGAGGTCGGCATCGATAGCCCGCTCCTGGGCCCTCGCGTCGTTGAGCATTTCGACAGGGATTAGGCTGTCCTTGTACATGGTAGCCAAGGCTGTATTGGAAGAGGAGAGGTTGACGATCGCGAGAACGATAACAAAGGCGAGGGCGACTATGGCGAAGGCGATGAGGATGAAGAGTTTCGAGGCAATCTTGAGCGAATCCAATAGATGCATATTCCTCTCCCTCCAATTGCTTATACTTCACAGAAGGTATCCACTCGCCCGGCCCGATGCCAATCACCTTTTCAAGTGAAGACACGAGCCGAAGGAGTGAGGAGCGACGCTGTAATCTTTTGTTTCCAGAGTTGTTTTATTTTGGTCGTTACTTTCTTATAATGTTATCAGACTGTTGCATATCCTGGAATGCAGGCATGGTTTTAAGGTAAACAAATTGCAAGAATAGCCGGGCGCCAGGCGCATGGCGCAAGAAACCGGAGATGCTTCTCCGTCGAATCTTGGGGGAGGAGGACCACATGGAGCTGAACGGGCCCGATCGCTCGCAAATGAAAGCGCCCTCACCCGTCGCGCCCCAGGAAAAACCGCTTACAGAAATGTGCCCCGGTGAAGGCGCGAGGGCCGCGTGCAAGGCAAGCCCGGCTTTGCCCACCAATCCGAAGCTCAAGACCTGCGAGTTCGCATCCGGACAGGTGGAAGGTCTTCTCGATATCCTTCCCGAGTTCGTCATCCGATACGATCGACAGTTGCGGCGTCTGTTTGTAAACGCGGCATGGGAAAGGATGAGTGGCCAATGCAGGTCCGAGGTTCTGCTCCGTCCCGCGGGGGATGCCAGGTCCCGGGCCCCGGCGCCACCACAGTACCTCAAGCAGCTTATGGACGTGAGAAAAAGCGGACTCAGCCAGACGGCGACATTCACGTGGACGAACGCCCGCGGCGAGCGATTGATGCTTGCGTTCATGCTCATTCCTGAATTCGACGATGGCGGAGAGGTCGAAGGCATACTCGCCATAGGTCACGAAATTAGCGGACGAAGCCAAAACCGTGATTTAGACATGAGCACCCAGCGCAAATTCGCCGTCTATCGGGAATGCGCAAAGGCCCTTCGAGAAGTCAACAATGAGGACGAACTTGTCCGGTCCTTTTGCAGCAACATCGGCGAGACCTTCGGATTTTCCGTGGTCGCCTCGTTCTTCACCGGCGACCGAGAGGCAAACCAGACCCTCCCCTCTTCATCATGGATAGCGGAGGCGAGCGCGGAGCGAAGTCATCTTCTCCTGAAAGACGCAAGGGACCGAGGAGTCATCTGTCTTTCGGAACGGATGAAAGGCTGCAGAATCGGTCGACGAGGACCATATGAGAGCGGAACCTTTCGTAGCTGGCAATCGACCCGGGATCAAAAAGGACCACAGGTCAGCATCTGCCTTCCACTCCTCGACACGAGCCGGGTGTCCTTCGGCTGTATAGTCTCGATTCTTGAAGGGGCAAGCTACCTGTCGAAGGATGACGTCGATATTATGGCCGACCTTGTCAGCCTCCTATCCACGGGGATCAGGGCGACACGTGCGGATGGAATAGGCGCGGCTCCGGGAAGCGCGTCAAGTACCATGTCACCTCTTAATTTCCATGTAGCGACCGATCTCAAGTCGGCGATCCTCCGTGAAGCCGCACCTCCACCGAAAGACCGCATTCACCGGGATAATGATCCCTGGCTCTCGGAGCGAAAAAAACAAATAGTGCAGTTGGTGGTCGATGGAGCTCCCACAAAGGCGATTGCCGTCGATCTCGACCTCTCCGAGGAAACGGTGAAGTCGCATCTCTCGGCTATCTACCGGCATTTCGGCGCAACCGGACGAGTCGATCTCGTCAGGCGCGTATTGGAAGGCGATATCGATATCGATTGATTGCGTCGTACCCCGAATGAATCGGGCCGACTATTCGTCTGAACTAGTAGGACGAGGGTTCCGAGTCCGGCAGGCGAAGAAGCCGGCCAGCTTCACGCCGGGGAAGACGAGCACGGCAAGACCCAAGAATTCGGGCGCCGGGTGGACCAAATTCGATCACTTCCCCAAACAGCTTCCCTCGTCGTAGTGCTGCCGTAGGTATATGCCGCGCCCGCATAATCGGTTTGTGGACCGGTCGGCGAGGCTCCCTCCCAGACCCATCCCCAGACATTGCCGCTAAGTTGGTTATTGTTGTCGTCGTGCCGGATGTCGCGGCGACGCTATCGCCCGCGATAGCGTCGCTATTGCCGCCCATCTCGGCCCAGAGATTTTCCATCAACATGGGCACCCGGTACCCGTTGGCGGCGAGGTTCTTGGTCATCCCGTCCCAGGTTGAATTGGTAATGCCGTTTTGGTTCCATGTCGGGTTCGGAATGACCGTGCCAATGATATGGGAATTCTGTATCCAAACCTTGGGGTCGATACTGCCGCTAGTTGCGTACACCGGAGTGAGTCCTTCCTGCATGCTGAGAAGGCTGCAGAAAACCACCGCCTGGTACCAGCTGACCGGATCGACGGGATACCCCGTGTAGGCGGCGACGCTAGGATCAACGCTGTCGGTCGTGCCAAAACCAAGGAGCGCGGTCTATATGACACTCTTGTATTCGTCGCCGGTTATCAGGGAATGGGACATATGGAAACTGGTGACCGATGTCGTCGTGTCGTTGGTGCTGGTGGCAAGGCCTCGATAGAAGATCCCTCCCGGAATACCTTTGAGAGTACCTACCGTCGGCGATCTGAGGTCTTAGATCGAGCCGGTCGACGTGGCCGTGCCACTCGATGATCCGGATAGCACGATCACGGACATCGGTCCAGCAACCAAGCCCGACTCGGTCAGGGTGAAATAGTAGGTGCCCGCGGTCGTGCTTGCCTGAGTGGACACCGTCACAACAGCACTTCCGCGCAACATCGACGACACTGCCACGCTCAGTCCAATCGGAGCGGAGACGATCGTCCCCGTCGAGCTCGTCCAGGCGAGGGTCCCGGTCGTGCCATCAGCTACTCCCGTTGTCGTGACAGCGAAGGTCGAGCTCCCCGCGATCCCCGCTGTCAGCGTGCCAGTCTGAATGCCGAAAGAAATCGATCCCGACGTCCCCGAGCTTGTGGTTCCCGAAGTCGCCCCGCCCGAGGTCGTGGCCGGCGCCACGGCGCTCCAGGCATAGGAGGTGCCGTTCACGGTAACGTTGGTCGGAGTGTGGGCCGAGGATGAACTTCCCGCATAGGAAAGAGAGACACTCGTAACCGGTCCACCGCTCAGGGCGAAATTGAAAGCTGAATTGACAGATGCAGGTTGCGTGCTTCCCGCGACGACGGAAATCGTGGATGTCATCAAGGTGCCGGACTTCAAGGTATAACCGCTTCCGAGCGCTTGGTCGGAGTTCACCTTCATCGTCTCACTGATCGTGGTTGTCGTCCCCGAGGCCACGGTCCAGGTAACTGTAAGGATTCCGTCGGTGCTTGAGGCGCTTCCTCCAGTCGCAGGGCTTGTGCCCGGTGTGATGGAGCTCAGGTCGGCGGAGATCGTCTTTCCAGACATCCATGACGAAAAAGCCGTCAGAGCCGTCTGCACCTGGGTATTGGTGGGGGCCGCGGTGCTCGTCGTGCCCGTGGTGCTCGTCGTGCCCGTGGTGCTCGTCGTGCCTGTGGTGCTCGTCGTGCCTGTGGTGCTCGTCGTGCCTGTGGCACTCGTCGTGCCTGAACCGGAACTGGTTGGGTTTTGGCAGCCGATGATGACCGCTCCGAGAATAGCAATCCCGAGCCCCCTAAGGGCTCTGCTCAAAGAAGAAGAACCCCGTTCTACCATAATTGCCACTCCTTAACCGCAGACTTTTCGTCGATGGTGACATTCCAAAAAGCCTTCCGACAATGGGTAGCTATCGTCCATTCCATATCGATGGGGCAATGGTCGGAAGGATCGCGGTCATTAGCCGTATTAAATATACCTTCGGCATTGTCGATGATGGTGTCAAGTATTCCATACCATTTAATATTTTAATATAACTACTTATAACTTTACGGATAGGTATTTATCAATTCAAATATATCATATGTGATGGTTCGATGCCGAAATATCCCTGCGAGCGCGTAAAGTCCGCGTGTCACTGGGCCAGGCTACTACCCTCAAAGCAAACCTGCATATCGTGACGCGTCGCGCTGTGGCACTTGTCGTGACGCGAGGCGCGGTCAGTCGCAAGCCCGAGAACTGCCGCATTCACGGCAGGCTTTCCGCGAAGATCTCCCGCCCGATGAGCATGCGCCTGATTTCGCTCGTGCCCGCGCCGATCTCGTAAAGCTTGGCGTCGCGGAGGAGGCGTCCCGCCGGGTAGTCGTTGATGTAGCCGTTGCCGCCCAGGATCTGGATGGCTTGAAGCGCCATCCAGGTGGCCTTCTCGGCGGCGTAGAGGATCACGCCGGCGGCGTCCTTGCGGATGCCCTGCCTGTGGGCCGACTTCGCGGCGGTGTATACGTAGGCCTTGCAGGCATTCATAGTTGTGTACATGTCGGCAATTTTGCCCTGCATGAGCTCGAACTCGCCGATGGATTTCCCGAACTGTTTTCTCGCGTGAATATAGGGCACAACTACGTCCATGCAGGCCTCCATAAGGCCGACGGGGCCCGCGGAGAGCACGATGCGTTCGAAATCGAGGCCGCTCATGAGCACCTTCACGCCGCCGCCGACCTTTCCCACCACGTTCTCCTCCGGCACCTCGCAGTCCTCGAAGACGAGCTCGCAGGTGTCGGACCCGCGCATGCCGAGCTTGTCGAGCTTGGGCGAGGTGGAGAAGCCGGGAAAGCCGCTCTCGACGATGAAGGCGGTGATGCCGTGCGAGGCGCCGGCGGGATCGGTCTTGGCGTAGACGAGGAGGGTGTCGGCGTAGGGGCCGTTGGTGATCCACATCTTCGTTCCGTTCAGTATGTAGCGATCTCCCTTCTTGTCGGCGCGGAGCCGCATGCCGACGACGTCCGAACCGGCCTCGGCCTCGCTCATCGCCAGTGCGCCTACATGTTCGCCGGAAACGAGGGGGGGCAGATACTTCGCTTTCTGCCGATCGTTTCCATTTATGAATATCTGGTTGACGCAGAGGTTGGAGTGGGCCGCGTAGGCGAGTCCCACTGAACCGGAGGCCCGGCTGATCTCTTCCATCGCGACGGCATGCTCGAGATAGCCCATGCCCGCCCCGCCGTATTCCTCCGAGACGGTGATGCCGAGGAAGCCGAGTTCACCCATTCGCCGCCAGAGCTGCATCGGAAAGGCGTTGGCGCGATCGACCTCGTCGGCGATGGGCGCTATCTCCTCAGTGGCGAAGCGATGCGCGGTCTCCCTGAGGAGATCGGCCGTCGAGCCGAGGTCGAAGTCGAGGGGGTGGAATGATTTCATAGTTAGCTCCTTGGATCTTTACCGCGCGAGGTTTCGACGCGCGTGAGCCGCCCGGCTGCCCCAGCCCGATCGAGGACGCGCCGGGCCGCCTTCACTATCGGCATGTCCACCATCGCGCCGTCGAGGGCGAAGGCGCCGCGGCCCTCGCGCTGGTTGGCCTCGAAGGCTTCAACTATGCGGATTGCCTTCGCGACGGCCTCGTCCGAGGGAGTATAGGCCTCCTGGGCCGGCGCCACCTGGGCCGGGTGAATGAGTTGTTTGCCCGAAAAACCCATGCCCGCCCCCTCGAGGGATTCGGCGCGAAGCCCCTCGACGTCGCGAAAATCGACGAAGACAATATCGATGGCCTGAAGACCGAAGGCAGCCGCGTGAGTGACGACTGCGCTCCGGGCGTAGAGAACCTCCATCGCCCCTCGCGTGCGCGTCATGCCGATGTCGCCCGCGAGGTCCTCGGCGCCGAAGATAGCCGCCCGCAGGCGCGGCTCGGCCGAAAGAATTTCCCTGACATTGACGACACCGAGGGCTGTCTCTATGAGGACGAAGATGCCGATGCCGCCTTCGGGCCAGCCCTGGGCCGCCTCGGCCTCCGACAGTCGGGAGGAGAGCCAGCGAACCTGGTTTGCTGCCTCCACCTTGGGAAGGACGATGCCGTCGGGCCTGATGTCGGGACCGCCCGAAAGGAGGGCGTCGAGATCGGGCACCTCGAGTCCCGAACCGATGGCATTGACCCGAACCAATTTCTCGCTCCGCCCGAAGTCCACCGTGAGGAGGGACTCGGCGACGGTCGCTCGCGCTTCGGCCTTGCGGTCGAAGGCGACCCCGTCCTCCAAATCCATGCACACGCAGTCGACCCCGAGGCCGGCCGCCTTGCGGATCTTGTGCCCGTCGTCGCCGGGCATGTAGAGCAAGCCCCGTCTCGCGCGCATCAAGGCTCCTTCCCCTCGCCCGCAGCCGGCCTGCGAAGGAAGAGGACCGTCCGCTCGAACTCGACGACGATTTCCCCTCGCTGGTTCCTTCCCCTGTGCCGGAGCCTCACGACCCCATTCCCTGGTCGCGATTTGGAGAGGCGTTTTTCGAGGACTTCCGATTCGACATAAATAGTATCACCATGGAACACGGGGTTCGGATGGACGACCTTGTCGTAGCCGAGGTTGGCGACGATCGTGCCCTCGGTAAGTCCCGAGACAGACAATCCCACGGCGAGACCCAGGGTGAAGACGCCGTTCACCAGACGATGGCCGAACTCCGTGCGGGAGGCGAAATCCTCGTTGAGGTGAAGAGGCTGGCCGTTCATCGTGAGCGCGCAGAAGAGCACGTTGTCCGCCTCGGTGATGGTCCTCCCCTGGCCGTTGCTGATCCGGTCGCCAACCTCGAGGTCCTCATAATACTTACCTGTCATCTCCGCCTCCGACTTCCGGGGCCGTGGCCCCCGTCCCCGACTCTGCTCTCGGGGCGAGTTCCACCAACTCTTGATCGCGGCCCACCTGTTGGCCCGCCGACACGAAGACCTTGACCACCCTCCAGCTTCCCGGAGGAGCCGACACGCGCGTCTCCATCTTCATCGCCTCGATGACGAGGAGGGTTTTTCCCCCATCGACATCCTGCCCCTCGGCAACTTCCAGGGCCACCACAAGAGCGGGCATCGGCGACCTCTGGATCTCTTCCCCCGGCCCCGCAAATTCGCGCACACGCCGAAGCTCGGGTCGGGGCCTGTCGAAGCGGAAGATCCTGCCTTCGCGGCACATCCATCCGCCTTCTGCGTCGAGGGCATAGTCGAAGGCGAGGGTCAGCCCACCAAGGCGGAACACCAGCTCCCCCGGCCGATCCGAAATCACCTCGACCGAATCGTGCTCGCCGTCGACCATGAGAGTCAAAGTCTTTCCCTGTCCCGCGACCTCAACCTCGTGCGCGATCCCCTCGGAAAGGAAGCGATGCTTCATCCTTTGCGCCCCGAATGGAAGGCGTCGCTTGCAGCCCACGGACTGAAGTGGTCGCGGGTGGAGTGGTGACTCGCCGACACATCGCCAATTGCAGAGCCATCGGAGGCACGAGGGCTGCCGGTACCGGAGAGCCGATCCCTCCCCTCGTGAAGGGCAAGGGCTGCTGCGGCCAGAAATTCACGAGGCGGATTCCCCTCTTCGTGCTCCTGGCCCGCCAGCCTCTCCTCGATCCAGGTCGTATGCACCTTGCCCTCCTCGAAATCAGGCTCGTCGACGAGGCGGCGAAGGAATTCCCAATTGGTTACGACTCCCAGCACGGCCATCCTCCGGAGCGCCTGCCGCATCCTGGCGATGGCCGCCGGCCTGTCCTCGGCGAGGCAGATGATCTTCGCGAGAAGGGGATCGTAATGGAGGCCCACCGAATCGCCTTCGGCGAAGCCCGCGTCGACGCGCAGGCCGGGCCCGGCGGGCGGGACGAAGCGGAGGAGACTGCCCCCTGCCGGGAGAAAGCCCCGCGATGGGTCTTCCGCATAGAGCCGGCATTCGATCGCGTGTCCCCGCGCTCGGATGTCTTCCTGGCCAAAGGGCAGAGGCTCGCCCGCGGCGACGCGAATCTGCCAGCGCACAAGATCGAGTCCCGTGACGAGTTCCGTGACGGGATGCTCGACCTGAAGGCGGGTGTTCATCTCTAGGAAATAGAAACTGCGCGTCACCGGGTCCACGATGAACTCGACCGTGCCGGCGTTGGTATAGCGGGCCGCGCGCGCGGCCTTGACGGCCGTCCGACTCATCAGGGCGCGCAGCTCATCGTCGAGGAAGGGCGAAGGGCTTTCCTCGATTATCTTCTGGTGGCGGCGCTGCACCGAGCATTCGCGCTCGAAGAGATGGACGAGGTTCCCGTGATTGTCGCCCAGCACCTGGATCTCGACATGACGGGCCCGAGGGATGTAGCGCTCGAGAAAAAGGGTCCCGTCTCCAAAGGCGTGGATGGCCTCGCGACGAGCAGCGGCGAGGGCCTCGGTCAGGGCCCCGGACTCGGACACGACCCGCATGCCGCGGCCGCCGCCACCCGCCGTCGCCTTGACGAGGAGGGGGTAGCCGATCCTGGGAGCGACCTCGCACAGCTCCTCGTCGCTTGGGGAAGTGCCGGGCAGGCCATGATAGCCCGGCACGATAGGAACGCCGGCGGCGCCCATCGCCTGGCGGGCGGCGGCCTTGTCGCCCATCGCCCGCATCGCGGCCGGGGACGGCCCGATGAACACAAGGCCAGCTTCCCTGACGGCCTCGGCGAAGGCCGCGTTCTCCGAGAGAAAACCGTAGCCGGGATGGACCGCGTCGGCACCAGAGAGGCGTGCCGCCTCGATGATCTTCACAATAGATAGATACGATTCCGAAGCCGGAGCCGGGCCGATGAGGGCGGCCTCGTCGGCCATCCGCACGTGCATGGCGCCCGCGTCTGCCTCGGAGTGGACGGCCACCGAGGCGATGCCCATCTCCCGGCATGCCCTGATGATCCGGACCGCGATCTCGCCGCGGTTGGCTATCAGTATCTTCGAGAAGGGGCCTGCCACCTGTTCACATCCTGAAGACGCCGAAGCCACCCTCGGGCCTCGGCGCGTTGAGCACCACCGAGAGGGCGAGGGCGAGGACTCGCCGCGTGTCCACCGGATCGAGAACCCCGTCATCCCAGAGGCGGGCGGTCGAATGGTAGGGATGGCCGGCGCTTTCGTACTCCTCGAGAATTGGTCGTCTGAACTCCCCGGCCTCGGCGGCGGTCAGGACGGGCTTCCCCTGGCGGGCGAGCTGCTCCTGCTTGACGGTGAGAAGGACATTGGCCGCCTGTTCCCCGCCCATCACGCTGATGCGCGCGTTGGGCCACATCCACAGAAAGCGCGGGTCGTAGGCCCTGCCCGCCATCCCGTAGTTGCCGGCGCCGAAGGAACCACCTATGACGACCGTCAACTTGGGCACGGTTGTCGTCGCGACGGCGTGGACCATCTTCGCGCCGTCCTTCGCGATGCCCCTCGTCTCGTATTCCCTGCCCACCATAAAGCCCGTGATGTTCTGGAGGAACAGGAGGGGAAGGCCGCGCTGCTCGCAGAGCTCGATGAAGTGCGTGCCCTTGAGGGCGCTCTCCCCGAAGAGGACACCGTTGTTGCCAATTACACCGAGCGGATAGCCACCGATCCGTGCAAAGCCGGTCACGAGGGTCGTGCCGTAGCGCGCCTTGAACTCGCGAAAGTCGCTGCCGTCCACGAGGCGGGCTATCACCTCGCGCACATCGTAGGCTTCGCGGAAGGTCTTCGGGATGATGCCGTAGAGCTCCTCGGCCGGGTACAGGGGCTCGACGGGCGCCTCGAGGTCGAGGCCATCCAGCATCGGCGGTCGCGAGCCGCGCCTCTTGGGCAGCCCCCCGACGATGTCGCGAAGGATCTCGATCGCGTGCCCGTCGCTCTCGGCGAAGTGATCGGCTACCCCGGAAAGACGGGTATGCACATCGGCGCCGCCGAGATCCTCGGCGCTCACGTCCTCGCCCGTCGCCGCCTTCACAAGCGGCGGGCCCGCGAGAAATATTGTCCCAATTCCCTTTACAATGATCGCCTCGTCGCTCATCGCCGGGACATAGGCGCCCCCCGCCGTGCAGGAGCCCATCACCGCTGCTACCTGCGGTATGCCGAGGGAACTCATCCTCGCCTGATTGAAGAAGATTCGGCCGAAATGGTCCACGTCCGGAAAGACCTCGTCTTGCATCGGGAGGAAGGCCCCGCCCGAATCCACGAGGTAAAGGCAGGGCAGCCTGTTCTCCTCGGCGATCTTTTGCGCGCGCAGGTGCTTTTTCACCGTGAGGGGATAATATGAGCCGCCCTTCACCGTGGCGTCGTTGGCGACGATCATCACCTCTCGCCCGGCCACCCTTCCGATGCCGGCGACGATGCCCGCGCCGTGGGCCTGACCGTCGTAGAGACCGCGGGCCGCCAGCGGCGACAACTCGAGGAAGGGAGAACCAGGATCGAGGAGCCTGTCGATGCGATCGCGCACGAAAAGCTTACCCTGCTCCTCATGGCGCCGGCGGTAGGAGGGGCCGCCGCCCTGCCTGGTGATTTCGAGCTCGCGCCCGAGATCTTCCGCGAGGGCCCGATGATACGCGACGTTGGCTGCGAAGCGCTCCGAAGCGCTGTCTACCCGCGAGGCGATGGCCGGCATAAGTACCAATTAGTTGCTAGTTCCGACGGGCGCGCCGATGGCGTCGCCGGGTACCCCGCTCCGGTTCGTTCTATCGCACTTCCGGGCCGCGAATCGTTGGAAGGCTTGTAAAATCGATGCGAAAAGCACGACATCCGGCCTCCTGAAAAGGGGCGCCACCGCGCCGTCGGGAGAGACTAATCCCGGCATGGACCTCCGTCAATCTTTTTCCACACTCCCCGGGCGCGATGGCGTTGCCCCCTCATTCGCGCGGCGACGCCAAAGCGTTCCGCAAATCGGCACCGGCCAAAATCGTGCAGCGAGCCTCGAGCGCGATGAGCCGCCACTCGATGCCGATCCGCTCGGCGCGCAAGCGGAGGGAATCGACACGAGAGTCCATAACCGTCTCCGGCGACAGCCCGCCCTGCGCCAGAAGCGCATCCCTGTCGCGGGCTTCCTGGACATCCCGCTCAAGCTCCCCGTCGAGGGTCGCCTTGTACGAGGCTAATCGCGAAATCTCGCGCTGCGATCGAAATAATTCTGCGGACTCTGCTTCTTTCGCCCCTGCGATTTCGGCCGCGATCCTGCGGACGGCAAGGTCGCGTGTCGCTTCCTCATCCCCCCGATCGCCGATCGAAGGGATAGCGTACTTCAGCCCGAGGGCGCCGGATACGACGAGGGGCGCCGTGGAGCCGGTCAGACCCGTCCATGAATCCGTCCATGCCTGGGAGAAGTAATGGGCGTTCACGTCCGGTGTCAGGGAAAGGGACAAGGACAGGAGCGGCGCCCGGCCGACCCGGGCGAGACGCCGCTCGGCGACGGCCACCCTGGCCTCATCCTCGAGGGCCCGCAGCTCGACCGAATCCTCGCCCCCCTGGGCGCCGGCGCAGGCGGCGAGAAGGGCATCGCGATCGGCATCGATGATGGCGCGCGGTGTTGATCCGAACAGGACCGACCAATCGTCGGCCGCCATCGCTCGATCGAAGTCAGCCTTGTCGGCCTGCCTCGCGGCCCTCGCCTCATCGGCCTCGGCCTTCCACAGATCCGCGCGAGTAATCGCGCCCTGCTCCGCCTTTCGTCGCGCGACATCGCGGAGAATGGCCACGGCATCGCGTTCGGTCGCCGCAACCTGCCACGCGATATCCGCCTCGTCCATCGTCGCCATAACCGATAGGGCCTTCGTCACAATATCGTTGCCCGACCTCATCCAGGCGAGCCTTGCCTTGCCAAGCCCCGCCCGGGACTTCTCCCCTTCCGGATCGGGACCGACGCCGAAGGCCCCCGGCCCGAGGGGCTGCGAAATTGACAACTGGAAGGATGGGCTCTGCCTCCACGCGGCATAATCCGAGGCGAATTCGGTTTCTTGGCTGGCCGACAACCTGATCGCCCCCGAGCCCGGCAAACGCTGCTCGATCCCGGCCGCGGCGTCAAAGGCATAGATATTCTTATCGCCTTCTAAAGGGTATGCATTCAGGACTACGACATTCTCGGCCCCCGTCCGCGTGAAGGAAGCAAGGGAGGGTGAATCGATCGAGAGCCGAGGCCACCAGCGGTTTTCCTCCTTGGCCAGGTCCAGCCGGGCGGCATCGAGGTCCAAACGTGCCTCGACAGCCTGGGTGGAACGCCCGAGGGCCTCGGCGACGAGCCCGACGAGGTAGGACGGCTCGGCGAAGGCCCCGGCCACCACGAAGCAGATGAACGCGAAAGCGGAGGCGCGTCTCATGTCAGGAAATCGAGCTTCTCGAGGATAAGGCGGAGAATGCGCTCTCGCTTCACGACGATCCGGGCATCGGCGACCATGCCGGGAATGAGGTCCACCCGCTCCCCTCGCCTATTCTCCACGAAGGCCCGGTCGAGCGTGGCTTCCACCTCGAAAAAGGCGGTCCCGGCGCTTGATGTGGTGGCGTCGGCGGGCACCCTGGTCACCCGTCCTCCGATCGTTCCGTACTGCGATGGAGGAAGGCCGGGGAATTTGAGAACGATGGCCATGCCCGAGCGCAACTCGGCGATGTCGCGAGGATCGACCCGTAACTGGAGATCAAGCCCCCCGCTCCGCGCAGGGACGACACGAAGCACCTCCTCGCCGGCGAAAAGATTGTCGCCAGCATCGAGACGCCGTAGCTCCTCGATACGGCCGGCGATGGGGGAGCGGACCACGCAAGCCGCGCTCGCCGCGCCGAGTTCGGTCGAGCTTTTTTCAAGCTCGTCCATCTCGTTCCTGGTCGCATCGAGGTCCGCGTCCAGCTTGAGGCGGGCTTGGGCCTTGTAGGCATCGAGTTCCATGCCGGCCTTTTTCTCGGCGTCTTCAAGATCCTTCCGTCTCTGCGGCAGACTCATGGTCGATGGAAGGGCCAGCTCGCGCGCATGGGCCTCGCTCGCCTGGGCGAGGGCGAGATCGAGGCGCTCGACATCGGAAAAATAGACCAGGGCCATGGCATAGGCATTTTCATCCGAAAGGGGGACAGAGTTCCGACCCTCCGCGAGGGCTCGCGAAAAGACTTCGAGTTCACGCATCCTCTCGCGGTCACGAGCCAGGCGTGACTCGGCGTTCGCCTTATCGGCGGCAAGCGCGGTACTCTCGATTTCCCAGAGCACGGCGTCCTTTGTCACGACGTCCCCATTTGCGAAGCTCTTGCGCAGAACCCTTCCGCTCGACGCGTTCTTCACCACCGAAACGTCGCCGACCGGCCTTATGACCGCGCCTGCCTCGACGACTACGTCCATCTGCCCAAGCCAGGCCCAGGCCGCGGCGACGCCGACCACGAGGATGAGGAAGGCGAGATAGGCGACGAAGAGCGAACTCGTCGTAAGCTCGAAGAATTCACGGCTCCACCTAAAGCCGGAAAGATCGCCGCTCCGCCCCGTCATGCGTTGGCGCTCCGCCACAGGGATGAGTACGCGCCTTCCCGCGCGAGGAGCTCGACGTGCCTCCCCGACTCGACGACGCGGCCGCCCTCCATCAGGAATATCCTGTCGCGCCGAACTACCGTTGAAAGCCGATGCGCGATGACAAGAATCGTCATCCCCTCGCCGTTGAGGGCCGCCAGGGTCTCTTCGATCCGGCGCTCCGAGATCGTATCGAGATTGCTCGTCGCCTCGTCGAGGACGAGGATCTCGGGCCGGCCGAGGAGGGCCCGTGCCAGGGCGATGCGCTGCCTCTCGCCGCCAGACAATGAGGCACCGCGCTCGGCGAGGACCGTGTCATAACGCTGCGGCAGTTCGACGATGAAGTCGTGGGCTCCCGCCTTCTTCGCCGCTTCGATGATCCCCTCGAATGGCGCCTCAGCCGAGTTCAGGGCGATGTTTTCGCGGATCGTTCCGGAAAAGAGAAAGGTCTCCTGCGGCACGTAGCCGACGCGCGAGCGGAGATGGAGGGTGTCGATATCCTTCAAGTTGTCTCCGTCGAGGAGGATTTCGCCCTCTTCAGGCTCGTAGAACTTGAGGATGAGTTTGGCGAGGCTCGTCTTGCCGCAACCGGATGGCCCCACGAGGGCGACACTCTGGCCCGCCTCGATTCGCAGGCTCAGGCCCTGGAGAACGGGACGTCGCGCACCGTAGCGAAACACCAGGTCGCGCAATTCGATTTCGCCCCTGAATCTCGCGGGCTTTAAGAGGACCTTATTCTCATCGATCTCCTCGGGCAAATCGAGAATCTCGCCGAGCCTGTCGGCGGCGACGAAGGCCTCTTGGAGGCTCGGCTGAAGGGTGACGAGGCGCTGTAGGGGCCCGATAAAGTAACCCAGGAGGGCGTTGAAGGAGATGAGCTGCCCCAGGCTCAGACTGCCTTTCAGGATGAACCATGATCCAACCCAGAACAGGACATTGGAGCCCCAGCCCTCGACGAGGCCCACGAGGATGCCCTGCACATTGCGGAAAATACCCAAACGATAGC
Source organism: bacterium (assembly GCA_021782015.1). Classification (GTDB taxonomy): domain Bacteria; phylum Spirochaetota; class Spirochaetia; order Treponematales; family Rectinemataceae; genus CAIJMU01. The sequence goes on along the minus strand of JAJXVS010000006.1, from coordinate 3,257 downwards.
CCGTCCAGATCGCCTTCATCTGGCGCTTCTCGAAGTCCTCAAAGGCCCGGGTTTGCGCGTTCATAGCCTTTATCGCCGCGATACCGCCCACCGCCTCCACGAGGCCCGACTGCACATCGGCCGCCTCGCCGCGAAGCCTTCGGTAACGCCTCGCGAAGGGCTTGGAAAAGGCCCACACGATTCCCGTCGATAAAGGCACCGTCACGACGGCGACGACGAAAAGCGTCGAGGATTGGAAAAAGAGTACGAAGCCCACGACGACCACCATCACGAGGTCCATCAGCACCGAGATCGATGCCTCGGAGAGGGCCGCGCGAATCTTCTGCGCGTCCTCCAGCCGCGAAAGTATCTCGCCCGTCTTGCGGGAATCGAAGAAGGCCATGGGCAGGCCGAGCACATGGCGGAAATAGCCGAAGATGAGCGAGAGGTCAGCCTTCGTCGAAAAGAGAAGGAGGAGCTGCCCCCGCATCGCTGCGAGAAGGGTCTGGAAGAGGGTGAGCAGGACGATCCCGATAGACAGGGCGTGGAGGCTGAACTCGGCGCGGGCGACAAGGACATCGTCAATGAGGTAGCGGAAATAGAGCGACGAGAGGATGCCGAATAGGATAAGGATAGCCGAGGCGCCGATCACCTGGGCGAGGGTCTTCCAGTGCGGCTTGAGGATGGGGAGAAAGCGCTCGAAAAGACCCTTTGTCTCCTTTCCTGCCTTGAAGTCGGAACGAGGCGAAAGGAAGATCACGTAGCCTGTCCACTGAGAGAGGAATTCATCCCTCGTCCAGCGACGCTTGCCCTCTGCGGGATCGAAAACGAGAATGCGCTTCCTCCCGATTTTCGCGACGACGACATAGTGGAGGATGGTCCTGCCATCATCGGTCTTCTTAATGTGAGCGATGAAGGGAAGGGGGAGGTCCTCGTCGAGGGAGGCCGCGTCGCCCTTCATGGCCTTGGTGCTGAAGCCTAAAGCCTCGCCGGCCTTGACCATGCCGGCGAGATTGGTGCCTTCGCGGTCGGTGCCGGCGATGGTGCGAATTCTACCAATGCTTTTGTATTTCGATTTGCTGGTGCGTGTAATCATGGCAATGCAGGCGGGGCCACAATCTGTTTCATCTAATTGAATATTATATTTCACGCATCACGCCTACTTCGTTGTAGATCGTTTTTTTATTTCCCAATGCTAGGTTCAATGGATTCATGCTCAATGTCCTTGCTCTTTCTTTCTTGTTGAAAACAAGTCCTTTGCTATATGAACGAGGCGAAGGATAATTCCGGCTTCCGCGAAATAAACAACACAATCAGCAATATTCAGGACATGTTGTTCTCCGCTCGATACATTGAGAAAGTACAAAAAATCAACAGGAAGAAATGGAGGATAAAAATAACTGAAGGTATTTCCCAAGTCAGCCGCAAGCATGGCAGTTAGCAAGAATGCCATGGTCCCATCTTTGATTGCATGCAACAATAATATGAGTGCAATCGCATTAACAACTAAAATAATGCTCTGAAATATCTGAACCGTAACATATATTTCAGCCATTTCTCTTCTCATCAAATAATATACTATTGCAACTAATAAGAATAGCATAATCACGAGCAATACCCTGACACCTAGGCGGGGACGACGGAAAATCGCAAGCAAAACAACACCATTGATGACAAACACCAAATATGCCAGTGCAAGAAAGAGTGATGTGCTCTGTCCCCGCGAGTCATTAACCACATATGTTAGTCCAACACTCCAAGCGTGAACGCGAAAGAGCATCAGCGGTTCATGCAAATTGCGTGCTGCGAATTTCGAAAATAGATCAATAAGCACTATTAGTCCGACTATTCTATTCCCCGCAGAAATGTCCTCTATCTTCTTTAACATATCTTCCCCGATGGCTCACAATTGCTGATGAACATTATTACTAACAATAAGATGCACTTTCCCGAGCGCCAGAATAAACCAGCTACGATGATTCCAACTCTCCCTCGATAGCCCATTGGCGATTGCTCGGGAAATGCAATGAGATTCCCAAAGACACTGGAACCATATATCATTTTCGGCTGTTTCATGACCTATTAGTCTTGCCTTGCAGGTTCAAAGTGCATCGCAGGATAAAGGCAAATATAATGGCTCCACCATCGGCCAACCTCGCCAACAAGGGCGCTCGCACAGAATACTGAACAACTTGCATACATTGTATCTGACGACCGTATTGCCCAATGCTTAAGTTCACCGACAAGTGATGGAATACACAAAATATGGCAGAGCCACGTTCCGTTGTTACCTTCTGCCCCTAACCCCGCAATCGCTCCAATCATAACCATGATCAGCTTGGTAATAGCCGCATTGCACGGGATCTCTGCTGTAGAAACTAGGCTCTTTGATTCCTGAACTTCCGTAGCTTCCAAGGCGATCTGACTCTCTTGTGATACGAGCCATCACAAGAAAATTGGAAAAGAGGCTAGATATGCCGCCTCCTACACTTCTATCTTCGTTCTCTTCGGGCATCCATTGTCCACCGTTAATTCCATACATCTCAAATGAACCCAATGATTTCATTCGTACTTCTCCATTCCCGTCCCGATCGCCGACGGTCTTTTGAAAATTTCCTCGCCAAGCGAGGCGCCTCTCCCGGTTCGCGACTCCTTGGAGTAGTAATTGTAGTATCCCCCCCCCCGAAATTCTGTCAAGGTAAATTTTAGCAAAACGCTAGTTCGGTCTTGAATATTAGCGAACTGGTCATTTCTAAGTAATTTTATTATTACAGTACTGGTTGCGATCATCCCCCGCGGCCTAACCCAATGTCATGGCTCCTTGCACTACAAACCTTATCCGGCTTCGGATTCATCGCCGCGATTCTTCCTTTTTAATCTTCCCCTCTGCCAAATAGCACGTGCTTCCACGTCAAGCCCGGTGAGGGAGTGGATCGCGAAGCCCAGCCGCAGCAAAGGCATCACGCCGGTCAAGGGCGCACTTCGCGGAGCCCCTGTCCAGAATCCCTTGCCGTCGCTCTTTCGGCGATCCCTTGCTTTCGCTTTCGTAAGCGTCAATTCTTGCACGTCCCCGCCGCGTTGGCCTGGCGAGCGGGGGTGGCGGAGTTGGGTCAGGCTTCCTGACTGACGATTGGGATCGAAGCGAGTGAAATGCGAGCGTCCTCGGCTGTCAGCTGATGGAAGGTGGCAGGATCGAGATTCCAGGGTAGGAGATCGCCTATCCTCTCCGGCGGAGTTTCCGGGAACCTCGTCAGGATGTAGCGAAGGGCGAAGTAGGG
>JAJXVS010000213.1 GCA_021782015.1 bacterium | reverse complement strand
CTTTGCCATGGCATGCTTTCCTTACCAGTCGAAAAGGAATTTCCTCACAAGAGGTATGATCTCGCCGAGGGCGCTTGTCTGGAGACGGCACTCGGGGAGGCTGTTGATGAAGAGGCCTCCGTAACGCTTCTTTACGATGCGGCTGTCGAGGATGACGACGGCGCCCCGGTCCTCGGAGTGCCGGATGAGTCGGCCGAAGCCCTGTTTCAGGCGGATGACGGCCTCGGGAAGGCTTATCTCCATGAAGGCGTTGCCGCCCCGCTTTTCGCAGGCCTCGCTCCGCGCGAGTTGCACGGGGTCGGTGGGCACCCTGAAGGGCAACTTCGTGATAATTACGAGGGAAAGGGTTTCGCCGGGTGCGTCGACGCCTTCCCAGAAGGAATCGGTCGCGAAGAGGACGCTCGAAATGTGTGTCTTGAAGGCTTCGAGAAGGCGACTCCGCTCGTCGTCGCCCTGGCGCATGCAAAGGATGCCGAGTTCGTCCATCGCCGGCTTGGCGATGTCGTAGGCCGCCCTCAGTGTCTCGTAACTCGTGAAGAGCACGAGAGCGCGGCCTCCGCTCGCCTTGAGCAGCTCGACGATGGCGCCGTTGATGTAGGCCTTCCATCCCGGGTTGTCGGGGAGCGGCGCCTCGGCATCGACACAGAGGAGGGCATTGGTACGAAATGGGAAGGGCGAGGCGTAGACCGAGGTGCGGAGTTTGACGAGTCCGCGGTCTTCATCCTCATCCTCATTTTCGCCCTCGCCGGGTTCGGGAATTCTGTGCCGCGTCGTCGGCCCTCGGCGGCCAGGCCCCTTGTCGCGCACGATGGGCGCGGAGTCCCGCGGCGTCGCAGCATCGTCATGTGGGACGGCCTCCCGCGATGCCGGCACATCGTTGTGGGGCACTGCGTCGCGAAGTCCCACTCGGCGTTTCCAGAAGTCGAAGGTCTCGCCGACGGAGAGGGTGGCCGAGGTGCAGACAACTGAGCGGAACTTCGTGAAGACGGCCTCTTCCATGATGCCCGTGATGTCGAGGGGGCTTTCGACACAGGAAACGAAGGCCTCGCCCTGGGCCGTGCGGCCCTTTTCCACCCAGTAGACCTTGTCGGGATTGTCCTCGAAATCCTTGAAGGCGGCCGCCGTCGCGGCTGTCTCCGATAGGCGGCGGAGGGCGAGGCGGGTCTCGAAGAAGACGCGCTCCTGTGAAAGATTTTCCGGAGATTCATCGAGGGCGTCTCGAACGATTTCGCCGACATCGAGAAAGGAGCGCTCGATTTCGCGCAAGGGCCCCAGGAGGGCGTCCTGGAGGAGGGCGTTCCGCGTCGTGAGGCGGTAGTGGCGCTCGCGGTCGGGGAAGAGGGCGAGGGCCTTGGCGTCGAGGTCGTTGATGGCGGCGCGGGCCGTCGCGATCGCGGCGGGCAGGGGGTCGAGGATGGCCGCGGGAAATCCGGGCAATTCCTTCAATCGCGGCACGAGGCCGAAGGTCCGGCCGCGGGCGCCGTGCTGGAGCCGCGAAAGCCTCCGCTGCAAACCGAAGCGCGTTAGTTCGCGGGAAAAGAAATCGGTGGCGCTGCCCTCGATCGCGTGGGCCTCGTCGATGACGAGGACCTGGAAGGGCGGGAGGACGACGGTGGATTCGTAGCCGGCCCCCTCCATCCTCGCGGCGAGGTCCGAGAACAGGATGTGATGGTTGGCGACGATGACCTGGGCGTCGGCGGCCTCTCGCTTCATCCTGAGCACGAAGCAGTTTTCCCGGTCGGGGCAGCGGAGGCCCGTGCAGGAATCGGAATCGGAGGCGACTCGCGACCAGATGGATTCGTCGGGCCAGAAGGAAAGGTCGGCGCGGTCTCCCGTCGCGCTCGTCTCGGCCCAGGCCGCGATGCGTCGAAGGGGCGATTCGCCCGCGGCCGCCACCCCGCTAGCCGCCGCACCCCCGCTAGCGGTCGACCCAATGCCAGCGGCCGCACCGCCGTTTGCGGCCGTCCCCCCGCCCGTCATGTCGGCGAAGAAGCCCTCCTCGTCGATGGCCTCGCGGAGGCGGCTGCGACAGACATAATTGCCACGGCCTTTCACCAATACTGCCTTGGTCGGCTTCTTGAAGAGCCTCTGGACGAGGGGGATGTCCTTGTCGACGAGTTGACGCTGGAGGTTGATGGTCGCCGTCGAGATGACGATTCGCTCCTCGTTGCGGATGGCCCAGGCGAACGAAGGTACGAGGTAGGCGAAGGATTTTCCCACGCCCGTGCCCGCCTCGGCCGCGAGGACCTCGCCTGCGTTGAGGGCGCCCACGATGTCGCGGACGAGTCGCACCTGGCTGGCCCTCGGCTCGAAACTCTCGATGAGGTCGCCGAGCTTGCCGCCCGCGTCGAGGACGCCGGATATCTCGTCGGCGTCGAGTCTCACGAGCGACCGCTTCCGCACGGGTTCGGCGACGACGTAGACCCGGTCGCAATCGTTGTCGACGATGTAAAAGCCGAGTCCACGGGAGCCGAATTCCGAGGCGAGGGAGAGGTCGGGCTCCGAGGGGCCGAGCTTGCCCGAGGGGTGGTTGTGGATGACGACCTGGCCCCGTTCGGCGAAACTGTCGAGGGCGGGCACGGCGCTCTTGTGACCGCGGGCGGCGACGATGATTTCGCCCACCTTTCCGTCGGCGTCGAGACGACCCGCGGCGAAGACCTCGTTGCCTCCTGCCGCCTCCACCTCGTCGGCGAAGGCCTGGGCCGCGCCCTCGGTGAAGCGTTCCAGGGCGTCCATCAGTGACCCGCGCCTACGAGGAAGGCCAGGCGCCACGGCGCGGCTGCCGCGATGGAGGAGGGGGCGAGGGCCGTCCACTCGAATTCGACGGCCGCCGAAAAGCCCGTCGAGGAATAGATGCCCAAAAGGGGCGTGAACTCGAAGGAAAGATCGGCGAAGAATGAGGACAGGAAGGTGGCACCGTCCGTCCAGGCGCCTGGTCCCGATGTTCCGACCGGGGCGAGGCCCAGCGCTCCGCCCCTTATACCTGCAATTGTGATAATCCTTCGTGCCTCGATTCCCAGCGGCCTGATGCCGCGGCCGATTTCCAGGTCGAAGACCCTGAACGAAAGCTCGGTCCTCGCGTACCAGGGACCGCCGAGGCCGAAGCCGGAAAAGAGGGGCCAGGCCGGCGCCGTTGCGGTGAGGAGGGAGGGACTTCCGTTGGAGTAGTCGCGGCCGTCGGGGCCGAGGGACAGGCCGGCGGGGGAGGCCTCGGCGTCGAGGCGTGCGTGGAGACCGGCGAGCGGCAGCCAGCCGTTGGCGCTCGCCTCGGCCGCGAAGGCGGCGCCTGATCCTGTCCCCGTCTCGCCGTCGATCGAGAATGCCGCCGCCAGTCCTCGCCTTTCGAAGGGGGAAAATTCCGATTGGCGATTGTCGGTCCAGAGAATGGAGGCGCGGCTCCCGAGTCCCGAGCTGGCGTTGGCGCGAGAATAGGGATTGCCGGAGGAGGAGGGGGCGATGGCCCCGGCGGCCACGGCCACCGAGGCGCCGAGTCCGCGGCTCGATGGAAAGGTGGGGAAAAATCGTGACAAGGTGCAATTGGCGGAAGAGCTTCGCCACCATGAACCGGCTTGGCTTCCCGCGACCGAACTGTCGGCCACCCCAATGCCGATGGTCCAGGGGGGAAGGGCGATGCTGGCCTGGCCCGTGGCATCGACGGCGCCTGCGGCCCAATTCCATCCTGCCTGCGCGTTCCAGGTGAGGGTTTCGGTGAGGTCCATGCCCTCCACAGAGAGTCCGGCCGTGCCGAGATCGGAAGAGAGATAGGGTGAGCGGAATAGATCAAGGGCGAGGGGGAGGGGCGGTGCCGGTCGAGGCGCCGCCCCGCCCTTTGCAGCGGGCGCCGCACCCGCAGCATTAGCCGCGCCCGCCGTCGTCGCACCCGCCGCCGTCGCACCCGCCACTCCGGGCGCGGCATTCTCGTCGGTCTCAAAACTCGGGTCGAGGGCAACCCAGGAGGCCGCGACCCTTTGCGGGGCAAGTGCCGCCACGTCGAAGGGGAAGTCTGCCGGCCTCTGGCCATCCGAAAGCCCGGCGACATAGCTGATAGCGAGGGAAGCCCCGGGCTTCGAGCGGAAGGCCGGGTGAAAGACTCCTCCCGAAAGCTCCGTCTTCTGGAATGAAAGGAGCGGTGCGTCGGAACTGGCCGAATCAATTATGAAGAGTCGGTAGAGACTGTCGGGTGCGGCGTAAGCAGCCACGAGCCGGTCGCCGCCGCCACCACCACCCCCGCCAGGGCCGCCGCCACCACCACTGCCGCCAGCACCTCCGTCGCCAGTGCCGCCGCCCGCCCCACCTCCGCCAGCACCTCCGCCGCCAGGGCCGCCGCCGGCGAGAAAGCGGATGCGGTCGAGCTTGACGGACGGAAGGAACATTTCGACGCGCCCATCCTTCAACCTCGCGATGAAGGACCGTCCCTCCTCGCGCACAGTGAAGGCCAGGTCGACGCCACCCGATGGCTGAGCCCCGCCTCGATTCGCGAGCATGACCGGCGAGCCGAAGGAGCGCCCGGGCCCGCCGTGGAGAAGTGTCAGAATCGTGGTGCCCCTCGTCCTCGCCACATCGGTGTACATGCCGCGCTCGGCGATCCCGACCAGGTCGCCCGATCCATCGGGACCGGCATCGCCTGCCCAGGCAGCCTCTCGAAGTCCGAAGACTCTTCGCGCGGTGAAGCGATTGGACCTGAGGTCTCGGACCATGACGAGATTCCGGGGCCTGCCGTCCTGGTCGATGATTGTCGTGGAAAGGAGGAGGAAATCACCGTCGGAGGAAAGGTCGAGTCGATTGACCTGGCCGTCCGCGTCGAAAAGGCGACGGGGGTGCCCTTCCCCATCCGCAAGCGAATAGACCCCTTCCCGGGCGGCATCCGCCCAGACGGTAAAGCCGCGACCGTTCCGGCTTCCTGCAGTGAGGGCGGTTATGGCTCCCGGCCCGGCTCCGCCGAGAATGCGGGGACCGACCACAAGGGGCCGGCGTGGCGTCATGGCGTCGAGGTATTCATTCCAAAGCGCATCGAGATTTGTGCCATAGGCCGCCGAAAAGGCCCCCTTTACGAACCACATGTCCTCGAGGGGCCGAAACCTGCCGATTTCGTCCCAAAGCTTTGCGAGGGAGCCTGGTCCATAGCGCTCTTCGAGCCAGGAGGCGAAGGGGCCGCCGAAGGCATAGGGTGAGGAACCGAAGGGCCAGGCGCCGCTTGCGCCCGTGGCTTCCCAAAATCCTGGCCGCCGGTTTTCCACAAGGTCTTGGATGAGGGGGGCGGCCGAAAGCGGATCGGCCGTTCTCCCGCGGCCCTCGCCGATGGCGCCGCTCTCCGCCGCGATGGCCGTCCCCTCGGCGAGGATTCGGGGCGACAGCCAAAAGTCGGGGGCGACCGGATCGCCGAAAATGGCACGCCCAAAGGCCATCAGGGGGGAACGGGTCGAGAGGGACAAGGCATGGGCCAATTCGTGGGCGAAAAGATCCCGGAGCGGATCGGCGGCCGAGGATAGCTCGTCGTCGACCAGGCCAGGGGCAATTTCCAGCACAATGCGGGCCGAGGGATAGACCGTGAAGTACCCATTTTGCTGGGTGGAAAAATCGGAGAGGAGGACGGGGAGGCGTTCCGAGGGGCGGGGGCCGACCCTGCCGACCTCGGCATTGAGCACGTCCTCGGCGAACAGCGCCAGCCGCTGGGCTTCGCCCTCCAAATCTTTGGGATAGTAGATGCTGAAGGAATGGGTCTCGATCAGCGAAAGTGAGCTTCCCGGGGCGAGAAGCTGGGCTGATGAGGGGATTAGGGCCATGGCGAGCAGACTCGCGAGGCAGGCCGTGCGAAGAACTGTCATCCTCGTCCTTTGGCCGGTGTACCGGAATGGCCAATATAGCATAGGCTTCGCGGCGCTTGCGACGATTTGCGATAGAGGGGCGCTGGTCTCGGGCCGATAAAGAAGAGATGGTCTCTCGCCTTTATTGAGCCCAAGCATCATATTTACAGGAAAGGAGGAAAGACGACGAGATGACTGTCGGCCAAAAAGCTTCGCTCAGCCTCCTTGTCGCCGTCCTTCTTTTCGCGGCCTTTGCCGTGGCGGCCTTCTCCGGCCTCTTCAATATTCTCGAGGCCCGATTCTACGATCCCGCCATCAGTCGACAGTACAGCGACAATCTCTCGGCCGTCGCCAAGGCCACCGAGGTCTGGAACAGCCTGAACTTCTCGCGCTTTGCGGCCGCTCTAGAAACGCCTTCTGTCAAACGCAGTTTTTTGCCCAACATGTCGGCTCAGGACTCCTTCGATCGCGCCAATGCCCTGGGCAAGCTCCAGGCCGATACGCCGGGCCTCGCGGGCATCCGCATCATCGACCTGGACGGCAAGCGCATCCATTTTTCCAGTTTTCCCACCGACATTCTCAAAAAGAGCGACACCTCGATTCTCTTTCGCGATTACGGGACCCCCGACGATCTGCCCTTTGCGCGCTTTGACATACCAGCAGGTTCCAAGGGCATTTTCCGCGCCGACGAGACGGGCGGTCGCCTCTTTTACGCCCTGCCCGTCGCTGATGAAAGCGCGCTTCGAAGGGGAACCGCGGTCTTCTACCTTTCGCCGGCCGGTCTCATGGACTACCTCGTAAAAGCCGGACTGGTGCAGGTCGGCGATTCGGTCGTTCCCGCTGGTTCCGCCGGTGTCCTGTTCCGCGCCCCCCTCGATGCCCAGGACTCCCTTGCCTCTCGAGTCGCCGAGGCCTGGAGCCAGGGCTTGGGAAAGACCCCCCTCACCCTTTCGGAGGCAAGTTCCGCTTCATCCTGGACCCTCCTCTCGGCCACGACCCCCGGGGGATTCCGCCTCGGCCTCCTCCTTCCCGCCTCTACCTTCACCCTTCCCATGACG
>JAJXVS010000212.1 GCA_021782015.1 bacterium | reverse complement strand
GAGCGCGCCCTTGAGCTCGCCGAAGTCGAGGACCATCCCGCCGTCGCCAAGCCCTGCGCCGCGGGCCCAGGCCCTGACCCGGTAATTGTGTCCATGGAGCCTTTCGCATTTTCCATGATAATGCGAAAGAAAATGCGCGGCCGCGAAATCGGCCTCGACGCGAACATAGTACATGGTTCCTCCTCCGTGGAAGGGTAACGCGAGATGAGGGATCAGGCATAGCGAAATTCCGCCCTTGAAGCTCCCCTCGCGCTCTGGTACATTTTGCCAATGTCGCGCGCCCTCTCTTCGCTCATCGCGAGGCTGTCGCCCCTCGAAGTCCTCGGCGATACCGAGGTCGCGATCGAGGGCCTCGCTTACGATTCGCGGGCCGTGCGCCCCGGCTATCTTTTCTTCGCCCTTCCGGGCATCCATGACGACGGCGAGCGCTGGATCGACGCGGCCATTGCGGCGGGGGCGAGGGCGATCGTCCATCGCGACCGCCTCGTCGCGCGGCGCCCCGATGTCAGCTACCTTCGCGTCGCCGATCCCCGGGCGGCCATGTCCCCCCTGGCCGATTCCTTTTACCGATCGCCCTCGCGCGACCTCACGGTGATCGGCGTCACCGGCACCGAGGGCAAGAGCACGACGGTCTACCTCATCTGGCAACTCCTCAATCTCGCGGGCTTCAAGGCCGGCTTCTTTTCCACCGTCATGTCGGACACGGGCGCCGGCGAGGTTCCCAATCCCGAGCATCAAACGACGCCGGAGGCCCCGGCCGTCCATCGCATGCTCGCCTCCATGCGCGAGGCGGGCATGGATTTCGCCGTGGTGGAGGCCTCCTCGCACGGGCTGTCGCCGCGGACCTCGCGCCTCGCCGACGTCGCCTTCGATGCGGGCGTCTTAATGAATGTCCGGCACGAGCACCTGGAATTCCATGGTAGTTGGGAACAGTATCGTCACGACAAGGCTAATCTTTTCCGCGCCCTCGATGCCGCGACGCATGACAAGATTCGTTTGGGCCGGAGGATCGAGGTGGGCGCCTTCGGCGTCGCCTGCGCCGACGATCCGTCGGCCTCCTATTTCGCGGCTGCGACCTTGCGCCCGACCCTCCGCTTTTCGTCGAAGGGAGGGGAGGCTGACTTTCGGGCCCTCGAGATTGAAAGCGACGCGGAAGGGAATTCCTTCGTGCTCGAATGCCCCGCTGAAATTCGCGGCCTCGCGGGAAGGCGGGGCGATGAGGGGTCGGGCGATGCGAGGACGAGCGATGCGAGGACGAGCGACTCGCGGCGGGGCGACCCTCGGGCCCGTTTCGATGCGCGCATCGAGCTGCCGGGAGCCTTCAACGTCGACAACTGCCTCGCCGCGATCGCAACCGTTGCGGGTGCGGCGGGAATCCCCGTTGCCAGCCTGGTCGCCCTCCTGCCCCGCCTCAGGCCCGTGCTCGGCCGCATGACCCGCGTCGATCGTGGCCAGCCCTTCGAGGTCATCGTCGACTATGCGCACACGCCCTCATCCTTCGAGGCGATCCTGCCGCCCCTCAGGCATCGAGCCAAGGGCCGCCTGATCGCGGTTTTCGGATCGGCCGGCGAGCGCGACACGGCCAAGCGCCCCCAACAGGGAGCCATCGCGGCACGCTACGCGGACATCCTCCTCCTTTCCGACGAGGACCCCCGCGGCGAGGAGCCTATGGCCATTCTGAAGGAAATCGCCGCCGGAGTTGCCGGAGGAGTGGTCGCCAGCTCGACCGTCGGCTCAGCCGGCGCCCTCTTCCTTATCCCTGACAGGAAAATAGCAATTAGAAAGGCTTTTTCTCTTGCGGTTCCGGGCGACATCGTTCTCCTCCTCGGCAAGGGACACGAGAATTCGATCATCTATCGCGATGGCCCCGTTCCCTGGAACGAAATCGAGGAGGCCCGCGCGGCGCTGGAGGAACTCGGCTTCGACGGGGAAGGCGCCGACCCTTCCGACGCATCGCAGATGGCAGGGGCCATCGACCATGACAATTCAAACCATTGAGTCGCAAAGGCGACAAAAGCGGGAGCAGGCATGAAACGCGTCGTCATACTGTACGGTGGAAAATCGGGCGAGCACGAAGTCTCGCTCCAGTCGGCGGCGAGTATTGTGCGCAACCTCGACCCCGAGCTCTTCGAACCTGTCCTCGTCGCGATCGACAAGGAGGGTGCCTGGCTCCTTCAAGGCCCCGGAATTCTGGGAAGGGCGCGCTCCGCCGAAGGCCCACTCCTCATCGGAGCCGGGCCGCGGGTGCTGGTCGGCCCCGCGACGGGCCTCCTCGTCGCCGACGCGGGAGTTCTCAAACCCCTGCCCTGCGATATCGTCTTTCCGGTCCTCCACGGCACCTTCGGCGAAGACGGCACCATCCAGGGCCTTCTGGAGGTGGCCGGCCTGCCCTATGTCGGCGCCCCGGTCATGGGCTCGGCCCTCGGCATGGACAAGGAGAAGGCCAAGCGCCTCTGGATCGCCGAAGGACTCCCCGTCGTGCCCTTCGTCCTGGCACGCCGCGGCGACGAAGCCAAGGCACCCAGGCTTTCGGAAATCGCCCAGGAGGTGGAAAAGCGCTTCGGCTGGCCCGCCTTCGCCAAGCCAGCCTGCGCCGGTTCCTCGGTCGGAGCCTCGAGCGTGCGCGACGCCGACGACCTCGGCCGGGCCCTCCGCGAGGCCCTCGAATGGGACGACAAGGCCCTCGTCGAGCCCTTCGTCAAGGCGAGCGAAATCGAGTGTTCGGTCCTCGGGAACGGAAACCCGCGCGCCTTCCCTCCCGGCGAAATCGTGCCGAAGCACGAGTTCTACGATTATGAAGCCAAATATATCGATCCCGACGGGGCGGCCCTCATCCTGCCCGCCCGCCTCGACGAGGGCGTGGCCGCCAGGGTGCGGGACATCGCGCTGCGCGCCTACCGGGCCCTCGATCTCGCCGGCATGGCCCGGGTCGATTTCTTCGTCGATACGACGAAGGGGGAGGTCCTTCTCAACGAGGTCAACACCATTCCGGGCTTCACCTCCATTTCGATGTACCCCAAAATGTGCGAGACGGGGGGCCTCGCCTACCCCGACCTGATCACCGAGCTCCTGGAACTCGCGATCGAACGGCACGAGGGGAAAAGCCGCCTCCGCTATTCGTTCCAGTGAATATTCATCGCGGCGAATAAATATACTACCAGTTTATAGCTTTTCTCCTCTGGCGCCGGCCTTTTATCTGTGCTAGTATTATCAACCCCGAAAGGGTAAAGCGGGCACGGACTCGCCCATCGCGGCCGGTCAAAGCCCAGCAGGAGGAATTCCCATGAAAAGCCAGGACTTTATCGCCCTGGATGAGCGCTACGGCGCCCATAACTACCATCCCCTTCCCGTCGTGATCTCGTGGGCGGAAGGTTGCCGCGTCAAAGACCCGGAAGGGAAGAGCTACCTCGACTTCCTCTCCGCATACTCGGCGGTAAACCAGGGGCATCGCCATCCGAAGATCATCAAGGCGGCCAAGGACCAGCTGGATAGTTCGACCCTCACGAGCCGGGCCTTCCACAACGACAAGATGGGACCCTTCCTCAAAAAACTCTGCGATTTCACGGGCTATGAATGCGCCCTTCCCATGAACACGGGCGCCGAGGCCGTCGAGACGGCCCTCAAGGCGGCGCGGCGCTGGGGCGTCGAAGTGAAGGGTGTGCAGAACGGCAAGCAGGAAATCATCTGCGTCGACGACAACTTCCACGGCCGCACCATCGCCGTCATCTCGATGTCGAGCGATCCCGATTCCACCGTCAATTACGGCCCCTACGTGCCCGGATTCAAACGCGTGCCCTACGGCGACGCGAAGGCGATCGAAGGCGCCATCACGGCGAACACGGTGGCCGTCATCGTCGAGCCAATCCAGGGCGAGGCCGGCGTCGTCACGCCACCCGAGGGCTACCTCAAGGCCATCCGCGAGTCCTGCACCAAACATCGCGTGCTCTTCATCGCCGACGAGATCCAGACCGGATTTTGCCGCACCGGCAAACGCTTCGCCTGGCAGCACGAGGGGGCACGCCCCGACATCATGTGCCTCGGCAAGGCGCTCGGCGGCGGCATCATGCCCGTCTCCGCCATCGTCGCCGACCACGCGGTGATGGATGTCTTCACCCCCGGCACCCATGGCTCGACCTTCGGCGGCAACCCCCTGGCCTCGGCCATCGGCGTGGCGGCCCTCGAAGTTCTCGAGGATGAAAGGCTCGACGAGAACGCCGAGCGCCTCGGCGCGATCTTCCGCGACGAGGTAGCCAAAATCCGCTGCCCGAAAATGAAACTCGTCCGCGGAAAGGGCCTCCTCAACGCGGTCGTCTTCGAGAAGGGCTTCGAAGCCTGGAACGTCTGCGTCGCCCTCAAGGACGCGGGACTCCTCGCCAAGCAGACCCACGGCAACATAATCCGCTTCGCGCCTCCCCTCGTCATCACCGAGAAGGAACTCCGCGAGGCAATTGGAATAATTAAGACAGTTTTTGAGAAGATCGCCTGACGGGACCCGCGGGGGACCGCAGGTCGCGGCCCCCCGCTAGCCGCCGCTCGCCGCGGTCCCGCTGTCCGCGGCGAGGCCCCGGGCGGCGCCCACTTTGGCGGCGCCCGCCGCCGCCCAGCCGCGGCCCTAGTGCGCCGGCCCGAGGCCCTTGTAATCGGCCGGGTCGAATTTGTCGAGCATGTCCGCCGGTCCGAGGGCGACCCAGAGGATCGGCGCATCGATGAAATAGGTCTTGAAGGCCTTTTCCAATTCATCGGCCGTCACGGCGGCGACCCGATCCACGTCGAGAAGCCAGGCCCGCGGATCGCCGAATTCAACGACCGACCGGGCGATTTCGCCGGCGACGGCCGCGTTGGTCCTGATCGTGCCGTAGCTCTCGTTTATGTAGATGGCCTTGTAGACCGGCAGGACATCGGCCACGGCCTCGCGGGGCGAGCGGCCCTCGTCAGGCTTGGGCGCGACACTCATGGCCCTGCCCGCCTCCAGTTCTCCGGCCGCTTCATCCAGATAGGATTTGATTTTCGCCGGGGCGGAGGTCTTGTACACGCTGATCGATCCATAGTTGGAGCCGAAGGATCGCACGACGGCGCCCGGGGTGTAGGCCGCGCCGTATTTGTCCCGAACCACGTTGAAAAGAAGGTCGGAATAGAGTCTTGCGGCCAGGCTGGCGGCGGCCCAATCGGGGGCCGTGGGCGAGGGGGCGGCGAAATCGCCGCGAAGGTAAGCGACGCCCTTGGACGCTTCGAATTCCTTTTTGACGAGGCCCGCCGTGACGGCTCCCTCGAAGCTCGGCGCCCCGGTCGGTATGGCAAGGGCGCGATCAGGAATGGAGCCGAAGGCTTTTTCGAGGGCCGGCTTCAGACTCGCAGGATCGTAATCCCCGACGGCGACGATGAAGAAGCGATTGGCCGAATAGGTGGCGGCGTAGCGCTCCTTGACCTTGGCCAGGCTCATCGAGGCGAGGGACTCTTCGGTGCCGTCAGGCGTGGCCGCATAGGGGTGGCCGGCGAAAAAGTCCTTGTTCATCTCGGTGGCCGTCGCCTGCCAGGGGTCCTGATCCTTTTTCTGCAGGGCGAGTTTCGCGTCGGACAGGACCCTGTCGAAATCGGCTGGGTCCCAGGCGGGCTCCTCGAAGGTTCCTGCCCAGATCGGCAAAAGTTCGTCGAAATAGCGGTCGAGGCAGACCAAGGTGTAGGTCGAATAATCGAAGACGCTGGCCGTCGCGAAGCTGGCGCTCGTTTCGTCGAGTTTGGCGCGAAGCCTGTCGTAGGGCCATTCCCGCGAGGCCCGCGCCATTTCGCGGAGCATCAGCGATTCGATGCCGGCATCCGCGGGGGAGGTCATCAAAGTGCCGCCCCGGAGCACGATGCTGAGGGAGCGCACGTGGTTGGCGTCGTTGACCCGAAGGACGACGGGGATGCCGTTGGAGAGGCTGAAGGTGGTGAAGGAGGAGGCGTTTTCGAGGGCGAAGGCGCCAGCCTTCCCCGAGGCGAAGGCCGGGTCGAGGGCGTCGAGACGCACCTGGGCCGAGGAGGCGGCCAGAGCCCCGCCCTGGGCCGCCGGAGCCGTGGTGGCCGTGGAGGCCGCGGGAGCCGTGGCGGTAGGTGCGGCCGCGGGGCTCTCCTGGGCGAAGGCCGTCGAGGAGAGACCTGCCATGGCCGACAGGGCGCAGACGAAAATCCTTCGGCCGATACTTTCCATCGCGAATCGCATCATTCGCCTCCCTTCGCCAGCTGCCACCAGAAGGCGTTGGCCGGTCCCACGCTCTTGTAGCCGAGGGTCTTCTCCCCTTCGGCCATCGAGGCGTCCCGCTTCGCGTCTTCGGCGTTCACGCGCACGCCGATCTCGGAAGCCTTGCCGAGAATGTACCGATCGATCAGGGCGGAGATGTCGCCGAAGCTCACCTTGGAGCAATTGTCCTCATAATTATAAAAATAATCGCTGGAGGCGACCGACCACCAGAACACGAGGACTCCCGACACGAAGGAGGAGGTATCCTCCATGCTGAGGAGGTTGTCGTCGACGAGCTTGCGCTTGGCGAGCGCGAGTTCCTCGTCGCCGAAATAGGCCCGGGGATCCTTCGCAATTAGGCCGAGTTCGTCAATCACGGCCTTCCGCAGCGCCTCGGCCCGGTCGAGGATCGGCCCGCCCTCCCCGGCCTTGAGGTAGGAGTTGAAATAGAGAACGCCGCCGTCCCTCGCCGTCGGATAGCCGAAATCGATGTACTCCGGATCGTAGAGGTCGGGCACCTTCGCCATGAGATCCTTCTTGAAGCGGCCCACGGGCGACCGCGTGAGAAAAAGGAGGACGTCGGAGACGTAGCTGTTCTTCGTATCTACGAGGACATCGGGGCCCCGCCACTGGATGCGGACATTGTCGATGCCCTGGTAGTAGCCCGAATCGCGGTACACGACGCGAATGCCGTCGGGGATGG
>JAJXVS010000211.1 GCA_021782015.1 bacterium | reverse complement strand
GGAGAAAATCCCCAAGGAGGGGCTTGAGCTCGCGCCCCATGACCAGGGGGCTGCCCGCGCCCTGGGGCAAAAAGTCGACGCCGATGCAGGAGGGGCAGCCGTCCCGACAACGGCAAGCCGCCAGCCGATCCGCAGCCGCGGCAAACAACTCGCCCAGCCTCGTCACGAGACCCTCAGCCAGGCCTGTGCCGCCGGGGTAGCGATCGAAAAGGAAGATGGCGGGCACGCCGAAATGCGGATCGCGGACCCGCTCCGAAAGCCCCAGGTCGCGCGGATCGCACATCAGGAAAACGGGGGCGATGTCGTGCACGAGACGGCCGACCGCCGCGACCAGGGCCGCCTTCCTCGACTCGCCCTGAGCCGCCAGGAAGCGACCCGAGCGGCTTTCGGCGGCGAAGAGTATGGCGATCGCGCGGGTCTGCATCTCCTCGGGCGGGAGGTGGACCTCGCCGTACCCGACATTCTCGTGGGTGTGGAAGCGAAGCTTTTTGAATTTTTCCGCCTGGCTCCGCACGAGGACATCGCCGACGACGTAGCGGCAGTCGGGGTCGCCGGAAGCTCCGCCGACAAGGCCCTCCTCGTCCTCGGTGAGCACCGAGAGGTCGGTCTTCACAATTGCGTCCGTCCAGTAATCGACCTCGCGCTCGAGAACGAAGCAGGTGCGGTTCTCCAGATCGAGTTTTTCGACGATGTATTGCCGGCCGAGATGGATGTAGACGGCGTCGTCGAACACGAGTTCCTTGGCTCCCGGCCGATCCATCTCGCCGATGACCCTCGAGCCTCCCCCGGTCCTGTCGACGATGACCACGTTGTCCGAGCTCGCCGATCGCAGGGAGACGCTCTCGCCCGGGTAGGCGTCGGCGGACCAGTACCACCTGCCGCCCGAGAGTCGCACGATGCCGTCGGCGGCCAACCATTCCAGGGCCTCGCGGAGCTCCCCCTTCGTCTCGGCCTCCTCGTAGGGCAGCTCGTAGGCCGAGCACCGCACGTGGTCCATAAAGATGTAGGGATTGGCCGGATCGATGCGGCCCGATTCGGGGGCCCGCCCGAAGAAATACTCCGGGTGGCCGATGATGTACTGGTCGAGGGGGGCGGAGGAGGCCACGAGGAAGGCCACGGAGAGTCCGCCTCTCCGCCCCGCCCTCCCCGCCTGTTGCCAGAAGCTCGCGAAACTCCCGGGGAAGCCGGCCACCACCGCGGCGTCCAGGCCGCCGATGTCGATGCCCAATTCCAACGCATTGGTAGAAACCACGCCCTGGATGGAACCCTCGCGGAGGCCGCGCTCGATGGCGCGTCGCTCGCTCGGGAGTAGTCCGCCCCGGTAGGGCTTCACCGTGATGCCCTCGTTGTCGTTGAAGGGATTCGCGAGCGCCTCGTTGATGTAGGATGCTATCAATTCGACCTTGAGCCGCGACCGGGCGAAGAGGATCGTCTTGATGCCCCTTCGCAGGAGAATGAGGGCGAGTTTCTCCGACTCGGTGGCCGTGCTCTTGCGGATGCCCTGCACCTCGTCGACGAGGGGGGGGTTGTAGAAAACGAGAATTCTGCCGCCCCTCGGCGCGCCGTTTTCGGTGATCGCCTCGACCTTGTCGCCCACGAGTTTGGTGGCGAGTTCGACGGGATTGCCGATGGTCGCCGAGGAAAGGATGAATTGGGGATTCGCGCCGTAAAACGCGGCCACGCGCTTGAGGCGCCGAAGAACATTGGCGACGTGGGACCCGAAGACCCCGCGGTACGCGTGCATCTCGTCGACGATGACGTAACGCAGGCCCGTGAAGAACCTGATCCATTTGGGATGGTTGGGCAGGATTCCGGTATGGAACATGTCGGGATTCGATATGACGATGCGGCCCGTGTCGCGGGCGGCGGCGCGGAGCGAATCGGGGGTGTCGCCGTCGTAGGTGAAGACTTTGAGGCCGAGATCCCCCGAAAGGGTGAGTTCGTTGAGTTCGGCCTGCTGGTCCTGGGAAAGCGCCTTGGTCGGAAAGAGGTAGAGGGCGCGGGCCTCCGGATCACGAAGGAGCCGATCGGCCACGGGGAGGTTGTAGCACAGGGTCTTGCCGCTGGCCGTCGGCGTCACGACGACCACATTGCCGCCTAGTTTCACCCTGTCCCAGGCCGCCCTCTGGTGCGAGTAGAGCCTGTCGATGCCGCGGCGGGACAGGGCCGCCGCGAGGCGGGGATCGAGATCGTCGGGCATATCGGCCCAGATCGCCTCGCGTGGCGCCTCCCTCTCGACGTGGACGATCGAGGGGGCGATTTCCGGATCGGCGAGGAGTTCTTCAATCCCTTCGCTGGCAGCCGCGGCGCTCATGACCTATACTCTTAGCATGCCGTCCGGATGTAGCCAATGGGAAGCCGGTCGAGCAACCATCCAGGAGGAATCGTGGCAAGGGTCATCTCGATCGTGCTCGGCGGGGGCAAGGGAACCCGCCTTTTTCCCCTCACCAAGGATCGCGCGAAGCCCGCGGTCCCCTTCGGTGGGAAATACCGCATCGTCGATATACCGATTTCGAACTGCATCAACTCGGGTTTCAACCAGGTCTACATCATCACCCAGTTCAATTCGGCTTCGCTCCATCTCCATCTTTCGCGAACCTACAAGTTCGACGCCTTTTCGCGCGGTTTCGTGGAAATTCTCGCGGCGGAGCAGACGCTCAGGCATTCGGGCTGGTACGAGGGCACGGCCGACGCGGTTCGCAAGAACCTCCTCCATTTCCGCAACCACAATCCCACCCACTACATGATCGTGTCCGGGGACCAATTGTACCGGATGGACCTCAAGACCATGTTCGAAAGCCATGTCAAATCCAAGGCCCGACTCACCATCGCCTGCACGACGGTGACGAGGGAGGACGCCTCGGCCTTCGGCATCATGCGCGTCGCCGAAAACGGTCGCGTCGAGGAGTTCATGGAAAAGCCGGGCACGACCCGCGATATTTCGGCCTGGAAGATCCCGCCGGCCATCGCGGAGGGCAAGCGACCGGGCCGCGACTATCTGGCCAGCATGGGCATATACATCTTCGACGCCGAACTCCTCGAGGAGGGCCTGGACAACGAGTTGAACGACTTCGGGAAGGAAATAATACCTTCGATCCTCGCCTCCGAGCCCGTGAATGCCTTCGTCTTTGACGGCTATTGGGAGGACATCGGTACGATCGCCTCTTTCTACGACGCGAACATCGATCTCTGCTCCATCAATCCCCAGTTCAACTTCTACGACATGGAACGGCCTATCTATACGCACATGCGCAATCTGCCCGCCTCCAAGATCAACTTCTCGAACATCAACCTGTCGCTGACCGCCGACGGCTGCATCATCACCAACGCGAGCATCGTCAAATCCATCATCGGCATCAGGACCATCATCGAGTCCGGAGCCAGCCTCGACGGGGTCGTATGCATGGGCGCCGACTACTACGAAACCGAGGCCGACCGAGAGGCCAACGCCCGGACGAAGCAACCCAACATCGGCATCGGCGGGGGCAGCATCATAAAAAAGGCCATCATCGACAAGAACGCCCGCATCGGCGAAAACTGCCGCATCGGCATCGACAATATCGAAAGGAAGGACGGCGACTACGGCAGCTGGCACATCATCGACGGCATCATCGTGATCCCGAAAAAGGCCGTGCTGCCGCCGGGAACCGTGGTGTAAGAACGGGGTATAGGGCCGGGGTGTAACAGCGAGGTGTAGGGGCGTGGTATAGGGCCGGGGTGTCGGGGGGCGACCCGGCCGGGCCCTCGGCGGAGGTCAACGGATGTCAGCGGAGCTCGTCGGCCCCTATGTCCGGAAGGCCATTGCCCGCGGTCGAGGGCCTGGGCAGGCCGGAAAAATCGTGGGCCGTCTCCGCCGGGCCGAAGGGAATTCCGGCGTCGACGATGGGAGAGCCGGGGAGCACTTCGTAGCCGCCCTTGGGCGCGACCCGCAGCACGGGGGCGAGGCCGAGGTCGATGGAGGCGCCCTTGTTCGATGTCGAATCGAAGACCGGCAGGGACGAAACCGATCCGAGGGTGACAGCGCCCGTGACGAGGGGGCCGAAGCCGGCGAAGGCGCAGGCACCGATGCCGCCCTTTTCGGGGGGACGATCGCTGTCGAAGAGACGGGCTCCGCCCTTGGCGAGGAAGAGATCGTCCACGAGGAGGGGAAGGGCCCCCCGGACGGAAAAGACCAGGCTGCCCTTCGGCGCGGCGGAATCGATAAAGCTATCAAATAGAAAGGACATTTTCGCGTCTCGGAGTTCCACCAGGGTGGTCGGCGGTCCGCTTGAGACGATGTGGCTGTTCACCACCCTCCCCGACGAAGAGTCGATAATGGCGCCGCGACGATAGCCTGCCGATCCGGACAGCTCCAGCTGCAGCCGATCGATGGAGAGGGTCGCCGCCTCGGCGGAGAAGCCCACCGAGCTAATGCCGGCGCTGGCCCCCACTCGCGAAGCCCGCAAGCGGAGGCTGCCGCCCTTTATCGACAGGCAGCTGAGCCAGGCCGTCGTGCCCGTGGCGCCGAGGTCCGAATCGGAGATGGTCACGGAAGAATCCCGCGCCACGAAGTCGGCCCCTCCCCCCGTTCCGCCCAATTTGAGGAAGACTCCCCTGAGGTCGACCTTCGCCGAGGCGGCGTCTATCAGCGATAGGGTCTTCGAGGTCGAGGCGGAAATCAAGCTGTCGACGGCCTCGAAGCCGCCACCCTTGATCGCGATCGCCTCTCCTTCGCCTCCTCCGAAACGGGCATCCAGCCCATAAAAACCGAGCCTGGCCCCGCCGACCGAAATCGCGCTCGTGCCCGGAGCAGCTCTGGGAAAGTTCACAATTCCTTGTTGCGGAGTGTCGGGCCAGAGCCAGGCGAGGGAGGCGCCGCTGACGATTTTGAGAGAGGGCCGGTCAATCGCGAGGGCCGTCGTCTGTCCATAGCCCGAGCGGACGCGAAGGACAACCTCGTCGCCGCGGGCCGCGGCGAGGGCTGCCTCGATGGTGGCGAAGGGCTTGGCTGGATCGCCATTTCCCCCCTGGGGCGCCCCCTGATCGACATAGAGGCCGACAGGATCGACGACGCAGGCGTAGGGCCCGATCCTGGCGGAGACATTGCCCGCCTCGTCGACGGCCCAGGCGCGAAGGCGCCACGAACGAGCCTCGGTCCCTTGGGCACCGAGGAGGACGGAGCCCCTGACTTCCGAGTCCTTCGGCCGACCCGATCCATCCTCGAGCTCGACCATGATCCGCGAACCGCCTTCGGCCTCCAGAGCGATGGACACGGGAAGGCGCGAAAATGAAGGCAGACTTGTCAACAATTTCGGGGGAGATGGCGGTTTCCGGTCAACGGTCAGCCGGGCGAAACCTTCCTCGCCGCCGAGAGCCAAAGCCGAGGCGTCGGAATAGGCCCGGTAGCGAATCGTCACAATTCTGTCTGTTCCCGGCGGCGTGTCGACGGCGAGGTCACCGGCGAGGAGGGTCGAGGAGCTCGTGACCGCGGCGGGGAAGACAGGGCCCTCCGCCAATTCGTAGCGCAGGGTGACGCCTGGCGCAGCGGAGAGCTTGAAGGCATCGGCCCTCACGGCAGGGCCGTCGAGACCGAGAAGCAGCCGCTCCGGAAGAAGGGGGGGACGATCGAGGCGCATCGTGGAAGAGTCGCTGTCCGTATAGCCGGCCCTTTGACCCTTCCAGGCGATCAGGACCTGGCCTCGGCCCGCGGCAAGGGGGATGGGGCCTCTCCAGAGTGTCTCCTTCCCTCCGTCGAGGCTGTAATAGATGTCCCCGTCGTAGGGTGGAAATACGATGAGCGAAGAGGAGCCGGGTTCGCCAGCGATGAGCGAAGGGGCCTCGGGCCGGAGAGTCGTCGCGGCGGCAGGCGAAAGGGGCGCAAGATGAACCACGTAGGGCGTGGGCCAATAGCTGATGACTCCGTCCTTGAGCACCCCAATCGAGACGGAAAGGTCGGCCGACCAGCCGTAGGGACCTTGGAGGCGGAGGACCGCGAGCCGCCCGTCGACCTCGAGGGCCTGCCATCGTTCCGCCCGCCCCACATCCTGGCCGGCTCCCACCGCAGCCACCAGTTGACCTGCGTTCGGCACGGCGAAGCGAAGCGTGGCCGAGGAATCGCCCGTCTCGATCGCGGGAATACCCGGGTCGAAGGCGGCATTGAGACGGGGAGGCTGGGGGGGGGCGAAGGCGGCCGCCCCCGTGGCGGGGAGTCCCTGTGGCATGATCGTATAGACATAGCTCGCCATCGGGCTCTCATTGCCCGAAGAATCCGTGGCCTGGGCTACGAGAACCCATGTGCCGGTCCGATCCGCGCTGGCGGGAAGCACGAGGGGCCGTTCCGGATTCCAGAGAGCCGGCGCGGCGAAATCGATGCCGGGGCCCGACAACGAATAGGCGATGGCCGAGCCGGCCTCGCCGGACAGCTGGACGGTGAGAGGACCGGCGTAGGAGCCGGGCGCGGGATCGGGCTGGGGCACGGGCGGTGCGAGGCGATCGACGAGGTAGTCGGCCCTTCTCGTGCCCGAGGAATCGCGGAGTTCCAATGAATACAGACGTTCTTCGCCGGGAGCCGCCGTCAGGCGGAGGGGACGGTCGAACTCGCGCCACTCCCCGTCGGGAAGGAAGCGGAACATGGTTCCGGCAAGCGAGGGCACCGGGAGCCGGAAGGACCGGGCGCGCGCCGGCTGGACGGCCGAATCGGGCGCGGCGGTGGCGGTGGGCGCTGCGCCGGCAGTTGGCGCCGTGGTGGCGGTGGGCGCGGTGGCGGTGGGCGCCGCGGTATCGGCCGCCGCGGCTTCAGCGAGGATAAAGAGCGCGATCGCGAAGAGCGTCGCGATGCGGGTTCCCCTTCTCATGGCTAGCTCTTGAGAATCCTGAGAATTTCCTGGAGTTCCGGGTCCTCGGGATAGTAATGGGTCCGCAGCTCCTCCTCGGTGAGGCCCA
>JAJXVS010000210.1 GCA_021782015.1 bacterium | reverse complement strand
GGCCGCCTCGAGGCACCAGAAACAACCGCCTCCGAGGACCAACGCAAGTGTCGACTCGTTCATGGAAGGAAGATACTCAGGCGAAGGCAGGGGCGGCCAGTCTGAGCTCGCCGGAAGGGCAGGTCGGGAGTTCGAGAATGTCGGTGCACAGCGATTCGATTTCGGTTTTCGAATGGCTGACGAGGATGGCGGTGACCCCCTGTTCGCGCCTGATGCGGCGCAGTTCCTCGCCCAGGGCCTGGCGGAGTCCCTCGTCCAGGGCGGAAAGGGGCTCGTCGAGGAGGAGGAGGCGCGGCCGCCGGCCCAGGGCGCGGGCGAGGGCTGTGCGCTGTTTCTGGCCGCCGGAAAGTTCCCGCGGAAAGTACCGCGCGTGATCGGTGAGTCGGGTCAATTCCAAAAGCTCCTCGGTGCGCCCCCTGTCGCCAGTCGCGTACTGAATGTTCCCGAAGACGGTGAGGTGCGGAAAGAGGGCGTAATCCTGGAAAACGAAGCCCACGGAGCGCCTTTGCGGTTGAAGGAATATGCCACGCTCCGAATCGTACCAGGTCTCCCCATCGACGCGAATGTGGCCGCATTCCGGCCGGCACAGGCCCGCGATAGTGCGAAGGAGGGTGGTCTTGCCGCTCCCCGATGGACCGCGGATGCCGAGGAAACCGCCCTCTGGAAAGGACGCGGCGACTTCGAGCTCGAAAATCCCGTCGCTGGCGACGAGGCGCTTCCGAATCGAAAAAGAGGGCATCAGCGTCTCCCGGCCCGGCGTTGCGCGATGTTGAGGGCGAGGACCCCGGCGTAGCTCGCGCCCACGAGGACGATCGCGTAGGCCTGGGCGCCGGCGAAATCGAGACTCTCGACGCGCTCGTAGACGGCAATGGATACGACCTTGGTGACGCCGGGAATGCTGCCGCCAATCATAAGTACTACTCCGAATTCGCCCAAGGTGTGCGCGAAGGTGTTGACGAGGCCCGAAAAGATGGCCGGCCTCATGTTCGGGATCGCCACGCGAAACACCGTCTCGAGCCTGCCCTTCCCCAGGGTGGCCGAGGCGTCGAGAATGTGCGAGGGGATGGCCACGATGCCCGTCTTGAGGGCCCCGAGCATGAAGGGCAGGGAGGAGACGCAACTACCTATGACGATCGCGGGGAAGGAAAAGGCCAGGCGGATGCCGAAAACCGAAAGGAAGAAGGCGCCCAGCGGCCCCTTGGGCGAGAGGAGGAGGAGGAGATAGAAGCCCAGGACGGTCGGCGAGAGCACGAGAGGCATGGAGCCGAGGGACTCGATCCACACCAGCCAGGGCCGCGTCGATCGGGCGAATATCCAGGCGGCGGGGAGGCAAAGGACGAAAAGGATCGCGGTCACCCAGAGGCCGAGTTCGATCGAGACGCGGAAGGGAACGGGATCGAAGTTCATGGAACCAGGTAGCCGGCCTCGGCGAATATTTCCCGTGCCGAGGCCGACTCGAGGAAATCGACGAAGGCCCGGACCCCGGGATCGGAAGCCGCCGCCTTCATCACGACGAAGCCCTGGTCGATCGGACCGTACAGGGATGGGTCGACGGCGATCCAGTATTCGCCCTCGCGGTCGAAGGGCCGAAGCTCTTTGGTGTAGAGGGCCGACTTGTTGATGAAGCCGGCGTCCGCTCCCGAGAGCGCGAACTGGAGGGTCTGGGTGATGTTCTGACCTGTTATGAATTTGGACTCAAGCGAGCCGAGAAGGCCCATGGCCGAGAGGGCCTCGCGGGCGGCCCTGCCGTAGGGGGCGCTCTCCGGATTGGCGACGGCGATCCTTGCGACCCGGGGATCGGCCAGGATCGCGAGCCCCTTCGAGAAATCGAGATGGTTCGTACTAAATAGTATTAAGCTTCCCCTTGCGTAGACCTTGACGGGGGGGACGGCCACACCGGCGTCGACGAGTTTCTGGGCGAACGACGTGTCGGCGGAAAGAAAAACCTGGGCCGGCGACCCGTTGAGGAGTTGGGCAACCAGTGTGCCCGACGAGCCGAAAAGGAATTCGAGCCTGAGGTCGCGATGAGATGCGGCGAAGGCGGCCTCGAGCCGGGGTGCCACGGCCGAGATGTTGGCGGCGGCCGCTATCACGACCTTTTGCTGGGCATGGAGGCCGAGGGCGACGGTCAGAGCGAGAAGGAGAGCTATGATGCTTCTCTTCATTGTTGGTCCTTCATTTTTCGGCACTGGCCGATTTTCTAGTCGCCAAGTCGGCCGGGTTCCCAGATTTCTGGTTCTTCGCGGAGCAGAGGGGGCAAAGGCCATAGACCAAAAACTGTTTGCCGACCACCTCAGAGCCCTCGGGCACCCGCACGTGGGGCATTCTCTGCTCCGGCAGGCAGGTCATCGCGCCGCATTCGAGACAGAGAAAATGTGGATGCTTGCCCGGGCAGCCCTTGCGGCTCGCGGGATTGGCCACATAGCGGAGCAGCCCGTCGAGGCCCTGGATGCCGTGGAGGAGGCCCGAGGCCTTGAGAGCCTTGAGCGAGCGAAACACGGTCACGCGGTCGAGTTCGGGCAGGAGGGCGGCGAGGGCCGGATGGGAGAGGGGGCGCCCCGCCTCCATAATGGCTGCGAGCACCAGGGCCCTCGCCTTGGTGGGCCGAATGCCCGCGTCGTCGAGGAGGTCCACGGCCTGCGTTCCCTTCGTCATTCCCTGAGTTTACACGAGTTTTCCGAAAATGCAACCGGATTGCACTATGTCAAGAAAGTAAACAGTAGGTTAAACCTCGTTCCCGGGGGAAACCTGGGCGGCGGCCGGTTGTATCATGGGTGAACGCGGCTCCGACAAAGGAGCCCCATGGAGGTTTTGGATGAAGAGAATCACGGTGGTTGCCCTGGCGCTGCTCACGCCCGTCGTCATGTTCGCGCAGGTCCCGCCCGACCGCAGTGCCCTCGCGCTGAAGCAGTTTGGGCTGGCCGACGATCAGGTGACTAAGATCGGCGACATCGTCAAGACGGCCGAGACGAAGGTGAAGGATGACAAGATCCATCTCGGGCTCCTCAAGGCCCAGATAAAGGACGCCATCCTGCCCTCGACGGCGACGCCCGACATGGCCGCGATCGACAAGCTCGTGGACCAGGAATCGCTGCTTCGCGGCGACATGGAAAAGGCGATCCTTTCCGCCGAGGTCCAACTCATTCAGATAATGGGAAGGGACAATTTCGAGCGCTACTTTCAGATCATACGGGCCAGGTTCGGCATGCGCGAGAAGTCGGCCCGCCAATTCCAGGAGCAGCCGATGTGGGGCCAGGGCCGCGGCTACATGATGGGCGGGCCCGCGCCCTACGCATGGCGCGAGGCAGTTCCCGCTCCCGCTCCCGCGGCGCACAACTGATTTTCAAGTCTTGGCCGCGAGCTCGACGGCCTGCCTGATGGCGCGTTTCGCGTCGAGCTCGGCGGCGACATCGGCACCGCCTATCACCTGGACGGGCAGGCCGCCCGCCTCGAGCTCCGCGAGGAGTTCCCTGCGCGACTCCTGCCCTGCGCAGATGACCACGGTGTCGACGGGGAGGACCTTCGCCTCGCCCTTGTGGGTGATGTGGAAGCCCTCGTCGTCGATCTTTTCATAGGTGACGGAACCCATCATCGTGACCCTGCGATCCTTGAGGCTCGAACGATGGATCCAGCCGGTGGTCCTTCCGAGGCGGGCGCCGGGCTTGCCCTCGCTTCGCTGCAACAACCAGATGGCTCGCCCTGGCTCGCCCTTTTCGCGCTCGACCCCCTGAACACCGCCCCTGGCCGCGACGGAAAAATCGATGCCCCAGAATTTCGCGAAGGCTTCGGGAGTCATCGGTCCGCCGTCCGCCTTTTCCGCGAGGTACTCGGCGATGTCGAAACCGATGCCTCCAGCGCCGACGATGGCCACGGATGCACCGGCCTTCGCGGTGCCGCGCAGGATGTCCTGGTAAGAGCAGACGAGCACCTTGCCACTCGTCGGTATGGCGACGTCGCGGGGGACCACGCCGGTGGCGAGGACGATTGCGTCGTAACCTCCGGCTACAAGATTGGCGGCCGACGCCCTTGTGCCGAGCCTGAGCTCCACGCCGAGATTTTCGAGGCGACGACCGAAATAGCGGAGGGTCTCGGCGAACTCCTCCTTGCCCGGCACGCGGCGCGCAAGGTTGAACTGGCCGCCGATTTCTTTTTCGGCCTCGTAGACGACGATCGAGTGACCACGTTCGGCTGCTGCCGTCGCGTAGGCGAGACCCGCGGGTCCGGCTCCCACCACGGCGATGCGCTTCTTGGCCGGCGCGGCGGAAAGGACGAGCTCCGTCTCTCGGCAGGCCCGGGGATTGACCAGACAGGAGCAGCGCTTGCCGGTGAAGACCTGGTCGAGGCAGGCCTGGTTGCAGGCGATGCAGGTGTTGATCTCGTCCGCCTTGCCGGCGGCTGCCTTCGCGACGAAGTCCGGGTCGGCGAGGAAGGGCCTGGCCATGGACACCATGTCCGCGACGCCGTCGGCGAGGAGCCCTTCGGCTACTTCCGGTGTGTTGATCCTGTTCGTCGCCACGACGGGCACCCGAAGTTCCTTGCGCATGCGCCGCGTCACCTCGATGAAGGCAGCCCTTGGAACCATGGTCGCGATGGTGGGAACCCGTGCCTCGTGCCAGCCGATTCCCGTGTTGACGATGGTGGCTCCGGCCTCCTCGACCGCCTTTCCGAGTTGGACGATTTCATCCCAATTACTGCCATCATCGACGAGGTCGAGCATGGAGAGCCGATAGATGATGATGAAATCGGCTCCCACGGCCTCCCTGACGCGGCGGACGATCTCGACGGGGAAGCGGATGCGGTTCTCGTAGCTTCCGCCCCAGGCGTCGCTCCTCTTGTTCGTCCTAGTTGCTATGAATTCGTTGATGAGGTAGCCTTCCGAGCCCATGATCTCGACGCCGTCGTAGCCCGCCTTCTTCGCGAGGCGGGCGCAACGGACGTAGGCGCCGATCGTGCGTTCCACGCCGCCGGAACTCAGGGCGCGCGGCGTAAAGGGCGTTATCGGCGAGCGGAGCCGCGACGGGGCCACGGAGAGGGGAAGGTAGGCGTAGCGTCCCGCATGGAGGATCTGGAGGGCTATCTTGCCGCCTTCGCTGTGGACGGCCTCAGTCGCGCGACGATGGGAACCGACCTGCCAGGGGAAGGCCAACCATGCCGAAACGGGATTGACCCTTCCTGAGAAGTTGGGCGAAACACCACCCGTCACGATGAGGCCGGCGCCTCCGCGCGCCCTGGCGGCGAAGAAGGCCGCCATCGCGGCTCCGCCGTCGTGGCCCTCTTCCAGGCCTGTGTGCATGGAACCCATCAGCACTCGATTCCGAAGCTTGGTGAAGCCGAGGTCGAGGGGCTCGAGAAGGTGGGGGTAGGTCGCTTTCATGGTGGGGCATCTTAGCGCGGATTCACGAGGGGCGCCAGCGTCTTCGAGTTCCCGGGGCTCGGCCTTGCCGTGGCGCCTGGCTCGACGGTTGCCAAGCTCGCCGGTTGCCCGGACCTTGCGAGGAAGACTTGACCTCAGCGGGCCTCCGGGCCCTTGCGAGGAAAACTTGACTTTCGCGGACGTCCAGGCCCTGCGAAGATAACTTGACTTCCGCGGACGCCATCCCTAACTTCGTTCTAACTTTATGTTTCTGTGTATCGAAACTATTATCGGGAGGCAGCATGGTACATTCCTTGAGAATAATCACCCTCGCGGCGGCCGGTTTGGCCCTTCCCTTTTCCGCTTCCGCCCTCGATCCCGGCTCGCCGGAATGGCAGGCCCCCTCCGTTCCAGCCGACCGCGTTCCCGCCGAGGGCACAGGCCGCGCCCTTTTCGCCGCCGGCTGCTTCTGGAGTCTCCAGGCGGCCTTCGATTCGGCCTACGGCGTCATTTCGACCGAGTCCGGGTACGCCGCCGGCTCAGGCCTCTCGCCCAATTATGACAATTATGCCGAAATGGGTCACGTCGAATCGGTCCTCGTCACCTTCGATCCCTCGCGAGTGAGCTACGCCGCCCTGGTCGACCTGTATTTCCACCACAGCGATCCGACCGATTCCGGTGGGGCCTTCGTCGACAGGGGACCCCAGTATCGCCCGATTCTCTTTTGGTACGATTCCGCGCAAAAGGCCGCGATCGAAGCGGCGATGGCCCGATATGCGAGGGAGAAGGTCTTTGGCGCGCCCTTGGCCGTCGCCGTCATGAAGGCCCCCGATTTCTGGCCGGCCGAAAATTATCACCAGCACTTCGCGGCAAAA
Organism: bacterium; assembly: GCA_021782015.1. Taxonomy (GTDB): domain Bacteria; phylum Spirochaetota; class Spirochaetia; order Treponematales; family Rectinemataceae; genus CAIJMU01. Next base: position 749 of record JAJXVS010000210.1, on the reverse strand, counting down.
AATCCAGGCAGGTATGCCGATTATCGCGAGCACTCGGGTCGGGACGAATTCTTCCTGAAGACCTGGGGAGCCGGAGCCCTCGAGGACCCCGGCCTTCCCCCCTCAACACCGGGCACGGATGGTGTCGCCGGCAAGGGCATGGGCGGGGCCGGCGGCGACGCGAACGCGAGCAGCGGCGGAACCTGGAGGCGACCATCTGACGCCGAACTCAGGAAGACCCTGACCCGGGAACAATATCTTGTGGCGAGGGGCGGCGGCACGGAGCCGGCCTTCGCGAACGCCTATTGGGACAATCACGAGGAGGGCATCTACGTCGACGTAGTTTCCGGCGAGCCCCTCTTCAGTTCGAAGGACAAATTCGACTCGGGCACGGGCTGGCCTTCCTTCACCCGGCCCCTGGTGCCCGCCAATATGAAGCTGGTAATTGATACGAGCCAGGGGATGACCCGCACCGAGGTCCGGAGTCGCTTCGCCGATTCCCATCTTGGGCACCTTTTCGACGACGGTCCGGCGCCGACGGGGCTCCGCTATTGCATGGATTCAGCCGCGTTGAGGTTCATCCCGAAGAGCCGCATGGCGGCAGATGGCTACGGCCAATTCTTGAAGTATCTAGGGCCGATTTCCAAAGGCGGTCAATTCTGATAGTTGTTGAGACATGGGCACCGGGCTTCGTGCTAAGATGGCCTCGCCGGAGTAGTTTCCGGCGAGAGGAAAGAAGAATGGCTTCTGACGCTGCTCGCTCCGCCCAT
>JAJXVS010000209.1 GCA_021782015.1 bacterium | reverse complement strand
TCCCTGGCACTCTTTTCCCTCGTCCTCGTGGCCTTTTGGAAGAATGTCGGCTTTCTAATGCTGTTCTTTCTCGCGGGCCTGCAGAATCTCGACCGCTCGGTCGTGGAGGCCGCCCGCCTGGACGGAGCGGGGGGCCTCAGGCTCGTGACGGGCGTCATTTTGCCCCTCATCCGCCGGCAGACCCTCTTCGTTACAACTACGGCCTTTATTGGGGCCTTCCAGACGGTCGATCACCTCTTCGTCCTCACGCAGGGCGGGCCGAGCGGATCGAGCACCCTCCTTTTGTACTATCTATGGGAGGTTCGTTTCGACCGTCTCGACATCGGCAAGGCCAATGCCGTCACGGTCATCATGATCGCGATCCTCCTCTCCTTCACGGTCACGAATTTCCTTGCGAGCGAGCGCCATGAAAGCTAGTTGGACCATTCCCCTCCGCTTCGCCGTCCTTTCGGTCCTCGGGCTCCTCATGTTCGCCCCCATCGTCTGGGCCTTCGCGGCCTCGTTCCGGCCTCCCTCCGTCCCCTTCGCCTCGGGCAACGTGTTCTTTGCCCAGGGGCTCAGTCTTGCCAATTATGAGAAGGCCTTTTCGCTGGCCCCCTTCGCCCGCTATTACCTCAACACCATCCTGCAGGTGGGTTTCATCATCGGGGCCCAGCTGATCACCGCCAGCCTCGCCGCCTTCGCCTTCGCCCGCTACCGTTTTCGCGGGGACCACCTCATCTTCACGGTGATACTCCTTCAGATGATGATTCCGACGGCGGCCCTTCTCGTGCCCAATTTTTCGACCATCCGATTCTTGGGGCTCTACGACACCATACCGGGCATAGCCCTGCCCTTCTTCGGTTCGGCCTTCGCCACCTTTTTGCTCCGCCAGAATTTCCTTTCGCTGCCCCGCGACCTCGGGGACGCCGCGGCCATCGACGGATGCCGCTGGGACCAGGAACTCAGGCTCATCTACCTCCCCACCGCCAAGTCCGCGGTAACGGCCCTCGTGCTCTCGGCCCTCTCCTTCCACTGGAATGACTTTCTCTGGCCCCTCATCATCACCCAGTCCGACACGGCACGACCCCTCACCGCGGGCCTGGTGCGCTTTACCCAAATGGGTGAAATCGGCGCACAGTGGGGTCTTCTTTCGGCGGCGACGATCATCGTCACCTTCCCTCTATTCTTCCTGTTCCTGGTTTTCCAGAAGCAGTTCGTCAATGGCTACATTTCCTCCGGCATCAAATGAAGGCTCCTATCGACACAATTAAGATTGTCATTCGCGACGAGGCCCACCTTCGGGCACATCTGGACGATTTTCTGGTTCCCCTGGATCTGGCCCTCGAATGGGCCGGTCTTCGCCTGGCCGCCTCGGCCCGGCGCGAAGGTTGGGAGCACTTCGATTTCCGCGCCCCGCGGCCCGTGGGGAAGGGGGGCCTCGCGCGGATTCGAATCTGGACTCGCGGCGATTTCTGGGCGAGGCGAAGGGGGAGGACTCTGCCCTCCCATCTCATCGTGGGCGAAAAGAAGCCCACGCGGCGGCTCTGCGTCTGGGGCCTGTGGCAGGGCGATGGGAGCTTTCTCCTCCACACCCTCTATCCCGGAAGCGCCGCTCCCAGGGAAATTCACGACCCCGAGCTCGCCCTCGGAGAAATGCCGGCTGCCCTTAAATTCTGGTCCTCGCACGCCATCGTGGTCGGCCCTTCGGAGTGGAATGCATGAATATAGATCATCCTGTTCTCCGACATCGCCGCCAACTCGAGGGCCTCGGTTTTAGCGCACCTTGGCTCGCCCTCTTTGACATCGATTCCACACTCATGGACACGACGCCGCGCAACCTGGCCATTCTCGCGGCGGCCCGGGGCCGCATACCCGGGCTCGATGCGTGCTGGGACCGCCTCGACCTCTCGCGGCCCTTTTGGGACATCGGCGAGCCATTGCGGCGGGCCGGGATCGAGGACCGCGGCCTTTTCGAGGAACTCCGCGCCTTCTGGACGGAGCGTTTCTTTACTGATGAATGGCTCATCCACGATCGACCCTATCCGGGCGCCGCGGAGCTCCTCGCCGATCTCAAGAATGATGGCTTCACACTGGCCTACCTGACAGGGCGCCACAGTCCCGGCATGGAGGTCGGCACGAGGCGGAGTTTTCTCGAATACGGTTTGCCCGCCGGTCCCGAGGAGATCTTTTTCTTCAAGCCCGATTTTGCGATGGAGGACGAGGCCTTCAAGGCATCGGTCTGCGACGAGCTGGGCCGTCGCGGGACCCTCGTCGTGGCCATCGACAACGAACCGGCCAACAGCAACCTCTTTCACCGGGCCTTTCCCCGGGCCCTTGCGGTCTGGCTGGACACGGTCACCTCGCCCCTTCCCGCCACCCTCGACGCGGGCATCGAGCGGCGAGGGCCCGACATCTTTCGCTCCTGGTCCTGATCGGAAGGATCGATCCCGACACGCATCGAGCCCTTTACTTTGCGATGGGGCGCCCCTAGACTTTGGATGGTTCACGCTTCTGGCGACAGAAGCGTGATTTCTGGTTGTCGCACTGCGCCGTCGCGGGCGGATGCATAACCTGGGTCCGAAAAAATAAGGGGAGAAAAGTGAACAGATTTACAAAGATGACAATCGGTAAAAAAATAGCTGCCGGATCGATTCCCATACTGGTGCTGGTTGCGGTCGGGGTGGGGAGCCTCTCCTACATATTGGCCGCGAGGGCCGTGCAGACCCAGGTCAAGGAAAACGCACCCCAAATCGCGACCTATGGCGCCCTTTTGGTCCGAAGCACCCTCGATCGCTATATCGCGGAGATGCGGGAGTTCGCGAGCAACCCGGATGTCGTCTCGATGGACTGGAAACGGCAGGGCCCGGCAGCAGCCGCGGCCGTCAAACGCATGGGGCTTTTCCAGATCGGCATTACCACACCCGACGGGGCCACCAGGCTCAACGACGGTTCGACCACGAACGTGCGCGATCGGGACTATTTCAAGAAGGCCATCGCGGGGACCACAGCCGTTTCCGATATCCTGATTCACAAGGTATTGAAAAGGCCCGTCCAGGTTGTCGCGCTTCCCATCCTTTCGGCTCAGGGTCAGGTGCTCGGCATCGCCTTCGCCGTCTTCGACGCGGGCTGGTTGAGCGAAACCTCCGACAAGATTTCCTACGGGGCGAAGGGTTTTTCCTTCGTGATTGACGGGACGGGCACCTTTATCGCCTCGCCGAACCGCGATGATGTCCTCAAGCAGCGCAATCTGGTGCAAGAAAGCGCCAAGGATCCTTCGCTGGCGCCCATCGCCGCGATGTTCGGCCGGATGATCAAGGCCGAGACGGGCTATGAGGAAGTCCCCTACGCGGGCGAGAAGGACATCTTCGGCTTCGCTCCCGTCCTCGGCACCTCCTGGTCCATCGCGGTGGGCGCCCGCCAGGCCCACGTCTTCGGAGGCGTCGACCTCATCAGGAACAGCATAATCGTCGTATCTGTCCTCTTCATCGCCCTCGGCCTCTTCATCCTTTCCTTCGTCACCCGCGGCATCGTCGGCCCGATCAAGGAGTGCGTCGGCTTTACCGAATTGCTCGCTCGGAGCGATTACACCCAGGAGGTGCCCCAGGCCTTCTGCAAGCGGGGTGACGAGATAGGCGACCTCGCGCGGGCCTACGCCACCCTCATGCACAACACGAGGGCCCTCGTCGCGTCAATTCAAGAGCAATTGAAGGTATTGTCCGGCGTGGGGACGGGCCTGTCCGCGAGCATGGGCGAGACCGCCGCCTCGATCACCCAGATCAGCTCCAATCTCCAGGGCCTCAAGGAAAGGGCGCTGAGCCAGTCGGCGAGCGTCACCGAGACGAATTCGACGATGGAACAGATCACGCGCAACATCAAGCGGCTCGACGCCCACATCGATGAGCAGGCCGCCAGCGTGGCCCAGTCTTCCTCGGCCGTCGAGGAGATGCTCGCGAACATCGCCTCGGTAACCTCCACCCTCGCGAAGAACGCGGAGAATGTCGACGAGCTCGCCCACGCCTCCGACGATGGACGCTCGAGCCTCGCGGCCGTTTCCGAGAGCATCCGCGAGGTCGCCAAGGAATCGGAGAGCCTTCTTGAAATCAGCGAGGTGATCCAGTCGATAGCGAGTCAGACCAACCTCCTTTCGATGAACGCGGCCATCGAGGCCGCCCACGCGGGCGACTCGGGCAAGGGCTTCGCCGTCGTCGCCGACGAGATCAGGAAACTCGCCGAGTCATCGGGCGAGCAGTCGAAGACGATTTCCGCCTCGCTCAGGAAGATAAAGGACGCGATGGACGGCCTCACCCGCGCGACCGATTCGGTGCTGGCTCAATTCGAATCCATCGACACGCGCATCAAGACGGTCTCGGAACGCGAGCAAAGCATACGAAATGCGATGGACGAGCAGGGCGCGGGCAGCCACGAAATTCTCGAGGCCATCAGCCAGCTCAACGACATCACCTCGCAGGTCAAGTCGGGCTCGACCGAAATGCTGGAGGGTTCCAAGGAAGTCATCCAGGAGAGCGGCAATCTCGGTCGCGTGACCGAGGAGGTCAACCGCAGCGTCAACGAGATGGCCGAGGGGGTGGGGCACATCACCCACGCGGTGACCAGCATCAACCAAACCAGTCTGGACAACAAGAGGAGCATCGAAGCCTTGATGGAAGAGGTTGGCAAATTCAAGGTCGGGATGAGGGCCTGATGCCTGGGAGAAGGGGGGAGGGGATGGACGGGGACGCGACGGCCGGATCGGCGAAGGGCGAGGCGGGAGCCCGGGGCGAAGCGGTGGAGGCGAAGGGCGGGGTGGGGGCCGGGGCGCGGGGCGAGGCGGGCAACCGGAAGGTGGCCCTCGCGGTGGCCTGCTTCAGCTCATTCATGACGCCCTATCTTTCGGCTGCGGTCAACATGGCCCTCCCCGCCATCGGAAGGGACCTCGGCCTCGATGCCGTGGGCCTAGGCTGGGTCAACACGGCCTTCCTCGTCACGGCGGCGCCCCTTCTTTTGCCCTTCGGCAAGCTGGGCGACATGGTCGGCCGCAAGAAGATATTCATAATTGGTATAGCAGCCTACACGCTGTTCTCGGCCCTGGCCTCCCTCGCGCCGACGGGTGCCATTCTCATCGCCATGGTCGCCCTCACGGGCGCGGCCGCCTCGATGATCTTCGGCACGGGCGTCGCCATCCTGACCTCGGTGTATCCTCCGGCGGAGCGGGGCAGGGTCCTGGGGATCAACGTCGCCTTCACCTACGCGGGGCTTTCACTCGGGCCCCTGGCAGGCGGCTTCCTCACCCACGAATTCGGCTGGCGCAGCGTCTATCTTCTCAACGTGCCCGTCGGCTTGATAGCCTTCGTCCTGGCCGCCACACGGCTCAAGGGCGAGTGGCTGGGCCAGAGGGGGCAGCGATTCGACCTCGGGGGGGCCCTCCTTTCGATCGCGACCCTCATGCCCCTGATCTACGGCCTCTCGGTCCTGCCCGATCCGGTCGGATACGCCCTCGTGGGGTTGGGCGCTGTCGCTTTCGCCCTTTTCGTCTGGAGGGAGGGCCGCGCGAAAAATCCCCTCCTGTCCCTCGCCCTCTTCAGGGGCAACAGGGCCTTCGGCATGTCGAACCTCGCGGCCCTCATCAATTACGCGGCGACCTTCGCCCTCACCTTCTTCATGAGCCTTTACCTCCAATACATAAGAGGTTTCGATCCGGAGAAGGCCGGCCTCATCCTCATCTCGCAGCCCCTCCTCATGGTGATTTTCTCGCCCATTGCGGGCAGGCTCTCGGATCGGCTGGAGCCCCGGCTCCTCGCCTCGGCGGGCATGGCCATCATGACGGTGATGCTCGCCCTCTTCACCACCCTCGGGGCCACGACAAGCCTCGGCATCCTCGTTCTCGAGCTCGTGATCGTCGGTATTGGTTATGCTTTCTTTTCCTCGCCGAACACCAACGCGGTCATGGGCTCGGTGGCGCCGCCCTCCTATGGAGTCGCGTCGGCGACCCTCGGCACCATGCGCCTCGTCGGCCAGATGCTGAGCATGGGCATCGCAATGCTCCTCGTGAGCCTCGGCCCCGGGCGGAGGGCCATCACGGCGGCCGTCTATCCGGAGCTCCTCCACAGCATGCATCTGGGCATGGGCATCTTCGCCGCCCTCTGTCTATTCGGCGTCTTCGCCTCCCTCGCGCGAGGCCGGCGCCAAGGCCCTGGCGGCCGGCGCTAGATTCCGAAGAGCGTGGCGGCGAGGAGGGGAATCGTCACGAGGGACAGGGCGGTTGAAACGAAGATCAGGGAACTGGCCTGTCGGTGATCTCCCCCGTAGGCTGCCGAAAGCATGGTCGCGTTGGCCGCGACGGGCATGGCCGTCATCACCACGAGGAGGCCGAGGGTCCTGCCTTCGACGCCGATGGCGCGCAGGGCGAGCCAGGTGACGAGGGGGAGGGCGAGGAGCCTCCAGATCGAGGTCGCCCAGACGTGCCAGTCTCCGAGGGCGCCGCGGAGGTCCGTCTCGGAAAGTATTGCCCCAATTACCGCCATCGACAGGGGCGTCGTCGTGTCGCCGAGGAGGCTCATCGCCTGGAATAGGGCGGGGGGCAGGGCGAAATTGGCGAGAAAGAGGCCGAGTCCGACGACGGCGGCCACGCCCGCGGGTTTGACGAAGGATGCGGGGCCGAGTTCGGCCTTTCGTCCCGAGCCGCTCGCGAGCATGGCCGCGCCGATCGAAAAGGCCAATATCTGGAAGGGCATGGTCGCGATCGAGGCCTCGAAGAGGATGTCCTTTCCGAAGAGCCCCTGGAGGACGGGAAAGCCCATGAAGGCCACGTTCGAAAAGACCGCCGCGAAGGCATGGACCCCCGCCTTCGAACCCTTGAGCCGCATCAGCCTGGCGAGGAGGAAGGCGAGGGGAAAGGCGATGGCGTAGGTGGCGAAGGATAGGCCCAAAACGAGGAAGGCCCTGCTCCGAAGCTCGGGGCTGAGGGGCTTCTGCATGGAGACGACGATCAGACAGGGGACGACGAAGACGACAAGGAAGCGGGAGAGCTTTTTTACC
>JAJXVS010000208.1 GCA_021782015.1 bacterium | reverse complement strand
ATGGTCCGATTGGCCTCCTTGGCCGTGATCGAAAGTGCCAGGGTCCATCCGGGGCTGTTCTGGATCCGCGACCAGTAGCAGACCATCTTCGAGCCGTCGGGCTTGGAATAGACGCCGCGGCCCTCGGTTTCGGAGAGCATGCGCGTGACGACGGCCGAAAGCCCGATAAAGCCCTGCTTGTCGGCGTTGCTCGCGTCAAGTTTCATCACCGTATCGGGGGTGGGATCTGCGATTATGAGGCCGTGCTCGTCGATGACCCATCCGTAGCCCGTTTTGCCGAGCTTTATGACGTCGGTGATCTTGCCGAGGGCGTCCAACTGCATTTCGAAGCCCACGAGGGCCCTCGTGCTGTCGTCCGCGTTCTTTACTGCCTTGGCGAGGATGATGGCCGGCTTGCCGGAGGATTTGGAGATCAGGGCGTCGGAGATCGTGAAGTCCCGACCGTTCTTCATAATTGCCTGAAAATAAGGCCTCTGGCTGATGTCGACGTAGACGCCCTTGGGGGTGGTGGCCCGGCCGTCTGGCCAACCCAAGAGCACGGTCGTGATGTCGGGACTCACCCTTCCGTTGAGGGCCTTGATGGCGGCTTCGGCGGCGGCGGGCTGCCCCTTCGTGACCGTGTCCTCCATCGCGATGATCGAGAGTTCGCGGAGGTGGGTCTCAAGGAGCTGGTCGATCTGCCCCGACCTTGCCTTGGCGACCTGCTCGTTCTCGCCCGTCTCGAGAGTGCCGATATCCCTCTGCAGCACCACGAGAACGGCCGCGAGCACCGCGCCGATCAGAAGCGCGACGAGGACGCTGACCAAAACCGCCACCCTGAACATGAGCGAAGACTTCTTCATGACCCCGCCTTCGGCGGCCCGTCGGCCGCCATGTAGTCAGAGTACCAGTTTGGTCTTTGCCGCGTCCAGACGCAAGAATAATCTGACGAAAACGCTCAGGACTGGGCCTTTTCGTATCGTCCGAGAGCCGCCTTCCAATCAATTACACTAAAAAAAGATTCAACGTAGTCGGCGCGCCGATTTTGATATTTGAGGTAATAGGCGTGTTCCCAGACATCGACGCCCAGGAGGGGAATCGAGCCCTCGGTCAGGGGATTGTCCTGGTTCGCCGTCGAGACGATCGACAGCTTCTTGCCTGACCCGAGGGCGAGCCAGGCCCAGCCTGAGCCGAAACGCCCGAGGGCCGCCTTCGCGAACTCGGTCTTGAAGGCGTCGAAGCCCCCCAGATCGCGATCGATGGCCGTGGCGAGACTTCCCGAGGGCTTTCCGCCCGCCCCCGGCCCCATCATGGTCCAAAAAAGGCTGTGATTGTAATGACCGCCGCCGTTGTTGCGAACGGCCGTCCTTACGGACTCGGGTAGCTTGCCGAGATCCTTGATGAGGTTCTCGATCGGCCAGGTGGCGAACTCGCCTCCCTCAAGGGCCTTGTTCAGATTGTTGACATAGGCGCCGTGGTGCTTGTCGTGGTGGATCTTCATCGTTTCCGTGTCGATGAAGGGCTCGAGGGCATCATAGCCATAGGGGAGATCGGGGACGGTGAAAGCCATGGGGTTCTCCTTGTTTCGGCTCAAGGCCGCAATTATCTGTAACGTAAGTTACACATATCATCGAGTGAAGGCCAGCCATAACGCGCTTTCCCGTACTCTCCGGATGGAATTTGGCCGACGAATTTACAAGAGCTCCAGGCCCGGCGCGATACCTTCTTACAGGGCCGAAGGGGCGGGGCCGAATGGGCAGGGCCGAAGGCCATGCCATTTTGAGGAAATGAACGATGACCCTCCTCGCAGTCGATGATGACGAGACCCAGATCGAGCTGATCCGCTCCATTGTCTCGGGTCTGGACTATCCTCCCATCGAATATCTGTCGGCGATGAATGTGAAGGATGCCTTGGTCATCGTGGCCAGATCGGTCGTCGACCTCGTGCTCACCGATCTCCACCTTCCCGATGGTTCGGGTTTCGACGTGCTCACCGGGGCCAAGGCGCTGAGCCCGGCCATCGCCGTCGTGGTGATGACGGCCTTCGCCAACACGAACGAGGCCGTCAGCCTTCTTAAGGGCGGGGCCGATGACTACCTCATCAAGCCCACGGCCAGGGCCGACATCGAGCGGGTCCTCATCCGGGTGAACGAGCGGATGAGCCTGCAACGTGAGGCTCTTTTGCCGCCGGCCGAAGGGCCTGTCGCCTCGCCGGCCGTGGCCGGCATCATTTACCGAAGCGAATCGATGGCCACCGTGTTGAGCATGGCCGCCAGGGCAGCCAACAGCTCAGCCTCGGTGCTCCTCTCGGGAGAGAGCGGCACGGGCAAGGAACTCGTGGCGCATTTCATCCACGAACGCAGTGGACGCGCCGGTCCTTTTGTAGCCGTGAGTCTCTCGGCCCTTCCCGAGTCACTCGTCGAAAGCGAGCTCTTCGGCCACGTCAAGGGTTCATTTACCGGGGCGAACGCCGATCGACTGGGCCGTTTCGAGGAGGCGGAAGGGGGCACCCTCTTCCTCGACGAAATCGGCGAGATTCCCCTTTCGGTCCAGGTCAAGCTCCTCCGTACCATCCAGTTCGGGCAGATAGAGCGCATCGGCGAAAACAGGACCCGCAGCCTCGACGTCAGGATCATCGCGGCGACCAACCGAAGCCTGGCCGCCATGGTCAAAGACCAGAGTTTCAGGCGGGACCTCTACTATAGGCTGAACGTAATCGAAATCAGCCTGCCCCCGCTTCGGGAGCGCAAAGAGGACATCCGCGACCTCGTCGATTACTTCATCGCGCGATGCAACGGGCTGTATGGCAAGACCATACAGGGCATTACGCGGGAAGCCCTCGACCTCCTCCACAAACGCGGCTTTCCCGGCAACATTCGAGAATTGGAGAACGCGATCGAAAGGGCCGTCATCCTCTGCCGCGGTGCCTTCATCCGCGCCGGGGACCTTCCCCCCCCCACCGACGCCGAAAATCACGAGTACCTCGATCCCCTCACCACAAGGCTGGATTACAGGACGGCTATGCACGATTTCGAAGGCCGCCTGATCCGCGGGGCCCTTGAGCGGAATGAGGGTAACAAGAGTGCGGCCGCCCGCGATTTGGGCATCAGCGAGCGACACCTCCGCTCGCGCCTTCAGCGGCTGAACTCCCCCGAAAAAGGTGAAGGTCTCGACTGAGATGTCGGGTCAGTCGACCGAATGGTCGAGGGCGCCCACCTTCCTGCCCACCCCGCGCGAGAGCACGCCAAGGAAAGTCTTGCCAGGACAGCAATAGATTTCTTGTCGCCATTTTGAATCCTTGGCACGATAGTTGCTTTCATATTGGTAAGTTAGATTGTACACCAAGTGGAGGTTGACATATGAAGACAAGTCTATTTGCCAAGCGTGGGCTGGTTGCTATGGTGGTGCTGACTGCGTCCTTGGTGCCGATGTTCGCCCTAACAGGGACGGGGACCCTGAGCCTGTCGGGGAAGGTGGCCCCAATCACTACTATTACCGTCACAGCCGATGCCAATGCCTCGGCCCTGCCCATTGGCACAGCAACCACCGACCTGAAAATTGCCACGGTTGTCGAGCTGTCGAATAGCGCGGCCGGCTACACGGTGACCTTAGCAGCGTCCAATGGCGCGACACTCGTAGGGCTAACAACCGGGAACACCGATTCGCTTTCTTACTCGCTGAAGTATGGAAGTAATCCGCTTACCCTCACAAACGGTTCGGCGACACTCACGACGTCATTGACGCGATCTTCCTCGGCGGCAGGCAGCACGAACATTCTCTACATCAGTTTTCCCGCTGCTTTTCTAAACCCCGACACCTATATAGGTTCTATAACCTTTACCATCACCTCGCCTTGACCGATAGTTGGTAAATGAGGAAACTTCGCCTTCGCGCACTCTTTGCTCTGCTAGCCCTCACCCTCGGGGTGGGGGCTTTGAGCGCTTTTACGCTTGAGCCTATTTCTACGACAGTCGCGCCGAGCGGGCCGGGGAGCATCGGCACCTTTCGGATCAAGTCCGAGGACCCGGGACGCATCGCCATCAGGTTCCGGGTGGAGAGCCGCGATCTTTCGCCCGATGGCAAGGAGATCAACGGCCCGGCAGACGACCTCTTCCTCATCTACCCGACGCGCATGATCGTGGAGCCGGGGGCCCAGGCTGTCGTCAAGATTCAATGGAAGGGCCCGGCGAGTATCGACACGGAACGATGCTTCAGGTTCGTGGCTGAGCAGGTTCCCCTCGACACAGGTCCATCCTCGTCTTCGGGCATCAAGATGATGTTCCGCTACATCGCTGCGTTGTACGTGGGCCGGCCCTCCTTTGTGGCGGAACTCGTGGCCTCGGCCCAGGGCGCGACGGGAAGCGATGGATCGCCGGGCTATCTCGTGGAGGTCCGAAACACGGGCAGCCGCCACGTCATCGCCCTCGACCCGCGCATCAAGATCGGCGGCGGACTCATGAGCCTCGCCCCCGAGGACTTGGGCATTCTGGCGAGCGCCAATTACTTGCCGGGAAAGAGCATACGGCTTTTCATTCCCAAGGCCGACGCCGTGCCGAGAAAGAGCTATGATGCCACCATCGACTACGAAGGCGTTTATTAGTCGCGAGGCAGCCTCCCTCGGCATCATTTTCCTGATCCTTTTCGCGGCTGCCCCGAGGCTTCTTTCGGCCCAGGATTCGTCCCAGAAGGGATTGGCCGATCTGGTCGTGGATGGCACGAAGGTGGGCGCCATCCAATTCTCGGTCGGCTCGGGAGGAGAGTTGCTGCTTTCGACCCTCGACCTGAAGGCCTCGCTCGGCACCCTCCTCAAACCCGCCATCGCCGCCTCGCTTTTCGGCACGAACAGGCAGATCGGTGTCGGCGAGCTCGGGCTCTTCGGGATTCGGGCTTCGCTCGACGCGGCCAACCTCGTGCTCTCAATCGATGTGGATCCCGCCTCGATGCGGCCGGAGATCCTCACCGCGCAAGAGATCGTCGATCCGGGAAAGGGTGAGGTCCGCTACAAAAACGCCGACTTCGCCGCCACCCTGGGCGGCAGTCTCGATTTCGCCCCCCTGTGGCAGAACATTGGACAGGGAACACAGGCCATATATGGCGGCACCGTCCGCCTCATGCCTGGAGTTTACCTCTTCGGCTTTGTCGGCGAGGCCAACGGTTCACTCTCCCTGAGCCCCAATGGCAGCTCCCTCGGCCTCGACACGGCACGGGTGCTCAAGGATTTCCCACAGCTCGGCTCACGACTCCAGGCGGGCATAATTGACGCGCCGGTCGTTTCATTCCAGGGGGGGCGGCAGCTCTATGGGATCGCCTTCGGCAGGAAGGAAGGTCTGCCTGGCTGGACCCTCTCGCCCGACCTGACCACGGGGGAATTCCTCCTCCACAAAGACGCGACGGTGAAGGTTTTCGTGAACGGCAATTTCACGCGACAGCTTGCCCTCGGTGCGGGAACCTATCACCTGTCTGACCTTCCCCTCGCCTCGGGCCTCAATGAGGTGCGCATCGACATCGAGGAAACTGGGCTGCCGCCGCGGGAAATACGCCTCGGCATTCCCTACGATCAGGGTTCCCTCGGCTCGGGCAAGATCGATTACGCGATCGGCCTGGGCGCCTCGCAGGACGATCCGACACAGCCCTTCGGCTCGGCCCACGTCGCCATGGGTTTGAACGACGTGGTCCAGATCGGCGCCGACGCCGAGGCCGGTTACTCCTCCGGCCTCACGGGCCTCTCCTCTCTGGCCAGCACTCAGCTGGGTACCTTCGGCCTGGTGAGCGCCCTGTCCTTCGGCCTCCTCGACAAAGCGGCGGCCCTGCCCCCCGCCCCTGCCTTCACGGCCTTCTGGCGCTTTTCTTCCTTTTTTGACGAGCGGATTCCGCGACTGGGACTCGCGGCCCAATACCTCGGCGCAGGCTTTATCGTGCCCGGCGCAACGCAGAGCCAGGTGGCCGGCTATTGGGATTTTTCGGGTCAGGGCGGCGTCGCCCTGCCGGGGAAAGTGGGCCTATTTTCCCTGAGCGGAGATGTGGGCTTTCAGGCCGGCATGGTGGCAACATGGTCAGTCACGGCGGGTCCGTCGCTTTCGATCGAGAGGTCGACCCTGCTTTCGTTGTCGGGCGGCTATGACTGGAAGTCCGATACCGGGGGTTCGCCCCGACTTTCGGTAACCCTGACCGTCGCCCCGCCGGATCGACGCACGATTAGTTACCAGCGCGACCTTGTCGGCCAGAGCGATTCGATCAACCTCGGATTCGGATTGGGAGACAACGGGGTTCTCTCGGTCAGCGGCCAAAACCTCGTCGGAACAGGCAGCGACAAATCCGCGAACGCCTCGGCCAGCATCGGCCTTCCCTTGGCCACCCTGTCGGCCTCCGGGAGCCTTGGCAACGATTCGACGACGGGCTTGAGCGGCGGCCAGCTCGACCTTGCCGCAGCCTCGGCCCTCGCCTACGCGGATGGCCACTTCGCCCTGACCCAGGCGCCGGGCCAGGCCCTCGCCATCGTCGTGCCCTCAGCGGGCATGAAGGGACAGCTCGTCGAACTGCGGCCCCGAGGCGGAGCGGCGACTGAGGTGCCGGACGGAAGGCCGGCGGCGATCGCCAACCTGACGCCCTATTCGCCCTTTGTCGCGAACATCGAAATGCCCCAGAGCCCGCCCGACGTCAGGCCCGACCCGGCCTCCGTGGAGCTCCATCCCGTCTATCGATCCATTACAATTGTGAATATATCCTTGGCGGCCTCCGCGACCATCCGCGGCACCCTGGTCGACGTGAACGGGAAGCCGATGCCCAATCTCGCCGGCGACCTCTCGATGGATTCGGGAAAGGCCCTCGACCAGGGGGCGACCTTCACCGACGAAAAGGGCGTCTTCGAGTGTTTCGGCCTGCCACGGGGTAAACTTACTATCAAATGGGACGATGGGAGCCAATGCTCTGTCGATGTCCCGGCGGGTGAGAGCGGCGCCATCTTCGACCTGGGGACGATCGTCGCGCTCAGGCCCGTGAAGGCGGAGGGAGGAAAGTGAACATGAAAAAACCTGTGCGGCTATCCGCGCTCCTCATGGCGAGAT
>JAJXVS010000207.1 GCA_021782015.1 bacterium | reverse complement strand
CTCGGTGGCCTTTGCCGCGACGACGAGGTCGACGGCCTCGTCTTCATCCAGATCCCTGCCCGCGCCGAGGGTGGCGGCATCCCGTCCCAAGGCCTCCCAGAATTCGATTCTCACGAATATCGCGATTTCACCAGAGACGAGTTTAGCCAGGCCAGACGAGCCGATTTCACAGGTGTCGAGCAGCATTTCACGATTTTACTCCATTATTAGGCGCCCGGGGTACAGCCTTTTCGCCTGCCCGGCATATCGGGAAGGGCCGGCCCTCAGTGGTTCGGTGTTGAAATGGCACTCTCACGAGTTCAATATGCCTTTGCCGATATAGAAAATTTCATATTTCTTGACAATTTTATCGACATGCGGCAAGTTGTTATGATTATGGGAGTTCCACTCATGTCGAAGAACAAGGTTTCCTTCGCCCCCTCGGTACGGCGTCTTCCCCAATACCTCCACATTATCCGGAGCGCTCAGAACACGGGTGACGCCTACATTTCCGGAACGGTCATCGCCCAGGAGCTCAACCTCGAGCCCATTCAGGTGCGCAAGGACCTGGCGATCACCGGGATCATCGGCAAGCCCAAAAAGGGCTACCCGGTCGAGGCCCTCGTTCGAGCCATCGAGCACTACCTCGGATGGGACATGGTGCGAAACGCCATTCTGGTCGGGGCGGGCAACCTTGGATCGGCCCTCATCGGATACCCGGATTTCGAGCGCCATGGCCTCAAATTCCTCGCGGCCTTCGATACCGACCCGCAGAAGATCGGCCAAAGGGTCCACGGGGTGCCGATTCATGGCATGGACAGCCTGGCCCGCAGCATCGAGGAACTCGGGGTGAAGGTCGCCGTCCTGACGGTCCCCTCGCCCATGGCCCAGGGAACGGCCGAAATTCTCGCCACGGCCGGAATCAAGGCCATCTGGAATTTCACCAACATCAAACTCAAGCTGGATCCCGAGGTGGTCGTACAGCGCGAGGATCTCTCGTCGGGATACGCCCTCCTTTCGGTGATGATGAACAATCGCCAGATGGGCTGATGCCGCCCATAGATCGCGGATCGCTTCCCGAAGATCGCGGATCGCTCCCCGACGGCCGCCCCTGATGGGACCCCAGGATCTCCGCCAGGCTGAGTATCTCGGCAATCGGCTGGGAAAAAACGAGAAACGACTCCGGAAATGGGCCAGGCGCGAAGGCGTCAAGGCCTTCCGGGTCTACGACAACGACATTCCCGAAATTCCCCTCGCAATTGAACTCTTCCGCGAGACCAGGCCCCTCGGGGGCGATGGAGAGGCGGTCGACTGTCTCGTCCTGGCCCTCTACGAGCGTCCCTACGACAAGGAAGCCGCCGAGGAGGAGGCCTGGCTGGCCCTGATGGCCAGGACCTCGGCCGAGGCCCTCGCCGTGCCCCTCGACCGGGTCTTCCTCCGGAGGCGGAGACGCCAGAAAGGGTTGTCACAATACGAACGAGATCGTTCTTTGGGTTTCGAGCGGAAGGTCGAGGAAGGGGGCCTCTCTTTCATCGTCAACTTCACGGACTACCTCGACACGGGACTCTTCCTCGATCACCGTCCCACGCGGGCCCTCGTGCGCGCCGAGGCCGAGGGAAGGCGCTTTCTCAATCTCTTCGCCTATACCGGCAGTTTCTCCGTTTACGCGGCGGCGGGTGGGGCCTCGGAGGTCACCTCGGTGGATCTTTCCACCACCTATCTTTCCTGGGCCGCGCGGAATCTCGCGATCAATGGGCTCGAGAATCCCGCGCACAGCTTCGTGAAGTCGGATGTCCGGGCCTTCCTGGCCAAGGCCGCCGGCAATGGAAGGAAATGGGATCTCATCGTCTGCGATCCGCCAACCTTCTCCAATTCCTCGTCGGTCGAAAGCGATTTCGATGTCAACCGGCAGTGGCCCGACCTGATCGCGGCCTGTCTGGGCGTCCTGGCTCCTGATGGCAGCCTTTTCTTTTCGTCCAACTCCCGCAGGCTCAGGTGGTCTGACGACCTGGTCGAAGCCCGGGTCGAGGATATCTCCGAGTCCTGCCTTCCACCCGATTTCCGCGATAGACGAATCAGGCGCACCTGGCGACTGCGGGGAAGTCCCGATCCTGTGAAATCCTGACTGCCTGGTATATACTGGATAACTACGACCTCGACTCGCAACCACGGGAGGTGGGCCCTTCATGAACAGACTTCCTATTTATTTCGCCATCCTGGCGCTGCTGTGCGGAATCCCGGTTTTCGCGCAGGCCGATCAGGCCGCGACGACCTTCCAGGCTGGGGTCTCCCTGGGAACCGATGTGTTCGGCACCGGACCGGGAGGAACCGAAGAGGCATGGACCCAGCTCGGTTTCCAGCCTGATGTGGCCTTCGGGAAATTCGGCGTGGGACTCAACCTGACCGTCCATTTCCAGGTTTATCCCGCCAATTACCCGGATCAAGCGGTCCGCTTCTACGACGGCGACTGGGTGGCGGCCCCGGGCTCGGGCGCCCTCGATTGGGCCAGCCTCTATTTCTCCAAGCTCCTGTATGTCCGCTACGGACTCAAGGGAACGGACCCGCTCTTCGTCAAGGTCGGCTCGATCAGCGACTTCACCCTCGGCAACGGGTTCATCATGGGGAACTACTCGAACATGAGCTTCTTCCCCCAGACCCGGTTCGCGGGGCTCGACTTCGGCCTCGACGGTTCGATGTTCAATTTCCCCTGGCTGGGTTTTGAATTCCTGACCGGCAACCTGGCCCGTTTCGACGTCATCGGCACCCATGTCTATGCGCGACCCCTCGTGAGCACCGAGATGGGCCTCCTTAAAAACCTGCAATTGGGTCTTACCCTGGCCGCCGACACCAACCCGAGCGTCTTTTACGCTTCGACGACCGCGCCTTCCATTCCCGCCTACTCGGGCTCCCCTATCGCGGTGTACGGACTTGACGCGAGCCTGCCCCTCGTCAGCTCCCCCGCGGCCTCGGTCACCACCTTCACGGAAGCGGCCCTCGAGCCCAAGGGAAGGTTCGGCTACATGATCGGCGCCGGCGGCAAGCTCGTCAGCTTCTTCCTCTGGAGCAGCCAGATCAGGCTTCTCGGACCCGGTTTCATCCCGACCTATTTCGATGCCAATTACGATGTTTATCGCGACATGAAGGCGGTGGAGATGGACGCGAGCCCCACCGGCAATCTTTCCGCCGGCTGGCTCGCCAGCATCGGGGCCGACATCCTCGGCAGCAAGCTCTCGACCTCGGTGAGTCTCGACGGCCCCTTCGCCGCCGGGGTGGCCGGCAATCTCTATTCCTGGCCGCATCTCCGCGCCGTCGCCCACATTGGCGAGGGCATCCTCCCGGGCATCTTCGCGGACGCCAGCTACGAGAAATACGCCCTCGGCAGCGTGTCCGGCTTCTTCGGCGACCTCGTCGACCCGACGAACGCCATAGCCGGGCTCGCCATCAATTACCGCACGGGCTCCTCGATACTCACCCTCCTTTACAACGCGAAATGGATGAATCAGCAATGGAAGGTGTCGTCGAGTCTCCAGGCCACGGTCAGGTTCTGAAGGACGGAGGAAAAATCCCCATGAAGCGCATATTCACCGTACTGGCGATCATGTTCATCCTGCCCGCCCTCGCCATGGCCCAGGGGGCCGCGGCGGCGGGACAGAAATTCACCTTCGAATTCGTCGACGGCGCGAACCTCAAGGTCGTCCTCCCCGACAAGACCGAACTCGTCTACAACGTGGGCCTTTTCGAGGGCGACTCGATCGCCCCCGGGGCGAGCATTGTTACCGGCGCGGACACCTCGGCGGAATTCAAGCTTTCCCCGAATGGATCAATTGTGAAGGTCGGCAGGAGTTCGACCTTCAAGGTGAAGGCTCTCGGCGTCGCGAATGGCGACAAGAACGCCTTTCAGGTGGCGGCTGGCAAGATCAAGGCCATCGCGGCGAAGGGTTCCAACATCAGCATCGGCACGCCGACGGCCCTTTGCGGCGTCCGGGGAACCGATTTTGTCGTCGATGTCGAGGGCGGCAAGGAACTGCTCGCCGTCAAGCGAGGCGATGTCCAGTTCGACAAACTCGACGCGAACGGCAATGTCGTCGATTCCATCCACGTGCTCGGAGGCCAGGAAGCCGACGCCCTCGCCGCATCCTTCGCCGCGACCCCCTTGCCCGTGGAGCAGTACGACCAGCAGTTCGCGGACCTCGCCTTCAAGAAGCTCTCGGAAAGCGATGTGCCCCAGAGCTCGCCCGAGCCCGCACCGGCCCCGGACCAAGGCGCGGCGGCGGCCGCGGCCGCCGCACCCGCCGCAAGCGATCAGGGCGCCGCGAAGCCCGAGACGAAAGAAACCCAGAACGGGTTGGTCGCCTGGCTCCAGGACATCATGGGCTTCGAGATCGGTTCCGTCACCATCGACGGTACCACCTACGCCAAAGCCGTGGTGCAGCCGAACATCACGGTCGGGAAGCTGCGCCTCGGCCTCTACCTTCCGATAATCTACACCAACGATCTTTTCAACGCGGGCGACTGGTACAGGCCAGCCGGCGACAATGAATGGTCCTTCGGCAGTGATTACAATTGGAAGAACGATACGAAGGGCGCGGCCCTCGACCTGGCGAGGGACATCGCCCTCAAGATCAAGTATCTGGAATACGGCAAACAGCTTGAGGATCCCTTCTTCATCAAGATCGGCAACCTGAACGACCTGACGATCGGCCATGGACTCATCATGCGGAATTACGACAACAGCACCGAGTTTCCGGCAATACGGAGAATTGGGCTCAATTTCGGCTTCGACGCCGGCGGGTTCGGCATGGAAGCCCTCGTGAACGACCTCGCCGATCCCTGGCTCTACGGCGGCCGCATCTATTTCCGGCCCCTTCCCGGCTCGAAGTTCGCCATCGGCCTTGACGGCGCCGTCGACACGAATCCGGCTTCCGGCCTCGCCCTCGTGGGCCAGAACACCTACGGCGACCCGATGTTCGTCTCGGGAGGCGCCGATCTCGACCTGCCCATAATTCAGGGCAATGGCATTTTCTCGCTGCGGGCCTTCGCCGACGCCGCCGCGACGATGCCCTGGACCCGCGCAGACTTCACCGACGGAAGCGGCAAAGTCGTGGCCGCGGGCCCCCAATTCAACCTTGTCTACGACCAATCGACCAACACCCCGCAGAATTGGGGCGCGGCGACGGGCTTCATCGGCAATGTCCTCTTCCTCGACTGGCGACTCGAATATCGGTATTACACGGGTCTTTTCACACCGTCCTTCTACGACGCCAGCTACGACAAGATGCGCTCGAGCTATGTCATCAAATACGGCCAGTACATGCTGAATCCCGGCCAATACGGGTCGGCGCCCACGATGATGGGAATCTACGGCGAAGGCGGTTTCTCCCTCGTCAAGGACCGGCTCAACCTCAAGCTCGGCTACGGCTGGCCGTGGAGCCCCTCGGCCAACAGCCTGGAGCAGAACCTCGTCCTGTCGAACGACGAGTTCCACGCGGCCCTGGTCGTCAAGAAAGGCCTTGTTCCCATCGTCAACCTGGCAGGCGCGATCCGCTACGATCGACGCGGCCTGGCCAAGGCCATCTCCGACGGCACTTTCCAGCTAATTGACTCGAACACCACCTTCTCCGGGGACATCCAGCTGCCCGTGCCCAAAACGCCCAACCTGGACCTGGCCATCACCTTTACAAGCGTGCCGGTGCGCGACGCGGCCGGCAACATCGTCTATGCCAACCAGGCCGCGGGCATCCCGGAACTCCGTCCTTCCATCGGTTTCGAAACCCGCTTCCATTTCTGAAAGGGTCGTAACCGGGCTTCGCGAAAGCGGGGCCCGGCCAGACCAGGCGCTGGACAGGTGCCACCCGCGCCGCTACCTTGAATGCCCATGCCACGCATCCAGGTTCTTCCCCCCGAAACGGCGCGCCTCATCGCGGCCGGCGAGGTCATCGACAGGCCCGCCGCCCTCCTCCGCGAGCTTCTCGACAACGCCCTCGATGCCAAAGCCACCGACATTCGCATCGACATCGAGGGCGGCGGCATCGGCTCGGTTCTCGTCCTCGACGACGGCGAAGGCATGGACGCCGAAGACCTCGCCCTCGCCGTCCTCCCCCACGCCACCTCGAAAATCCGGAGGGCCGACGATCTACTGACGGCCCGGAGCCTCGGCTTCCGGGGCGAGGCTCTCGCTTCGATCTCGGCCGCGGCCAGCCTCGAAATCACCTCGCGAACCGCGGAAATGCGCGAGGCGCGACGGCTGACTTCGCGGCCGGGCAACCCTGTCGTCATCGAGCCGACGGCCGGCCAAAAAGGGACCCGTGTCCTCGTTCGTGGCCTCTTCGACAATTTCCCCGCGCGCCGGCAGTTTCTCAAGAGGGCCCAGGCCGAGGCGGCGCTCTGCCGGCAGGTTTTCATCGACAAGGCCATGGCCCATCCTTCCACGGCCTTCCGTTTCGCCAGCGATGGGCGGCTCGTGGATCTCGCGCCGGCCTGTCCCTCCCTTAAGGAGCGCGTTCTCGCCTTCCACGCCGAGCCGGGTCCGGCCCTCCTCCACGAGATCGCCTTCTCGGGCGAAGGCTTCGAGGGGCGCATCGTGCTCGCGGGGCCCTCCTGGTATCGCGGCGATCGCCGATCGATGGAGGTCTTCGTCAATCGTCGACGGGTTCAGGATTGGTCGCTTCTTTCCGGCCTCGATTGGGCCTACGAGGGATTCTTGCCGGGGGGCGCCCACCCCTTCGCCCTCCTCTTCGTCGAGATCGACCCGGCCCTCGCCGACTTCAACATCCACCCCGCCAAGCGGGAGGTGCGGTTCAGGGACCCCGGCAGCCTCCGTCACGCCATGACCAGGGCTCTCAGGGATTTTCTCGCCAGCTTCCTTCGCGCGGTCCCGGAAGGCGCAAATTCCGGCAGTCCGGCCGCCGACGAAGAGGCGCGAGGCGGGGAAGCCTCCGGCTCGGGGGGAGGCGGCCAAGGATGGCCGCGATCGGGATTTCAAGATCAAGGGACTCCCTACGATCGCGAAGGCTCTTCCTGGGAAGCCCTCCTTCGCGACAGGCCCTTCGAGCGGGCGATATTTGAC
>JAJXVS010000206.1 GCA_021782015.1 bacterium | reverse complement strand
CAGGGCCAGGGCGAGAGCGTCGGAAGGCCGCACCTCCTTGGCGCGGTGCGTGAATCCGTGACGATACACAATGCGCGCCCGGGGAGCCTCGGTCGGCGAACCGAAAATCTCGGCCCTCTCGAGACTCATGCCTCCCTCGCGGAAAAGTTCCGCCATGAGATCGTGGGTCAGGGGTCGCGCGGGAGTGATGCCCTCAAGCTGGAGGAGTATGGCGCTCGCCTCGAAGGGATCGACCCGGACGCTGATGCCCCCCTCCCCCGTCGCTGGACTCTCCCGGAGATAGACGAGAGGAAGGGCATCGCCTTCCTCGACCGAGACGCCGCTCACCCGCATTGTCACGTACTCTTCCATCATGTTCGGAAGATAGCCCGCGAGGCGCGGCGATTCAGTGCAAAAAGGCCCTTATTGACAGGGTTGGACGGCCAACCTACACTTTTTTCAGTCGCCTCCTCGGGGCGATCCGGAGGCGGGATGTCTGAATTTCTCTCGGACGCGGATTTTGAGCTCTATCGCAAGCTCGTCTACGACGAGAGCGGCATACATTTCTCCACGACCAACCGCTCGATTCTCGAAAGCCGGCTCAAAGAGCGCCTGCGTGACAAAAAACTCGAAAGCCTCAAGGATTATTATCAACTCATCGTGCGGGAAAAGGATGAACTCAAGACCTTTCTCGACTCCGTCACCACCAACCTCACGCGCTTCTTCCGCAACCAGGCCCATTTCGACGCAATTGAGAAATTCGTCGTGCCTGCCCTCCTCAAGCAGCGCGCCACCGAGCGCAAGGTGCGATTCTGGAGCGCCGGCTGCTCGACAGGCGAGGAGCCCTACACCATCGCCATGCTGCTCAAGGACATTCTTCCCGCGGGGTGGAGCTTCGAGGTGGTGGCCTCGGACATCAGCCTCAAGTCGCTGATGGTCGGCAAGGAAGGCTTCTATGCCGACGGCCGTCTCCAGGGCGTGCCGGAGAATTACCTTCCCAAGTATTTCGAAAAAAAGCCCGGCGGCTACCAGATCCGCGACGACCTCCGCAAACTCGTCCGTTTCGATTATCACAATCTCAAGAACGATTCCGGCCTCAGGAACCTCGACGTCATCTTCTGCCGCAACGTCCTCATCTATTTCGACGAAGCCGCGCAAAAGGCCTCCGTCGAGCGTTTCTGGGACGCCCTGGCTCCCCGCGGTTTTCTTTTCATCGGTCATTCCGAGTCCCTGTTCGGCATGAACACGAAATTCGAATTTGTGAAAACCGACTGGGCGACTTTCTACAAAAAATAATCGGAGGTTATCCCCTTGTCCGAACCTGTCTCGGTGCTCGTCGTCGACGACTCAGCCCTCATGCGGAATCTTGTCTCGCGCATCATCGAGACGACTCCGGGCCTGCGCGTGGCCGACAAGGCCATGAACGGCATCTTCGCCCTGCAGAAAATCCCCCGCTGCAATCCCGACATCATCGTCCTCGATATCGAAATGCCCGGCATGAACGGCATCGAGTTCCTCAAGGAGCGGCGGAAGCTGGGCTTCGACATCCCCGTGATCATTCTCTCGTCGGTGGCAAGAAAGGGCGCCGAAATCACGATGGAAGCCCTCTCCCTCGGCGCGGCGGACTTCATCACCAAACCCTCAGGTTCGGTCTCCTCGGATATCCACACCGTGGCCGCCGAACTCAGCCGTCTCCTCCTCGTCTGGGGCATCCAATATCAGAAGAAAAAGGGCAAGACGCCCCTCCAGTACGATTTCGAGGCTCCCGAGCGTCTGTTCGAGCCCATGCCCACACTGGAAGCCCGGGCGGTCCAGGCCAAGGCTGCGCGTCCGGAACCCCCAAAACCCCTGCGGCAGGGCGGCCCGATCGACCTCATCGCCATCGGCATCTCGACCGGGGGCCCCAACGCCTTGCGGGAGGTCTTCGCCAAAATCGATCCCGACATCACTCAGCCCTTCCTGGTCGTCCAGCACATGCCGCCGGGCTTCACCGAAGAATTCGCGAAGAGCCTCGACCGAATCTGCCCCCTCGACGTCAAAGAAGCCGCCGACGGCGACCTCGTGAAATCGGGCCGCATCCTCATAGCGCCGGGGGACCGCCACATCGAGGTCGAAAAAAAGCCCTTGGGGGCCATCATCAGGCTTTCTGAGGCCCCGCCGATGAACGGCCACAGGCCGAGCGCCGATGTGCTTTTCGCCAGCGTGGCCAAGCACTATCAGAACCGAGCCCTCGGCGTGATCATGACCGGCATGGGGCGCGACGGGGCGAGGGAATTGGGGAGTATCTACAGGGAAGGGGGCTATACCCTCGGCCAGGACGAGGCCTCGAGCGTCGTCTACGGGATGCCCAAGGTGGCCTTCGAACTCGGACATGTGCAAAAACAAGTGGCCCTGGCGGAGATGGCAAAGGAGATCTCCGCATTGGCCAAGGCCCACCGGAACTGAGGAGGGCCCTACATCTCCTGGACGACTTCCTTCACTTCGGGAATGGTTTTCTTGAGATAATTCTCGACGCCCTGCTTGAGCGTAAAGGTCGACATCGGGCAGGAACCGCAGGCGCCGGTGAGACGGACGGTGACGAGACCGTCGTCGCCGACGGATACGAGTTCTATATCGCCGCCATCGGCTTGAAGCGAAGGGCGAACGTCTTCGATCGCCCGTGAAACCTTTTCTTGCAGCATCGGTGTACTCCTCCGCCCAATGTAGCTACCGGGGCATGAAAGGGTCAACGCCCGGACGCATGGCGAAGGCCCCGACATCCGTGCTAGAGTCGAAAGAACCAACCTGGAGAGGGAAATGGCCCGTACCATAGTATTTGTCAATCAAAAAGGTGGTGTCGGCAAGACCACCACCGCGATCAACCTCGGCGCCTACCTCGCCATCGCGGGGAAGCGCACTCTCCTCGTCGACTTCGACCCCCAGGCCAACCTTACGAGTGGCGTCGGCGCCTCGGGGGGCGGCAGGGGCATCTACGAAGTGCTGAGCGGAACCCTCCGCCCCCGGGACGCCCTCATGACCACGAAGGTGGACGGGCTTTCCCTCATTCCCTCCTCGATCGACCTTTCGGGAGCCACGGTCGAACTCGTCGACCGGGACGACAGGAACATTTATCTCAAGCGCCTCCTTTCCGAGGTCGCCGACGATTTCGACTACATCCTCATCGACTGTCCGCCCTCCCTCGGCGTCCTGACCCTCAACGGCCTGATGGCGGCCGACGAGGTGCTCATACCCATGCAGTGTGAGTACTTCGCCCTCGAGGGCCTTTCGCTCATCCTCAACACAGTGAGCCTCGTG
Organism: bacterium; assembly: GCA_021782015.1. Taxonomy (GTDB): domain Bacteria; phylum Spirochaetota; class Spirochaetia; order Treponematales; family Rectinemataceae; genus CAIJMU01. The sequence continues at coordinate 3,793 of JAJXVS010000206.1, read as the reverse complement.
CAGAAAAGCATGAACCCGAAACTCAAGATAGGCGGCATCATCTTCACCATGTACGATTCACGCACCAAGCTCGCCCAGGATGTCGTCCAGCAGGTCACCGAGTATTTCAAGGATCGCGTCTTCCGCACCATCGTGCCGCGCAACGTGAGGCTCTCCGAGGCGCCCTCGCACGGCCTGCCCGTCGCCCTCTACGACCCCACCTGCATCGGCGCCAAGAGCTACGAAGCCCTGGCGAAGGAGCTCATCGCGAGGGTGGAGGGCGTCGGAGCCAAGACCGCGCGCGAAGACGGCGCCCCCGTGCAGGGAAGCCTGTTCGCCAAGGCGAGCCGGATCGACTCGGAGGGCCTCGCCAAGGCGAGCCGGATCGATTCTGAGGGCCCCGCCAAGGCGAGCCGCGCCGAATCGAAGGACCGCTGATGCCACCGCGGACCTTCGGCCTCGGCAAGGGACTCGCGGCCCTCATTCCGGACCCCGAGCCCGTGCCCATCGAAGAAGAATCGACCGCCGGAGCCGCGTCGGCCGGAGAGCCGGCGGCTGTCGGAGGAGGAGCCGGGCCTTTCGGAGGCGCCCGGCCACCATCGGCGCAGGCCGGCGATTCTCCGGCGAACGCCGCGGGGAACATACTTCGCGTCCCCCTCGGCCGCATCGTGCCCAATCCCGACCAGCCCCGAAAGGCCTTTTCCGAATCCTCGATCGCCGAACTGGCCGACTCGATCAGGAGAAACGGCCTCATCCAGCCCATCATCGTCGAGGAAATCGCGGACGGACGCTACCGCATCGTCGCCGGCGAACGCCGTTGGCGGGCGGCCGGCGCAGCAGCCCTCAAGGAAATACCCGTCATAGTACGGTCTTTCAGCCCCGAAAAGCGGCTCGAGATCGCCCTCATCGAAAACGTCCAGCGCGAGGACCTCAACCCCGTGGAGGAGGCGGAGGCCTACCGCGGCATCATGGAACTCACCGGCTGCACGCAGGAAGAGGTGGCGGACAAGGTGGGAAAATCGCGTCCGGGCATCGCCAACGCGCTCCGTCTCCTCAAGCTGGGTCCCTCGCCCCTCGCGGCCCTTCGCGACGGAACAATAACACCCGGCCACGCCAGGGCCCTTCTGGCGGTATCCGATCCGGCCAACCGAGAACTCCTCTTCGCGCGGGTCATTGCCGAGGAACTGTCGGTCCGGCAGGCCGAGGCGGCGGCACTGGAGTTGGGCTCCGGAAAGAGACAGCGGAACCCCACGGGCGGCGCCGCGCAGGACGACGGCCACGACAACCGCGACGGACGGCCCGGGGGAGGCCATCGGCTCGCCGAAATCCTCGAAGCCGAACAACGCCTCATCGACGCATTCGGAACCAAGGTGAGCGTTCGCGGCGATCTCCAAAAGGGAACAATTACCATAGAATATTATTCCATGAACGACCTGGAGCGCATACTCGACGCGACGGCGCGCGGAAGCTGAGGGGGACATGGCGGGCACAGTCGAACCAATTAGGGTCATTCCGTACGAACGGCGCTTCGAGCGCGACCTCGTCGAGATTTGCTGGCGCACCGGATTAATGGGCGAGACCCTCGAGGGGACTGGCCGCTTCGAGGACAGGAAACTCTTCGCCCTCCGTTTCGTCCTGCAATTCCCGCGTACCTGGCCTGACACCTGCTGGGTGGCCGTCAGGGGCGAAGCGGGTCGAGAGCGCGCGGTCGGCTACATCGTCGGCACTGTCGACGCCAAGGCCCAGGCGCGCGCGGCCAAATCCTTCTTCGGCTGGCGCTGGCGCATCCTGCTGCGGCTCTATGCCCTGACCTGGTGGCGCCATCCCGAGTCCTTCCGTCAGTCGCGATCCTTCGGCGGCTCCCGGGCCCGCGAAATCTGGGCCGATCCCGAATACAGGGAGACCGATTACCCTGCCTGCCTCCACATGAACCTCCTTCCCGATTGCCAGGGACAGGGAGCCGGCACCCGCCTCATGGCGGCCCTCATCGAAGAGCTCAGACGCAGGGGTGTTCCGGGCCTCCATCTCGGCACCTCGGACCGGAACGTCAAGGCGGTGCCCTTTTACAAGAAAATGGGCTTCAGGCTCGTACGCGAAACCGAGGGGGAATTCTGGAAAGGCGCGCCCGCCCACGGCCTCGATTTCGCGCTCAAGCTCTAGCCCGGAGACGCGAAGGCTCCCGCGAGAAGAGCGCCGCCGGTCCGGTGCGGAGAGCCCGCGCGGGGGGACTGCCCGGGGGGTCTGCGCGGGGGCCCGCGCGGAGCGCTGCCGAGGCTCAAAGAGTCGGGTTCCGTACGATCGACCGCAGCACGGTTTTCCGAATCTGTCAATTTCTTCCGCCTTGACGCTTCAGTCACCGATCGCTAGGCTTTTATCGGTTTTCCAACCGTCATTCCAAGGAGTCGCCATGAGCATCATCGAATACGTCGAAGCCCGCGAGATTCTCGATTCGCGCGGCAATCCCACCGTCGAGGTGGATGTCGTCCTCGAGGACGGCAGCATGGGCCGCGCGGCCGTCCCCTCGGGCGCCAGCACCGGCGAATACGAGGCCGTCGAACTTCGCGACGGCGACAAGAAGCGCTACCTGGGCAAGGGCACCCTCAAGGCCGTCGAAAACGTCAACACGACCATCGCGAGCGAGATCACCGGCCTCGACGCGCTGGAGCAGGTCGACGTCGACCGGACGATGATCGATCTCGACGGCACCGAGAACAAGGGCAAGCTCGGCGCCAACGCCATGCTCGGCGTCTCGATGGCCGTCGCCCGAGCCGCCGCAGAGCACCTCGGCGTCCAGCTCTACAAGTACCTCGGTGGCCCCCACACCACCCTCCTTCCCGTGCCCATGTCCAACATCATCAACGGCGGCAAGCACGCGGACAACAAGGTCGACTTCCAGGAATTCATGATCATGCCCGTAGGGGCCGAAAGCTTCCGCGAGGCCGTCCGCATGAACGCGGAAATCTTCCATGCCCTCAAGGGGATCCTCAAGACCGACGGCCACAACACCTCCGTCGGCGACGAGGGCGGCTTCGCCCCCAACATCGGCAACGACGACGCCCTCGACTACATCATGAAGGCCATCGAGAAGGCCGGCTATCGCCCCGGCGAGCAAATCGCCATCGCCCTCGACCCCGCCGCGAGCGAACTCTTCGACGAGGGCGAGCGAAAGGGCTACAAGTTCTGGAAGTCCAACCCCGGCAAACTCTTCACTTCCGACGAGATGATCGAGCTTTATACCAAGTGGGTCAATAAGTACCCAATTATCAGCATCGAGGACGGGCTCGACCAGAACGACTGGGAAGGCTACGTGAAGTTCACCAAGGCCCTCGGCAACCGCATCCAGATCATGGGCGACGATTTCTTCGTAACTAATACGAAGCGCCTCGAGAAGGGCATCGCCATGGGCGCCTGCAACTCCATCCTCATCAAGCTCAACCAGATCGGCACCGTCACCGAGACCATCGAGACCATCGAGATGGCCAAGCGCGCCGGTTACACCGCGGTCGTCTCACATCGCTCCGGCGAGACCGAGGACACCTTCATCGCCGACCTCACCGTCGCCCGCGAGACCGGCCAGATCAAGACCGGCTCGATGTCCCGCACCGACCGCATCTGCAAGTACAACCAGCTCATGCGCATCGAGGACGAGATGGAAGGCTTCGCCGAGTACCCTGGCAAGAAGGCCTTCTACAGCATTCGCAAGTAACCGCAATCAAGAGCGGTACTCGGCGAAGCTGAAAGGAGTCGCGGATCGTTCGCGAGGCAATCTCGCGGGCGATCCGGGCCGCCAAGGCGCCAAGCGCCTTGGCGAAGT
>JAJXVS010000205.1 GCA_021782015.1 bacterium | reverse complement strand
GATCGTTCCGGATGGATTGCCTCCGTGCGGTCGCGATGCCATGCCCTCCCCCCGGGCGAATGGGAGGCCCTTCGCGAACTCACCCTCGCGCGCATGGAGCACAGCCTCGCGGATTTGGCCGCGTCGGCCCGCCGCGACGACCCCTATTTCTACCTCGAGTCGATAGCGGGATTCGCCCGCCAGGCCCTGTCGCTGGTCTTCATCATCAATCGCGTCTACGAGCCTTCGCACCGCTCGATCGAAAGCCGGTTCAAGGAGCTTCCGCTTCTGCCCGACGATTTTCTGGGCCGTTGGGAAAGTCTTCTGCGCGCCGACCTCGGCATCTCGAAGGAGCAGCGCTACGAGATCGCCAACCTGATAGCCAAGAGCATTCTCTCGCTGGGATGAGGTTCCTTCGTTCCGGCTTCGTCCATGGCCTCGCCCTCCTGGCCCTCGCCGCCTGCAGCGCCCGGGAGGTCAGCTCTTTCACGTGGATCGATCCCCGCGGAGCTCAGCTTGGCTTTTCACGGCCGGGAAGCGTCGAAGGGGAGGAAGGCCTCATCGAAGGTGGCGCCCCTTCAGCGCAATTTCGGCTGAGCCATCCCTTTGCCGCAGCGGAAGCCGGGGCCCTTTCCCTCGAACTCGCTCTCACCGCTCCGGCCCGCGTGAGTCTCGGTTTCCTGGACGCCGATGGGGCAAAGCGGACCGATTACGAGCTCTTCGCCCCCGATCCCTCGATGACCCTGGTCTTCCCCCTGGAAGGTCATGCCTCGATCGACGGGATCGAGCTTGGCATCCAGCCCCTGGCCTCCGGAAATGAGGGAGGGACCAAAGCGGAGGGGGCCCCCAAGCCGATCGCGACCCTCAAGGGCCTGGCCTTCGTCGCCGCCTTTCACGGCCTCGCCAAAGGCCCGGGCATGACCACGCTTTCACCCGGTTTTTCTCTGCTGCGGAGCGAAGGCCGACTGGTGGCCCGCATCGAGCGCCCCTTCGCCGACGTCGTGCCCCTCGGCGAAGGCCTTCCCGCCCTCCGTCTGGGGTGGCGGCCCGGCTCTGCCAAGGGCACAATTGAACTTGTCGTTCCCGGCCTCAAGGCCCATCACGTGGCGATCCGGCCCGGCGCCGACGGGATTCTCATCCCCGAAGGCTGGTTCGGCCCGGCCAAGGACCCTGCCTATGTCGAATTCGTCGCCCCTGCCGGCCTCGATATAGTCGAGTGCGCGACCAGGGCCTACCCTCGCGAAGCGATGGATACCCTCGACCTTGGTGTCGTCCTCAACCTCCCCCCTCCCTCGCCGGCCGTCCCCTTCGAGGTCTATCGCTGGGACGCCCTGCCCAAGGTCCTCGTCTTCGATTTCGCCGATTACGCGGCCCAGGACGCGGCCCTCAAGCGCCTGGCCTTTTTCGTCGAGAAGGCGGGCTACCGCGGCCGCCTGGCCCCCGACAAGGAGATAGCGGCGCTTCACGGCTGGAACGCCCACGATTACCGGGCCTCCGACCTCGCGGCCTTTTTCGAAAAGGCTCGCAGGACCTCATTCCAATTAGGCGAATCTGAACTGACCATCCGCGGCCTCCTCCTCTCCGCCGGAATCATCCGCGCCACGGACTCGGGCTACGTCGCGGGAGAGGGGGCCATGATCTCCATTTCGAGGGAGTCGCCCTCATGGCTCCGCGCCACCTTCATGGCCCACGAGGCGAGCCACGCCATCTACTTCACGGACCCGGACTTCAACGCCTTCGTCCGCAAGGAGTGGGCAGCCATCGGCAAGGATGAAAGGTGGTTCTGGAAGCTCTACTTCGGGTGGATGAATTACGACACAGCCGACGAAGACCTGATGGCGACGGAATTCATGGCCTACCTCTACCAGCAGCCCGTCTCGCACGTCGACCAGTATTTCACGAAGATCCTTCCCTCCCGCCTCCTCGAGAATCACCCCGACCTCAAGCCGCGCATCGACGCGTGGATGGCCCGTTTCGGACCGACCTTCAAGGTGCACGCCGAGGCGATCGAGGCCTGGCTCAAGGAACGTTACGGCTTCGTAGCCGCGCGACCCTGGTCCCTGTACTGAGGCCTGGTGCCCGCCCGGTCGCGCCGCCCGAGCCGCCCGCCCGGCACAGCCTCCATGCCACGCAACCTTCCCGATCAACGTGAATCGAGGGCCTCCTCGATTTCTTCGAGGGCCCAGGCCCGCGTCCTTTCGAGGAGCTCGTCGCTGGCCAGGCTGTCCCTTCCCGCCGAACGCCTGAAGGCCGCGGCTGTCGGGAGGAGGGTCGTCCACAGGTCGCGCTTTTCGTGGTCCAGGGAGCCGAGATAGACGGCGGCCGACTTCGAAGGCGCGGGCAGGGACGAGAGGAGTCGCGCGTAATCGCGGAGAAAGGATCCGGCGTCGACCCGCGCCGCCCCCGCCGCGAACAGGGGCTTCGACTCCCTTTTTCCCGGCTCCTTGTCCTCGATGCGGATGGCGACACCCCTTCCCCGGAGGGCCCTGATGGTCATCCGGGACTTCTCCGCGTACTCCTCGAGATGGACGCGATAGGCGAGGAGGGGCTTGGTGATATAGCGCGAATAGGTGAGCCCCGTCCCGTCGACATCGACCTCGCGCTGGACGGCCGGCGTCCTGAACACGAAACCCGCGAAGGACGATTCGACGGGCGTGAGCCTGGAGGCCGATTTCGCGAAATAATCATGGATGTAGGTGCCGCGCGCGTAACTCTTGCCATCCGGATAGGAAAAATCGGCGCCGACGACGAGGGTTTGTTGCGCACCCAGCGATTCGGCCAGCGAAAGGGCAGCGTGGGTCACATTGCCTCCAGAGGTGTCGAGGGCGGGGAAGGGGCGCCACCTCGACGAGAGGAAGGCGCAGAAGGGGTGGCCCGAGGAGAAAAACCGCACGTTGGGCGACATTCGCGCGAGGCGGTTGGGCGAGGCCAGGTCGAGGACGAGGGGCACATCCTCCGGAAGGCCCTTGAGAAAATGATAATAACTAATCGTTTGGCAATCGATCGAGACGGCGAGGTCGGGCTTGATGCCCATGCCCAGGAGGGCCGGCAGGCTGGTGTCGGTGGCGATGATGACGGCTCCCGCCTTCTTTTCGGCGGCGATGGCCTGGAGCCCCGACTCCAGCGAGGGGCCTGCCGCCGTCACGACGGCCCTCCGCGCCGGGCGGATGGGCGGAGAGGCCCTTTCCGCGACGAACAGATTGCGCACCGCGTTCCTGAACCAGAGCCTCCCGAAAAAGGCCTGGACGCTGTAATCATCAGAAATTTTCCCAAGCACCTCGCGCACGGCGTCGGTGGCCTGGGCGAAGGGCTCGGGTTCGAGGGCCGTCCTCGGCCGCAGGGGCAGGGTCCAGATGTCGCCTGCCAGGGCGGGAATGTAGATGGCGAGAAGCCGCCGCGCGATTTCCTCGGGCGAGGGATCGAGGAGGAGGGTCACCCGTGGATCGGCGAGTATCTCGGAAAGATCGAACTCCTCGAGGATGAAGCGGAGGAGGCCGGCATCGTACTCGATCACGAGGATGCCGCTCGTCGCGCTCCTTTTCAAATGCGGAACGAGGCCGTAGCCGGCGCCCAGGCCCAGGGCGACGATGAAGCCGCCGGATTGGTGGGCCTCGGCGAGGCGATGGCCCTCTCGTTCCGGATCGATGAGGGAGTGCATGGCGATTTCGCGTTCTCCCGTCCTGAAGACGGGCACGGAAGCCCCCGATTTGGCCTGCCGCACCGAAAACCCGGCCTCGGGTCCCGCGGCCGCGAGGCGTTCACCGAGCGAGGGATCGCGTCCCGACAGGGCGAGGAGGTTGCGGGAGAAGACGATGGCGCTCATGCGATCAACTTCCTTTGCAGGTCGTCGATGAAACACTCCAGTTCGCCCTCGAGGCGGTTTAGGGCAGCCGATCCGTCGCGCCCCTCGCGCCCGGCCCGTCGAAGCGCCGCGAAATCGGGCAGATCGACACAACGCAAAATATCAGCATTCGTATCTTCTTGTCCGGGCGGCGCGGCACCGCCGGGCCTGAGCCCCTCGGCGGCCCTGCGCCATTTCCGCAGGGTTGCGGCCAGCCAGGCCTTGCGCTGGCCTTCCGAAGGTCCGTCAGCGGGCTCGGGGCGCATGCGTTGTGCACAGGGCCTTCGGGCGAGGGAGCGAAGTTCCTCCGGCCCGATTTCGGGAATGCCGTCGAGGCTCACGGCCGAGGGGAGGAGCCTCGCCACCCGGCCTCCCAGCCCCCTTGCGTCCGACTCGATGGCCCTGGCGTAGATCGAAAGGGCTCGGGAGGAGCGCCAGCCTCCACTGTCCAAACGCTCTGGGTGCTGTTCCAGAAGTCTCGCATAGCGGAGTGATTCTCCGGGGCGCAGCCGCGATTCCGGCGCGAGCACCAGGGCCTCGAAGGCGTTGGGCCGCACGTGGGACTCGGCTTCCGTCGCGGCGAAATCGAAGCCGGCGATGATCAGGGGGCCACCCCCGAGGGCGGCCCCAATCGCGAGGGCGCTGCCCGCGACGGTGCCGTGGCCGGGTATCCGCAGGGCTTTTCCGAGAAAAGCGCACAATTCCGATTCAAAACTCCAGCCCTGATCGAGGAGGAGGAGGGGCGAAGCTCGCCGGCCGGGGTAGGCTGAAAGGGGCGAGGCGAGGGCCGCCGCCCCGCCGACGAGTGCGGTCGCTCCCCCGACGAGGGCCGTCGATCCGCCGCCAAGTGCCGTCGGCCCGCCTGCGAGGGCGCCGAGGTGGCTCCGGCTCCAAAAGCCGGGATCGGTGCTCACCACCAGGTCCGGCTCGATGCCCCTTGCGAGGACCGCGGCGGCCGCCGACGAAACGGTCACAATGCTGAATGATTCCCTGAGGGGGCCCAGAAGTTCGAGGGCCCGGGGAAGGGTGGGGCCGGCCCCGAGGATGGCGACGGGTCGATCGCCGAAGTGCGGCGAAACGAATCGGTCGGCCTCGAGAAAATTCCTCGCCGAATTGGCGATCCAGCGCCGCCCCATCGCCCGGATCGTCGCCGCGTCGGAGGCAAGTCTTTCGACGGCACGCGAGAAAGCCGCTCGAACCTCCCTGGCCTCCTGCGGAAAGGCTTCCACTCCCGGGGGCCATTCCACGATGAAAAGGGGGGCCAGGGCATCCTGATCCATCGTGGCCGTCAGGAAGGAGTCGAGGGCGAGGCCCTCGTCGGGATACCAGCTCGCAGCGGCTCCGGGCCTTTCGCGACCTCGAAAGGCGGGCGAAAGTTGTGCCGAAACGACAGTTGCGAAGGGATGCCGCTCGCGAATGCATTCGGCCAGATAGTCGAGGCAGGGACCGACCAGGAGCACATAGGCGCTGCCCTCTGCGTTCGGGCCGGCCCCCTTCGCGTCGAGGAATCGGCAGGCCTCGGCCCGGGGATCCCAGGCCGAATGCAGCATTTTCCCGTCGGCACTGCAAGTCTGCAGGCCGGAACGCGACGGGGCGAATTCGAGATTCATCGGTTCAGATTCCCGCGAAGCGCGCTACCTGGTCTTCGAGGCTGGCATCAGGCCTGTCGCGACTCAGACGGCCTATCCGGATCGCTAGAGCTTCCACGATGGATTGGCCGAGGCTGTGCCGCAATTGTCGTTCGTAGATTTCCGGATCCCAATCGCCGCGGAAGATACCGAGGGCGAGAATGCCGGAGGGCGCGGAAAAGAGTTCGCAGGAAGGGCCTATGGCCCGCCTGAGCCCATCGATGAGGGGCCGGTCGGAAGCGCCAGTCGAAGCGGCCTTCGGCGGCCTTTCGACGAGTATTCCTAGAACATCATATTTATGTGGAAATTCCGATGCCCAGGCGCGCAAGGCCTCCCGGTCAGGAACCGGGAGGCCCCTTCCTTCGGCAGGGCCGCCGGCCCCCGGAAAAAGGGCCTCTTCAGGCCCTTCCGGTTGTCCGGTTCCGGTCTGCGGCCGGGCTGCCGGCGCTTCTTTGCTTGCCCGCGCGAGAAGTCCCATTCAAACGAGGCCCAGCTCCTCGAAGAGCTTCTTGTAGGTGTCGAAATGCTCGGAATGGGCGAATTCCTCGATTTTGTCCTCGGGCAGAGACTCCAGCAGGCGATCGAGGTAGGAAAGCACCGAACGAATATCGCTCTTGAGCTTTTCCGTGGGATCGGCCGCGGCTGCCGGCGTAGCGCCCGCTGCCGGTGAGGTAGCCCTGGCCGCGGGTCGAGGCTCCTCAATCGCGGGCGGTTCTTCGACCTCGATTATGGCCGGCTCTTCGATTTCCATCATGGCCGGCTCTTCGACCCCGATATCCCCTAACTCCGGGCCTTCGAGGGCCTCGAGCGGCACTTCCTCGATAAAGGGCTCGGTTTCCTCGTCCAGGACCAATTCCTCGACGCCCTCGTCTTCCGGAAGGCTTGAAAGGCTGATGTCATCGGGAGCTTCCTCGGAAGGCGAGGGGACAAAAAGCTCGCTGTCGAGTTCGATGCTCTCGATCGAATCCTCTGGTGTCAGGTCGAAGGATTCTTCATCATGCGAGGCTGCAGGCGCGAGCCCTCGGTCTTCGTGAAGGAGTTCGTCCATCGCAGGTTCTTCGATGTCGAATTCGCCAAGCTCCTCGATGGATTCCCCCGCCATGGACGGACTTTCGTCGACAAGGCTTTCTGTCGCCAGGTCTATATCGCCGAAGGAGAGATCCTCCTCGAATTCGGGAAGGGGCTCCGCATCGATGCTCGCGGCCTCCTCCGGCCTTTCCGGAACGGCAACCGAATCCAGGCCGAGGGTGATGTCGGGAAGTTCCTCGGTATCTTCTACCGCCAGCTCTCCCGATATCTCGAGTTCCTCCTCATCGGAGCCGAGGTCGAGGGCAAGCTCCGAAAGATCGGGCTCGACAAGGGGGGCTTCGACCATGGGCATTTCCGGTATGTCGATGAGGCCTTCCGTTTCGAGGGGTTCTTCAAGGTAGCTCGTGTCCTCGGGCGGGGGCGTCAGCTGGGGAATGCCTTCCTCAGCCAGGCGGGCGATGAGCTCATCATCGATTGTCGTCGCCGCTGCAGGCTCCAGAGCTGCCAAACCATCGGCATGGGCAGGGGGCTGGGCATCGTCGAGGGTGATCAGCTCGACGGCAGGCTCTGCCGCTTCGTACTCGCCGCTTTCCGGCAGGATATTCTCGTCGAGGATT
>JAJXVS010000204.1 GCA_021782015.1 bacterium | reverse complement strand
TCCTCTTTCCCCTGGAACTCTTTTTATGAGCGGAGGCCGGTCCGTCGCGACGATCATCGTGGAGACGGGTCGCGTCCTCATCGGCCGCCGCGGCATGGACGGGGATTGTGCCGGCTTATGGGAATTTCCCGGCGGAAAAGTCGAAGCGGGCGAAAGCGACGAGGCGGCTCTCGTCAGGGAGTTCGATGAGGAATTCGGCCTTCCGATCGAGCCGATGGCACTGATAGGCGAGACTGGCTTTGAGCATCGCGGCACGCGTCGCACCCTCGCTGCCTGGGCCTGCCGTCGGCTGCACTTCGGCGTCCTCGAACTTCGCGCCCATCTTGAGGTGCGGTGGTGCAGGCCCGAGGAGATGTCAGGACTCCCCTTTGTCGAGTCCGACAGCCGCCTTCTTCCGCGGGTGATCGAGTGGGTCAGGTCAGGGGGAGAGGCGATGGCGCCATCTCCGCGGAAATCATAGGGGCCGAAGCTCGGAGCCACGGGCTCCGGCCCGCGCTCCGCTCACGACGGCTCCCCTTCGTCAAATAGTCCCAATTCGGGCTTTTCTTCGGGGCTCGACGGTTCGTTGAGAAGAATCTCCACCTTGCCCTGGATGCGGTCGAGGTCTCGTTCGAGCCCCTTCGCCAGCTTGATCCCTTCTTCGAATACGGCGACGGCTTCTTCGAGCGGCAGCTCCTGGTCGCGCATCTTTTCCGCCAGTTCCTCGAGCCTGCCGAGTCGCTCCTCGAATTTCTTCATACGCCGATCTCCTCAACGCGGGCGGTTGCCGAGCCCTTTGAAAACTGTATCGCCACTTTCGCCCCTCGTTCGACCGCCTGAGCGTTCCGGATAGGGGCGCCCCTCTCGTCGCGCACGATGGAGTAGCCCCGTTCGAGAATCGCCTCGGGGCTGGAGGCCTCGATTCGGCCGAGGGCGAGTTCGAGCCTGTGCCGCTCCGCGACGAGCCTTTTCCTCATGCCGTTTTCGATGATCGCCTTCGCCTCGTCGAGTCCTCGAAGCATAGGGTGGAGGAGCCGCATGAACCGGCCATCGATCGCCTCAGGCTCGAATCGGGCGAGCACCGACCTGGCAGCGTCGAGTCGCACCCGAATGCCCGTCTGGAGTTCCCCCTTCAATTGGGCCGCCTCGTCGCGGAGGCTTTCTCCGCTTTCGCTCACAAGTTCGGCCGCCGCGCTGGGCGTGGGCGCCCGGAGATCGGCGGCAAAATCGCTCAAGGCCCAGTCTATCTCGTGACCCACGGCGCTGATTACGGGCAGCTCCGATGCCGCGACGGCACGCACAAGCTCCTCATCCGAAAAGGCCAAAAGATCCTCCAACGATCCGCCGCCTCGTCCGATGATAATGACCTCGCCGAGGTGATAAAGATTCGCCAACATGATGCCCCGGACCAGCTCGCGGGGAGCTGCCTCTCCCTGAACCGCGGCGGGAATGACGACGATATCGATGCCCGCGTTGCGTCTTCCCAGGACGGTGAGGATGTCATGGATCGCCGCTCCCGTGGGGCTCGTCACGACGGCCACCCGTGAGGGAAATCGCGGAAGGGGCCGCTTTCGCACCGGGTCGAAGAGTCCTTCGGCGGCCAGCCTGCGCTTGCGATCCTCGAGGATGGCGAGCAATTTCCCTTCGCCCGCCGCCTCCATCCGCCTGGCGATGATCTGGTATTGTCCCCGGGCCTCGTAGACGGAGACACCGCCTGAGACGCGGACGAGGCTCCCGTCCGCCGGATCGAAGGCGACGTTCCTGGCGCTGGCGCGGAACATCACCACCTGGATCATCGCCTCGCGGTCCTTGAGGTTGAAATACCAGTGTCCAGAACTTGCCGCCTTGAAGTTCGAAATCTCCCCTTCGACCGTGACTTCGGAAAATCCGTCTTCGAGGAGCTCCTTGATGAACCTGGTCAATGCGCTTACCGAAAGCACTTTATCATCGCGTTCAATCACGGTACGACAGTAGCCCATTCTGTGCGGGGCGGCAACGGGCGGCCGGCGAGCCGTGGCCCGCGAGCGTGCGGCCCTCGGTGCCTCCTCCCACCATCCCGGGCCCGCCCCACCGCCGAACTCCCCAGCCCCTTCATCGGCAACCGCATAGCGGCCGTATGGCGGCCGGCCTCGCGTCTCGTTACAATAGCGCCATGGATCCGCACCAACTGCCCGTCTACCAGCAGAAAGAACGCATTCTCGACGCGCTCGCGACCAATCAGGTTGTCGTCGTCGAAAGCCCCACCGGTTCGGGCAAAACCACGCAGCTCCCCATCATCCTAGAGGCCGCTGGCTATGCGAAATACGGTATTTTGGGAGTCACCCAGCCGCGTCGCATCGCCGCCATCTCAGTTTCCGAATACGTGGCCCGGCAGCTCGGCACGAAAATCCCCGGCCGCGTCGGCTATAAAATGCGTTTCGAGGACAAGACGAACGAGGAAACGCGGATCAAGATCATGACCGACGGTATTCTCCTTCAGGAGATGAAGCTCGACCCGGCCCTTTCGCGCTATTCCCTCATCATGGTCGACGAGGCCCATGAGCGCAGCCTCAACATCGATTTCATCCTCGGGCTCCTCAAGCGGGTTCTGGAATCCAGACCCGAATTCAAGGTCATCGTCTCCTCCGCGACCATCAACGCCGAGGTCTTCTCCGAGTTTTTCGGAGAGTGTCCGGTGGTCAAGATCGAGGCGTCCATGTTCCCCGTCGGCATCGTTTACGACCCAGCCGTCCCGATCGCAGCGGCGACGGTTTCCGACGCCGTCATCGACAAGATCGACGGCATCGTCAAGCGCATCCTCGACGAGAGGCGCGAAGGCGACATTCTCATCTTCCTTCCGGGCGAGAAGGCCATCAAGGATTGCATGAAGCGCCTCGCCTACGGACCGGTGGGCGGCCGCCTCAATCTCGTACCCCTGTACGGCAGGCTCGGCAAGGACGAGCAGGAGAAGGTCTTCGAGCCCGCTCCGTTCCTGAAAACGAAAGTCGTCATAAGTACGAACATCGCCGAGACTTCGGTCACCATCGACGGCATTACGAGCGTCATCGATTCGGGCCTGGCCAAGCTCAATTTCTACAATCCGCGCACCTTCACCTCGAGTCTCGTCGAAACGCCCGTGTCCAAGGCTTCGTGCAACCAGCGAAAGGGCAGGGCGGGGCGCACCCGTCCCGGAACCTGCTATCGTCTCTATGCCCGCGACGATTTCGAGAACCGCCCCCTGTTCACCACGGAGGAGATCTATCGTACCGATCTCACCGAGGTCGTTCTCCGCATGGCCGAACTCGGCATAAGCGATTTCGAGCGTTTCGAGTTCATCGCCCAACCTTCCCGCTCGGGCATCCTCGGCGCCATCGACGCCCTCGCCCTCCTCGACGCCCTCACCCCCTCGCGGGAGCTTACCCGCGTCGGGGAATTGATGTGCGCCTTCCCCCTTCTCCCTCGCCACAGTCGGATCATCGTCGAGGCTATGCAGAATTATCCCTCGGTCGTCGAAGAGACGCTGATCGCTGCCGCCTTCCTCTCGACCCAGAGTCCGTACGTCCTCCCCCCCGGCGAAGAACTGGAGGCGCGGCGCGCCCATCATGCCTTCCGCGATCCGGCCGGCGATTTCGTCTCCTATCTCAAAATGTTTCGTTCCTTCGTCGAGTCAAAGGAAAAGGCCCGCTTCGCAGAACGGAACTATCTCGACGAGCGCACCCTCCTCGAGATCGTAAGGGTCAAGGAGCAGATCGAGCTCATCGTCTCGGATCTCGGCATGCCCATCTCTTCGGGAGGGCCCATCGACGATTATCTATGCGCCGTGAGTCGGGGCCTCATCCAGTTCGTATGCGTGCGCCAGGACCGGGGCCTTTTCCGCTCCCTCACCGCCGACCGCATCCAGATCCATCCCGGTTCGGTCATGTTCCGTGAAAACCCCGATTTCATCGTCGCAGGCGAGATCGTGCGGACCTCGCGCATGTATGCGATGTCGGTGTCGCCCCTGCCTCCCTATTTGCTGCCGCGCATTTCGCCGCGTCTGGCAAAGCTCGTGCCCGGCGGCCTCGTCGCCCGAGGGCGCCACGCCGAGGAGATCGAGAGGCACAGGGCAAAGGTCTCCGATCGAGGGAAGGTCAGGGCCGGGGAGGAAGTTCGAGCCGCGGAGGATTCGACTCCCCGACGCAAAAAAAAGGGCGGTCGAGTCGAGGCTGGCCTCCCCGAGCGGGATTTCACCAATCGCATCCGCATCGGCGGCGAGGTGTTCGACATTCGCGTCGAGAAGAAACACAAGATCGTCGAGTTGCCCTGGCAGCTTCTCCGCACGGCGAGGGACTCGATCGATCGCGAATCACTCTCGCTCTATCGCGACCTGCGCGGCGTCGTCCTCGTCGGGCACAGGAAGCTGCTCGAAGGGGAAAAACTCGAAGTAATACTGAAGATAGCCCCCTGGCTGGATCCGGAAGCCGATCTCGGGCGAGGGTGGCCGCGCAACGTGAATTTTTCCATCGTCGACGCAGGGGACAGGCTCGTGGCGGCCCTCGACAATGTCCTGCAGGTAGCCGAATGGCGGAAGGAAAGTCCCGAGCTGGGCTTCGTCGCCCTCTTTACCGACGGCGAAGGCTCCTATTGGTTCCGCGTCTCTCGGGGCTTCCACACAGCCCTCAACGAATCGCTGGCCTCGCTTGAGTGCCTGGCCGACGAGATGGGCGCCACATCGGGAGGTGCCAGTACCACGGGTACCGGGATAGAGGCATCACCTGGCGAGGCAGGAGTCGCGGCTTCGAAGACTGGGGCCTCGGCTTCAGTTGTTGGGGCCTCGGCTTCACCTGTCGGAGCCGCGGCTTTCGATGTTGGGGCCGCGGAGGCGAAGCTTTCCATCTTGTACCGCCGCCTCCAATCCTTCTTCGAATAGGGGCACGAAGGTACCTATTCAGACGACCGAGGCATCGCAGGGACGGGGCACCCTCCGCTCCATAGCGCCCTCCGACCCCACAGCACCCTCCGCCGCGCTGTGCGCCCTCCGCCCCGCGGGGCAGAGGGCGCAGCTCAATCGTGCGAGGGGCTGGCGTGCACCTTCGCGATCGCCGCCTCGACCGCCTTCGCTATTTCGGCGCGATATTCCCCTTCGCCCTGGGCATGGGCATACATCGTGCCGAGCAGCGACACGCGATAGAAGGGCTTGACCGAATTCAGGGCCAGACAGGCCATGTCGAGGACACAGTCCTGACAAAAGCAGATTCCCTGGCCGTCGAGGGCCTCGATCTGGCGTTCGAGTTCCGAAATGACAAGATGTTCGGCCTCGTTGCCGAGGATGCTGAAATCATAGTTTTCCCTTAGCGCCATGACGCCTCTCCCTCCCCTCCGCTTGTTCGATGGGTCAAGCTCCAAGTATATGCCTAGAGCCCCCTGCGGTCCAAGTTCTCGAAACGTGTATAGGAAGGGAGAAAGGCAATCGTGGTCTTTCCGACCGGCCCGTTGCGCTGCTTCGCTACAATGAGCTCGGTTTCGATGACCGGCGATCGCTCGTCTTTTTTCTTGTCGTATTCGCGATCGCGGTGGAGGAAGAGGATGAGGTCGGCGTCCTGCTCGATCGAGCCCGATTCGCGCAGGTCGGCCAGCGTGGGCTGCTTCCCTTCGGCTTCGCGCTTGAGCTGGGAAAGCGCGATGATGGGAATGCGCAATTCCCGGGCCAGGGCCTTGAACGAGCGGGAAATGCCGGAAATTTGCTCCCAGCGAGGCAGTTCCTGATTGTCGTGGGTCACGAGGGTGAGGTAATCGATGAAGATGACCTTGACGGCTTTTTCCGCACAGAGGCGCCGCGCCATCGTCCGAAGTTCGAGGAGTCGCATGTTGGGGCTGTCCACGAGGTACAGGGGCGCCTCGTAGATCCTGCTCGCTGCGTCCATCAGGGCATTGAAGTCGGAGGGTTTGAGTAGCCCGGTGCGGACCTGTTCGCTCCTGATCCGCGCCTCGCTTGAAATGAGGCGCTGCATAATGGCCGTATCGGCCATTTCCAGCGAAAAGAAGGCGGCAGGCGTATGCTTGTCCAGGGCGACATGGGCAGCCATCGAGAGGGCGAGGGCCGTCTTCCCGACCGAGGGTCGAGCCCCTATGACGATAAACTCCGAATTCTGGAAACCGGAGGTCATCTGATCGAGGTCGTTGAAGCCGGAGGGAATGCCGGTGGTTTGATCCTTGTTCTTGAACAAGCGCTCGATCATTGTGATCGCATCGGGCACCAACTCTTTCATGCTCCGATAGTTGGTCGATTGTCTGTTTTGCGAAATTTCGAAAATCCGAGCCTGGGCCTCATCGAGGACGACATTCGATTCGACCGATTCGTCGCGGGCCCGAACGCTCATTTCCGAGGATAGTCTGATGAGACTCCTGCGGACCGATTGCTCCTGGACGATGCGCGCGTAGTACTCGACGTTGGCCGAGGATGGCACTATCGAGGTGAGGTTGGCCACGTAGGCCGGGCCGCCGACCCTGTCCATCGTCCCGAGGGCCTTGAGTTCGTCGGTCAGGGTAATGAGGTCGGCCTTTTGGCCCTTTTCGTAGAGGGAGATGATGCCCGCAAAGATTTCCCTGTTCGCGTTGGCGTAGAAATCTGAAGGCAAAATGTAGCGGAGGACTGCCGGGAGGGATTCGGGATCGAGGAGGACCGCGCCAAGGACGGCCTGCTCGGCCTCGCCATTGTGCGGCGGCACCTTATCGCGAAGTTCGGGGGGAATCATCGGGGTTTTCCTTGGTCATGAGGCCGCAAGACGAAATCGCCGGCGGCCGTCGGCTTGGCTTTTGGGCCAAGCTGGCGGACTCCGGCGATCGTCCCGCGGCGAATCCGGCGATGCAGGGGACGATACATCAGGCCGGGTTCGATGTCCAGAAGGCTCCTACTGCTGAGCCGCTGGCTCCTCGTGGTCCTCTTCCGGCTCGAGTCCCTGGGCAGCGAGGAAGGCCTTGAGCTGAGCCTCGGGCGAATCGTCCTCTTCGCTGCGTTTGCGCTCGCGGCGTTCGCGCTTCTTGGGGGCTTCTTCGCCGGGGGAGCTTTCCGCGGCCTTGACGGCATGTCCCTCGACCTTGACGACGAGGATGGCCTCTTCCTTCTCGTAGAGGTGCACGGCGACCTTGTAGGTGCCGATGTTCTTGATGGAATGCCCTGTCACTTCGATCTTCTT
>JAJXVS010000203.1 GCA_021782015.1 bacterium | reverse complement strand
TCGCTACGGGTTCGACGCCGAGAAACGACCATCGGCCGAAGGAGCCCCCGCCCGCGGATTCGAGGAGATAGGCAGCACCGAGGGCGTACCACGCGTCGATCGGTGTGAGCCGGTCGGCGGCGATATCTTTGACGACGGGGATGACGCAGCCCTTTTTCGCGGTCTTGAGAAAGTCCTGGCGGGATGGTCGGATCACGGAAGCTCCTTCGTTCGCGCGCATCATATTGTTACTGTATGAGGTAACAAATATGGTTTAGTCTATGCGTTTTCACGAATCACTGTCAACAGGCAGGTGGCAAGAATGCCAGGATGCGGCCCATCGAAGCCCGGCTCAATCCGAAAGCGGAAAATAGCGGAATCGGGAGATGACGATTCTCGCCGGCCTTTCGGGTGCCCTTCCCTGGAAAAGCCACAGGTTGAACGAAACACGCTCGTCTCCCTCCGGTGGAACGACGAAGGTCGGCGATGAAGATTTTGCGCCGCGCCCAGCCGCGGCGGCTTGCCCACCCGTCACGGTGGGCCCCCCCGTCCCGCCAGGCTCGCTCGTTGCTCCAGGCTCGCCCGTTGCGACAGGCCCCCCCGTGGCATCGAGTGCCTCCGAGGCACGGAGGGATTGGATCGTATCGGCAGGCGAGGGCGAGGGAAAACTCCACTCGACACGCCTATCGCCCGACAGCGCCACAAAGCGCAAAGATCGGGGTCTCCATTCGAAGCGCAGGGTAATGGGCGAGGCGAGATCGATTTCGGAGACCGCAGCCCTTTCCTTGTGGCCTTCGCTCGGTTGCGCGGCGAAGTTGAGATTGGGAGCCGATTCCTCGCCCCAACGGGCAATTTCGATGTCGATTTCGCGATGGGCGAAATCGGGCGCCCCGTCCCAGGTGTAGAAGCCGAAGACGGTGCGCGCGTCGAGGCCGCCTTCGATGGGCAGGATTTGAACCTCGTATGCACCATAGGACAGGCTCTTGTCGAGAAAGACCTCGGCACAGCTCCAGCCTGATCGGTCCTTTCTCGTCGAGAGGAGAAGGCGCCCCCTTTCATCGAGCCGCACGTTCGCCGACGAAAATCGATTCGGCCCCGGACCGATCCGCGAGGGGCTTTCGATGATGTCCCAGCCGTAGCCGGAGAACTCGATATGCCGTCCCGCGCCGTCCCCCTCGGCCGCCCCGCCTACCACGGCTGTGCCCGCCCCGCCGCCAGTCCCAGCCCCCCCCGCCGCCCCATCCGTAGGCCCAAAGGTTGCGCAGGACATCGCGAGGATCGGGAAAAGGACAGCGAACAGAACAAGGGCGCGGCGCCCTTTCCGTGCCGGTTTCACGCGGGGGCATTCAAGGTGCTGCGTGGCTTTCTCCTTCAATGACGGTGTCAGTCTACCCCAATCTCCCTTGCCCTTGCCCTCTCGATACCGTACTATCATTACAGAGCGAAGGAGTATTTCGAGTGTCTTCCGAAGCGACCCTGGTCCGTGATCGGGCCATTCTCATAGTCGATGATGAACCCCTGATCCTCATGGCGCTTCGTCGCGAACTTCGCGATGGCCTCGGCCCCGGCTATCTTTACGAAACGGCCGGTGATGGCGAGGAAGGCCTCGAAATTGTCGAAGAGTTGGTCGCCAGTGGAATTCGCGTCGTGCTGGTCGTGTCCGATTGGCTCATGCCGGGCATGAAGGGCGACGAATTCCTCCTCGAACTCAGGCGCAGGTATCCTCAGATCAGGACCATCATGATGACCGGCCAGGCCGACGAGCATCAGATCGAGCGCATCAAACAGGCGGGAGCCCTCGACGCCTTCTTTTTCAAGCCCTGGAATGCCCTGCACTTTTCCGAAACCTGCAAGACCCTCATTGCCGCGGCGAGCGCCTGACGATTCGTCGCGCGAAGGCTTGATATAATTCCGCACGTTTCATACCTTTTGAGCATGCTGACGAAATTGACCGAGGCCGAGTGCCGAGCAGCCATCGAACATGGCGAATTCTCCGCGGAAATTATAAACGAGGCGCCCACCGTCGTCCTCGCGCTCACGCAAAGTTGGTGTCCGCAATGGACCCGCATGAGGCCCTGGCTGGAGGAACTCGGCGACAAAGGCGTCTCCTGTCGCTATGTCGAATACGATCGCGAGCCCTTTTTCGAAGATTTTCGCAGCTTCAAAGAGAGCGTCTTCCACAATGAAGAGGTTCCCTACCTGCGCTATTATCGCGACGGCAGGTTGGTCAAAGAAAGCAACTACATGGATAAACCGGGCTTCCTTCGAATCCTCTTCCCTAAGACCTGACCTTGATGAGGAGCTCGCCCCCGAAAATGCCCCCATCCATCATGGAAGGTGGTTTGGGCGAAAGCCAGAAGTTGTAAACCGGCCAGTAGGCGAGGCCCGAAAAGGAAAATTCGACCCGATCGGTCAGTCGATACCCAACGCGCAGAGCAGTCTCTGGCTGAAACCAGCGGCCCTGTGACCAGAACCACCCGTTGATCTTCGGCATGTCCGGCGATGCGCTCGCGACATCGCTCGGGCCGACGTTGAGAAGGCCCCACCGAAAATCGAAGGCAGGCCCGAGGGCGAGCCCGAGTGACCAGACCCGCGCGAAGCGGAAGGTGTAGGAAAAGGGCAACTGCAGCAGAAAATTCATCGTATAGCTGGTTCGCCATGAGAGTTCGGTGGGCAGCACGGTGTTGTTGTATGCGTCCCAGAGATCGGTGCCGGAAAAGAAATCGAGGGCGGGCTCCCAGGCAAAGCCGAGGCCGAGATCCAGGGTCGTCCCTACCCCGAGCACATAGGTGAGGAGGGGCGGCCCTCCGGCCGGATAGCCATCGGCTCCATTGGGAATTGTCGTGGGCACATAAATCACGCCGATTCGCGGGTCGATGGAGCCGAATCCGATGCCGAAACAGGGGATGATGGCGAGCATCGCGAGAGCGAGGGTGAGGCCCCCATTTTTCATCCGGGTGAACACACTTTCAGTGTAGCGCAGGGCCGACAAGGATGCCCGAGGCTTCGGAACTTTCCCAGCTCGCGACAAGCCACAGGCCTGTCCTCCCACCTGTCACACCCCCCACTCCGGCATCCAGGAGGGCACATCCCGAACAGTTCGCGCCTCGGGGAAGCCCCGGGAGCACGAAGCTTCGCGGATTGGCCTGATGTTGCGAAGAGGGAAGGCCCGCCAAGAAGAGTGAGGCCGCACCTTCCGGTGAGAGCACGAGAATGTCACCCTCGGCGTCGGCCCAGGCGTGGAGCTCGCGAGGCGAGGCGCTGTCGGAGCCCCATCGAAACCACATGCTTTCGCCCGAGGCTTCATCGAGGCGGAGGAGCGCCGATTCGCCCTTCGCCGGACCGAGGCCCTCGATGGCGGCCACGAGGGAAGCCGGCGCGAGCGCGAGGGGCCGGGGCGACAAGGCTGACTCGAAGGCCGAGCGCGAAATAACCTTGAAGGCTGAGGCCCCCTGCGTCGCTTCCATCCCGCCAGCCGTGGCCCCCGCCGCCGCTCCCCGCCCGAGCGCCGGATATGAGGCCCAGACACTCCTGACCTTCGACCCAATAGAATCTCGAAACTGCGCAAGCCAGGCCCCCGCTTGGCGAGGATCGGGCAGAAAGGCGAAAAGCTCGTATGCAGGGCCGAGGCCGGTCGGTGGAGGCACATCGATAGCGGAGGCGCCTTCCGCCGAGACAAGTTGCACGCCCCCTTCCTGCATGCCGGCAGACTCGTCCGAATCGGCAAAGGGATTGCGGAAGGTCGAAAGAATCCATGCCCCGTCAGTCCCCGCCGCCCAGAGGCCCCCGACATCGAGGCCCGCCATCGCATCGATGCGTCGTTGCGCGATATGGAGGCTGTGCCCCTCCGTCCCGGTTTCGATGAAGGCGGCACCCCAGCCCTCGAGGGCGATCGCGCAGAGCGCCTTTCCCCCTTGTGGCCCAGGGCCCGCAGCCGCTTTGGCCGCCCATGCGCCCGAGACGGCCGCCACCCGCACCGCAGCGCCCGAACCCTCGAGCATGGCCTCTGGCTCCCTTCCCGAAGCCAGGGGCACGAGTCCCTCAGGCCCAGCCACGAAAAGCCGAAAGGCGCCATCGGTTGACTGCCAAGTTACAGCGTCGGAAGAGGCCGTCCCAACCCTTGCGGCCGCAGGGCCCCCAGCCCCAATCGCGGCTCCCGACGCCCCTACCGCGGTTCCGGCCCCGGTACTCGCCGGCGCCTGTTTCGCGCAACCTGCTGCGAGCACAAGCGGCGCCCCCGCTACGAATAGGGCGCCGGCCGAGGAAAGGATGGCCGCGAGGGCCACAGCTCTCGTCGCCGGCGCGCCGTGCCTCGCTCGCGCTGCGATGCGTCCATGCGACACCATCAGCGCGGCATCCCTGCCGCCGCCGGCCGAAAAATCATCAGCAAGCCCTGGCGAAGATCGCGATCCCCAGCACCCGGCATCGGGCCCGGCCTTCCATCAATATGCCCTAGCGAAGATTGCGCGGTGCTTTGCCGGCGCGCCGCAGAGGGCGCACTTTCCATCGATGCCAGTTTGGCGATCGAGGGGCATGCAGCGGATCGTGGCCTTGGTCTCGGTTTTGAGCTTCTTCTCGCAGACCGGATCGCCGCACCAGAGGGCCTCGGCGAAGCCGCCCTTGGCTGCCGCAGTCCCGGCCGAGTCCTCGGCGGCGAGGCCGAAGAAGGCCTTCATGCCCTCGTAGTCCGTGATCGTATGAGTGTTGTCGTCGCGGAACTTCTTCGCGCGCTCGAAAAGATTCTTCTGGATCGCGGCCAGAGTCTCCTTGGCCGTCGCGACCACGGCGGCCGCCTGCACCGCGAGCTTTTCGCCCGTGTCGCGCCTGGCCATCATCACGTGACCGGCGGCGATGTCCTTGGGCCCCACCTCGAGGCGGATCGGCACCCCGCGCATCTCCCACTCGGCGAACTTCCAGCCGGTGCTCTGCGAATCGTCGGAGTCGAGCCTGGCGCGGATCCCCGCGGCCTTGAGCTCACCGAGGAGCTTCTCGCAGTACTCCAAGACCATGGCCTTCGTATCATTGCGCAATATAGGTACTATGACGAGTTGGTCGGCCGCGAGGGAGGGAGGCAGCACGAGGCCCTTGTCGTCGGAGTGGGTCATGATGACGGCGCCCACGAGCCGCGTCGAGGTGCCCCAGCTCGTCGCCCAGACCCAGTCGAGCTTGCCCTCGCGGTTCTGGAACTGCACCTCGAAGGCCTTGGCGAAATTCTGCCCGAGGAAGTGGGAGGTGCCCGCCTGCAGGGCCTTCTTGTCCTGCATCATCGCCTCGATGGAAAGGGTGTGGACGGCGCCGGCGAACTTCTCCGCCTCGCTCTTCCGACCCATGAGGACGGGCACGCAGAGGGTCTCCTCGACGACCGAGCGATAGACCTCGATCATCCTGAGAGCCTCCTCCTCGGCCTCCTCCTTGGTCTCGTGGGCCGTGTGGCCCTCCTGCCAGAGGAACTCCGAAGTGCGGAGAAAGAGCCGCGTACGCTTTTCCCAGCGCATCACATTGGCCCACTGGTTATAAAGGAGGGGCAGATCGCGCCAGCTCTGAATCCAGTTCTTGTACATCGCCCAGATGATCGTCTCGGAGGTGGGCCTGATGCAGTAGGGCTCGTCGAGTTCCTCGCCGCCGGCGTGGGTGACGACCGCGAGCTCGGGCTTGAAGCCCTCCACGTGCTCGGCCTCCTTCTGGAGAAAACTCATCGGAATGAGAAGGGGGAAATAGGCGTTTTCGTGCCCCGTCTCCTTAAAGCGGCGATCCATCTCGGCCTGGATCCGCTCCCAGATCGCGTAGCCCCGCGGCCGGATCACCATCGAACCCTTGACCGGGCTGTAGTCCGCGAGCTTGGCGTTGAGGACGATGTCGATATACCACTGCGAGTAATCGACGGCGCGGGGGGTGATCTTGTCGGCCATGAGGGGCTCCCTAAAGGAAAGGATTGTCGATACTAGCTGATTTCTCGATAGGAGGTCAAAAGGGGGGGCAGCGATGACCAGGGCAACGATCCGCGCAGATCAAAACTCGAAGGCTTTTGAGGAACCTGCTTGGGCGGGGCCTGTCGCGAAAAATCACAGGCCCCTTTCGAGTACTCAAGGGGCGCGCGATTTTTCGCGACACCCGCCGTCCAGCCCGCTTTCTCGAAAACAGTGGCATGATTTGCCCAACCAGGATCAAAGCCTGGCCAGCGCTTCATCCAAGTAACCCGCGCGGATCGTCCGTATCGCGATGCTCTCGGCTTCGACGACGCGGCCCCCCCTCGCTCCAGCGTCCTCGCGGCCGGCGCGCCGCCCGCTCCGGTCGCTTCCGCTACCCCCCCTTTTGGTCAATGCGGGCGCTTGGGGAAGGAGGCGAGGGCGGTCAGGGCTCTATCGAGGCTGGGGCTTTGGATTCGAGCACGTTCGGGGGACCAGGCTTGTCTGACGAACTCTGGAATCACGAAGTTGTAACCGGGGCCGATGCAAGCTGACTTTTCTGGAAGTATGTCTTCCTTCAAGTCTCTCGATCGCGATTTCTGTGTCAGCTGGAAAAGCTCGATCTTAGGGTCGGGCAGGGTGTCAGGTGGCACCTTAAAGTTTGCAAGGCTTATACCCAGGAATTCGGCAAAACCCTTGCGGTCGGACAGGATCCATGACTCCACCTCGCGAACCGCGATCCGAAACAGCAGATTCGGAGCTTGTCCTTGAGGCAGCCAATCGGAAATCAACTCTCGTGGACAGGCTGCTGTGTCGAGGTCGGTGAGCACAAAGAAGGGCACATGTTCCGCAGCACGATTATAGTTGGGAATATTGCGGCGAATGGAACCGAATCCATGGGCATTCCTTCTGGTCTGGATCGAAAGGGTCTCCGGATGAAGCGCGACCAGCTTCTCCATCACTGCGAGGCTGACCAGATCCTCATATATCAAGTGTATCGAAAACACGAGATGGCTCCGATCAGAATTCGAGCTGGAGGTGGTCGATGCCTTCCGGTTTGATGCTCGGGAAAGCTATCTCCGAAGGGGAGAAGCCGACCTTCAGAAGCTCTTGGGCATCCTTGAGTTCCGAGCAGGGCAAGACCGAAGTACCCTCCTTGTCCGGGACCAGCATCAAGATCTCATCCAGACGGATTCCCGCATCGGAAAGCAGCCCCTCGCTGTGCGTTGAAATGAAAGCTTGCCGGTCCTTTTTTTTCCTCATCTGGTGCAAGAGTCCGGGAATTTTTTCCACAATGCCATAATTCAACGAAAGC
>JAJXVS010000202.1 GCA_021782015.1 bacterium | reverse complement strand
CCGCCCCTGGGGTCCAAAGCGAAGCATGATGGGGAGCGCGAAAACGGCGCGACCTCGCAGGCGAGCGAGGCGGTCGTTCGCGAGGGTTTCGGCGCCTTGCAGGAACTCGTCCGCCTCGCCCGAACCCTGCGATCCGAGTTCCAGATCCCTCCCGAAACCCCACTTCGCCTCGCGGTGAAGACCGACGAGGGCTTCAGCGGCTCTACCTTCCTCCGTGCCAACGCGGCCCTTGCAGGCCTCTTCGTCAACGGGCCGGCCCCGGAATTCCTCGCGAATGCTCCCGTCGGCGGGGCCGGCGCTGAATCCCGCGGATCGGGGGCCGTCGGCATGGCCGGCCCCGGCTTCCAGGCCTGGGCCTTCGTTCGCGAAGTGGTCGACCTGCCGAAACTCATCGCGAAACTCGGCAAGGACGCCGACAAGGAGGCTCAGTATGTCGAGAAGACCAGGGTCAAACTGTCGAACGAAGCCTTCGTGAAATCCGCCCCCGCCGACATCGTCGCCAAGGAACGCGAGAAACTCGCCGAGGCCGAAAGGCGCGTTGCGCGACTTCGTCAGTATGCGGAGGAACTCGCATGAGCGACGGCGGGTCCGGCACGGGACGCCCCTTCGGGCATCCCGTCGGCCCCGTCGCCCCCAAGAGCGGAGGCGACCCGCGCCCCGAGTCCTTGCGCTCCGCCTCGATCCGCACCCCCCCCGGAGCGGATCAGGGCGAAGTACCGATGGACGAGCGCACGATGATCCGCCTCAAAGAGATGCACCTCGCGCCCTACATCCAGCTCGCCACCGCCCTCATCGGCAAGCGCAGGCGATCGGGCGGCAACATGTTCCGTCACCAGATCGACACGATGGCCATCCTCATGGACTACGGCTACATCGATTCGATCCTCCTCAAGGCCTCGACCATCCACGACCTCGTCGAGGATGTGCCCGACCTGGATCCCGACAGCATCCTTTCCATCGACGAAGAATCGGCGGAAATCTACAAGCTCGTCCTCGAAGTGACCAGGCGTCCCGTCGAATCCAAACAGGACTTCCTCAGCCGCATCCTCGAATTCGGCTCGACCCGCGCCAAGGTCTTGAAGTGCGCCGACCGCATTTCCAACATGATCAGCCTCGGCTACGTCACCGACATAGCCTTCGTCCGCCGCTACACCGACGAGACTGAAGCCCTCATCTTCCCCATAGCCGACCACGTCGACGTTTCGATGGCCGCCGAGCTCCGCGACCTCGTGTCGACCCGGCGGCAGTATATCAACCTCATTTCCACCCACTGAAATCAGGAGGATCCCATGGCCAGCACCAGCCTTGACGCGAAGGCCCTCGCGAACTGCATCGACCATACCCTGTTGAAGCCTGAAGCCGTCGACGCCGATTTCGATCGCCTCTGCGCCGAGGCCCTCCAATATGGATTTTACTCGGTCTGCGTTGCCTCGAGCCGGGTCGCCTACGTCGCCAACAAGCTTCGAGGAACCTCAGTCCGGATCTGCTCTGTCGTCGGATTTCCTCATGGCAACATGACAAGCGCGGCCAAGGCCTTCGAGACCCGTGACGCCGTCAAGGCTGGCGCCAACGAAATCGACATGGTTATCAATATCGGCTGGCTCCGGGGCGGTCGACTCGCCGAGGTGGAAGCCGACATTCGGGCCGTCCGCGAAGCCTGCGGGAGCGGAGCTCCCGACGGGCCCGGCGTTCTCCTCAAGGTGATCATCGAAACCTGCCTCCTCGACGAGGCTGACAAGATTCGCGCCTGCGAACTGTCCCGAAAGGCCGGAGCCGATTTCGTCAAGACGAGCACTGGTTTCGCCTCCGGCGGGGCCACCGTCGAGGACATCGCCCTGATGCGCCGTATCGTCGGCCCCGACATGGGGGTCAAGGCCTCTGGCGGCATCAAGACCCGGAAGGTGGCCATCGCGATGCTTGAGGCCGGAGCCACAAGGATCGGAGCAGGGTCGAGCGTTTCAATCGTTGGCGATTCGGCGGCCGGCGCCGGCTATTGAGGCAGGTTCGAAGCCACGGCACCCGCGTGCGCGCTCATCTTGGCGATTGCACGCTCGCGTCTTTGGCGTTATTATTCCTCGTAATGCGCGTTTCAAATTGCGCTACTTAAAGGAGAGAGAGATGAAGAAGAACATCGTTTTCGCCCTTCTCGCCCTCACGGCGACCGTCGTCTTCGCCAAACCCATCACGGTCGGCCTCGTCACCGATGTCGGCGGCATCGACGACAAGTCCTTCAATCAGGGCACCTGGGAGGGCGTCAAGGCCTATGCCCAGGAGCGCGGGCTCAAGATCGGCCAGGACGTGAAGTATCTCCAGTCGACAGCCGACGCCGACTATATTCCCAACCTTTCCACCTTCGCCGACCAGAAGATGGATCTCATCGTCGCCCCCGGCTTCCTTTTCAATGAGGCCATGCTGACCGTCGCCCAGCAGTACCCGAACCAGAAGTTCATGATCATCGACTCGGTCGTCCAGGACAAGAACGGCAAGAACGTGCCGAATGTCGCCAACGCCGTCTTCGCCGCCAACGAGGGTTCCTTCCTCGCCGGCGTCGCCGCCGGACTCAAGGCCAAGGCCGATGGAAAGAATGTCGTCGGCTTCGTCGGCGGCATGCAGTTCCCCCTCATCCAGGACTTCCAGGCCGGCTACATGCAGGGCGTGAAGGCCGTTCTTCCCAATGCCACCATTCTCGTCGACTATACCGGTTCCTTCTCCGACGCGGGCATCGGCCAGGCCATGGCCGCCAAGCAGTACAATGCCGGCGCGGACATCATCTACCAGGTCGCAGGCGGCTCGGGCAATGGCGTCATCATGGAAGCCAAGCAGCGCTCCGCCAAGGGCGACATCCGCTGGGCCATCGGCGTCGACAAGGACCAGTACGCCGACGGCTACTACAATGACGACAAGACCAAGTCCGCCGTCCTCACCTCGATGATGAAGCGCGTCGACGTCGCCGCCCGCACCGTCGCCGAGATGACCGAAGCCGGCAAGTTCCCCGGTGGCCAGGTCCTCACCTTCGACCTCAAATCCAAGGGCGTCGGCCTTCCGGCCAAGAATCCCAACCTCTCGCCCGCCATCGAGAAGGTCATCGCCGAGTACACAGCCAAGATCGTTTCCGGCCAGCTCAAGGTGAACACCGCGGCCGATCTTCCCAAGTAAAACTTTCGCAGGCGAAAGCCGGCTCCCGACCGATGGGTCGGGGGGCCGCGCCGCACAAAGGTCCCGGTTCCGCCGGGACCTTTTTTTTGGCGGTGCCGCTGCCGGCTTGCGGGAATGGCCGCGAGGGGGCATCATGCCCCCATGCGGTTTCGTGCAAGTCCCCTGGCCGTTTCGGCGATGCTTTTGCTCTCCCTCGTCTTTCCTCTGGGAGCCCAGGATCTCAAGATCATCACGGAGGAGCTGCCGCCGGCCGCCTACCACGACGCCACCGGCGCGGCGCGCGGATGGGCCATCGACATCGTGACCGAGCTGGAGCGGCGCGTTGGTGAGGGCGCGAAGATCGAGTTCTTCCCCTGGGCCAGGGCCTACGAAATGGCCAAGGAGACTCCCGGAGTACTGATATTCACAATGCTTCGCACAAAGGAGAGGGAGAATCTCTTCGACTGGGTCGGCCCCATATCGAGGGCCCACGTGGTCCTGTTGGGCCGGGCCGATACGGCGGCCAGAGTCCATGGCCTCGCCGAGGCCAGGCTCCTCCGCGTCGGCACGGTGAACCAGGACGCAAAGGAGGCCATGGCCCGCCAGCTTGGCTTCGAGAATCTGGAAAGCGCAACGAATATCGAGACCAATTACAAGAAACTCGCGGCCCGTCGCATCGATGCGATGATCGCCTCCAGCATGTTCTGGGAGCAGCAGGTTAAGAATCTCGGGTTGGACGCGGGCCAATTCGCGGAGATTTTACCCCTGTCGGAGGACGCGATTTCGTACCTGGCCTTTTCGAAAGGAACAGATGCGAAGATCGTGGCCGCATGGTCGCGTGCCTTCGAGGAGCTTCGCTCCGACGGGACCATGGCCCGGATCTACGCGACATGGGGACTCTCCCGCCTGCCCTAGCTGCCCGCCCACCCGCCATGGCGCGGCCGCCTGCCTTCGTCGCCTCCCTCAGGCGATCCCTTCGACTGTCCTCGCCCGCTCGCCGAGCTTGGCCTTGAGGGCGGCTATGTCCTTCGGGATGAACTTTGCCACAAATATGAAGAAGATGAAGCAGATCGCCCAGGCCACCGTGCAGATCGCGAGAATCGAGGTGCCGAGGGAGCTCCTGTCCGCGATGATGCCCGCGATGAGGGGAGCGAGGGCCGAGCCCGCGTTCTCGATGAAATTCTGGATGGCGTTCGTCGTCGCCCGTATCTCGGGTTCGGTGACGTCATAAAAGGAAGACAGAACATTGGGCGAGGCCAGGGGGATGAAGATGGCGGCGGCGCCGAGCATGATCGCGAAGCCGAGGTGGTTGGCGGTCGGGATGTGCAGGGTGATCCACAGGAGAATGGCGCCCATGCCGACGCCTCCGGCCCCGACGATGACGCGACCCTTGGGCGTCTTCTTGAAGAGCCAATCGCCCAGGATGCCGCCGATCGGGTAGCCGGCGGCGAGGATGATGATGACGATTCCCATCGTGAGATTCACCTCCGCGTCCGAGTAGCCGCGCTCCTTCGCGAGGTAGGTGAAGAAGAAATAGGTGATCACCTGCCAGGGGAAGACGCCGAAGAAACCCTGGATGAGGAGGAGGACGAGGCTCTTGCGCTTGAAGATGCCGCCGACCGTCTTCCATTCGAACTTGAAGCGCTCGAGGTCTTTGACATCGCGCAGCTCCGGCTCCGAGGCGCCGCGCGGCACATCCTTGACTCCGAAAAAGATGAAGGTAGACATGACGATGCCGAGGCTGCCGGTGAGGAAGAAGGCCGAGCGCCAACCATAGGCCCCGCCGATAAAACCGGCAATCACGAGGGCGACGATATAGCCCAGGGGTTGGGCGACCTGGATCGCGCCATAGACCTTCCCGCGTTTTTTCGGGGGGTAATAATCCGAAAGGAGGCTGTAGATTCCGGGATAGCTCGATGCCGCGATGCCCGTGCTCGCCCTGGTGAGGAGGAAAATGGGATAGGTCGCCGCGATGGCATTGAGCCAGGTGGTCGCTCCCCAGATCAGCGAGGCCAGCGCGAGAAACCTGGGTCGGGCGAAACGGTCGAGGAGCCAACCCCAGATCGGATAGCAGAGGGCGCCGACGACCAGGGCCACCGTATCCACCATGCCCATTTGCGTGTAGCTGATCTTGAAGGTATCGATGATGTTCTGCGTGAGGGGGCCGATGAGGAGACGGTCCGACTGATGAAGGAGCATGAAGACGAGAAGGGAACCGAAGGCGTAATGGGCGCCCCTGCGCAGGCGTTCCGGGTTTTCCGAGCTCACCGTTTTTCTCCTTCCCATCGGGGGCGGGCGCATCCCGCAGGCCGGCTCCTTGGGGCGCTGCCCGCGGCGCTGCCTGCGGCAAGGACACAGGATATGCCCGTGCCGGCCTGGGGACAAGGTGCGAAATGTCCCCATCGACCCCCGCCCCGGCCCCTCGACCGCATCTTTGCTTTTGACGCCATTCCCCCATCCTGTGCTATACTCCGCCACCAACGGGCGAATACGCCCAACCAGGACAGGAGGCCTCCGTGGCTTTTGTCATTGAAATGCTTGGAATCACCAAGGATTTTCCCGGCATCCGCGCCAACGATGACGTCACCCTCCAGGTCGAGGAACGCTCCATCCATGCCCTCCTCGGCGAAAACGGCGCGGGCAAATCGACCCTGATGAGCATCCTTTTCGGGCTCTACCGGCCCGACGCCGGCCTCATCAAGGTGAGGGGCAAAGAGGCGAAGATCGGCGATCCCAATGTCGCGAATGCACTCGGCATCGGCATGGTCCATCAGCACTTCAAGCTCGTGCACAACTTCACCGTGACCGAGAACATCATCCTCGGCCTTGAGCCCAGGCGGGGCCTTGTCGTCGACCGCAAGACGGCGTCGCGCCGCGTCGCCGAACTCTCGAAACTCTACGGCCTCAACGTGGACCCCGATTCCAAAATCGAAGACATCTCGGTGGGCATGCAGCAGCGCGTCGAGATACTCAAGATGCTCTACCGCGACGCCGAAATCCTCATCTTCGACGAGCCGACGGCCGTCCTCACGCCCCAGGAAATCCACGAACTCATGGGGATCATGAAGCGCCTCGTCAAAGAGGGAAAGACCGTTCTCCTCATCACGCACAAGCTGAAAGAGATCAAGGAAGTGGCCGATACCTGTACCGTGCTCAGGCGCGGCCGCCTCATCGGCACCGTCCCCGTCGCCGAGACCTCCGAGGAAAGGATGGCCGAGATGATGGTGGGGCGCGAGGTGAGTTTCCATGTCGAAAAGGGCGCCGCCCATCCCGGCGAGGTCCTGCTCGAGGTCCAGGGCCTCAATGTCCGCAACCCCAAGGGCCTCCTCGGCGTGAAGAACCTCTCGCTCCAGGTGCGTGCCGGAGAGATCCTCGGCCTCTGCGGAATCGACGGCAATGGCCAGACCGAGCTCATCAAGGCCCTCACCGGCCTCGCCCCCGTCGAGTCGGGTCACATCCTTCTGGGCGGTCGCGACATCGCATCGACTTCGATCAAGCATCGCCTCGACGCGGGGCTCGGCCACATACCCGAGGATCGCCATCGCCACGGCCTCATCCTCGATTTCAGCCTCGCCGAGAACCTCGCCATCCATTCCTACAACCGGAGCCCCTATTCGCATTTCGGCGTCCTCGACCGGGCTGTGATCGGCGCCAACGCCGGGCGCCTCATCGAGGAGTTCGACGTCCGCTGCGGCCAGGGAGGGGAGACTCCCGCCCGCTCCATGTCAGGCGGCAACCAGCAGAAGGCCATCGTCGCGCGGGAGATCGACCGCTCGCCCCGCGTCATGGTCGTGGCCCAGCCGACCCGCGGCCTCGATGTGGGAGCGATCGAGTACATCCACAAACGCATCGTCGCCGAGCGCGACAACGGCAAGGCCATCCTCCTCGTCTCCCTCGAGCTCGACGAGATCATGGACGTGAGCGACCGGATCGCCGTCATCTACAACGGCGAGATCGTGGGCCTCATCGACGCCGCCGGCGCCGACGAAAACGAACTTGGGCTCCTCATGTCGGGCTCCAAACGAAAGGTGGCCTGACCCATGGCCGCGAAAAAGAAGAACGCCCTCCTCATTCCGCTGGTTGCCATCCTCGGCGGCTTC
>JAJXVS010000201.1 GCA_021782015.1 bacterium | reverse complement strand
GGGCCGCTTTTCCTGGACGGTCGAGGCCACCTCCCTCGATGAAAAAGGGGAGACCGAACAGCGGGGCCGCGAAGCCCTCTCCTCCTTCACGATCGACCTGCCCGCGGTGAAGGAGGTCACGATTGACGAGGGGGCAGAGGTCTATGGGTTTTAGGCGGCTTATGGCTGCTGGCCTTCTGGCCGCCGGCCACCTCGCCCTGGCCGCCAGCCTCCTCGCCCTCGCCGTGGGGGCACTGGCCGCGCAATCCGAGGGGCCCCTGGCCGCTCAGGTGGCGCCGGCGCCGACCGCGCAGGTGGCGCCGGCGCAGGCGCCGGCCGCTCAAGCCGCGACCGGCACGCCTGCGGCGCCACCTGTCCCCGACTTCTATTTCCGCCTCGACGCGAACGGGAAGCCCCTGTTCACCCAGGTCCTGCATTGGGAAGCCGACCCCGGCGCCTTCGAGTACGAGGTCATTCTAAGGGACGCCTCCGGTTCCATGATTCTCGATAGGCGCGTGAAGGAATCACGGGCCGAGGTGCATCTCGCCCCCGGCCTCTACTCATTCAAAATTGTGACCTTCAATCTTCTGGACAAGGCCGAGGCCGAGACCCCCTGGCACAGCCTGACGATCCTCAAGGCCGAACAGCCCCTCATCAGCTCCGTTTCTCCGAAGACTATCTTTCTGGACACTCTGGACTGGCGCGTGACCATCGTCGGCTCGAGGCTCCTCGACATGGGGAAAATCATCCTCATCTCAGAAAAAGGCACGACTTACCCGGGCAACGTCGAGGCACGCAAGGGCGAGAGCGAGGTCGTCGTGACCTTTCCCGCCGAAGCCTACCAGCCGGGTCGGTACGCGCTGTGCGCCGAAAATCCCGGCGGACTCTCGACCACAATCGAAGGCGCCCTTCGCGTGGGACTTCAAAGCCCGATGGACCTCCTCGCCTCGGCGGGCTACTCGCCCTTCGTCGCCCTGGCCGATCCCTGGTTCGTCGAAACCTGGAGCGCGAACTTCCATCCCCAGAGTTTCAACGCCCGGATCGAATTCCTTTTCATCAAACTGCGCCGGGTCTCCTTCGGCCTGGGCCTCGGCATGGACGAGCGCCGGATGAGCGGCACCTTCGGAGGGGCGAAGCTCACGAGCGACTTCGTCCTCGCTGGCGCCGATCTTGTGAATGCGTACAGATTATCGCGTCGACTCCAGGGCATCATCCGCCTGGGTGGGGGCCTGTCGTGGAGTCACCATGTCTTCGACTACCAAGGCTATGCCGGCCCCACGACGACGAGCTACGACCCCTTCGCGCGCACGGGCTTCGAACTCCAATGGCTCATCGCCTCGAAGATGTACGCCGAGATCGGCGCGGAGGGCTCCTGCCTCTTTCTCCTCGACCACTACGCCTTCGGAATCTCTCCCAGCCTGCGCATCGGATACCGGCTATTCTGATCCGGCTCCGATTCAGGATGGGCCGTCGCGTGCCGTGAGCGGTACTCCCGGGGCGTGAGGTGGTAGGTTTCGCTGAAGAGGGTGTTGAAGCTGCTCTTGGAATTGAAGCCGTTCTCGAAGGCGATCGCGAGGATGGTCTCCTCGGGTTTGTCCACGAGATCGCGACACACCGCCCCGAGCCGGAGCTCGTTGAGATAGCCGCGGAAATTCGTGGAGAGGCTAGTCTTGAAATGGTAGCTGAGTCGCTTGGGGTCTTCGCCGAGCATGCGCGCGAGCTTGCCCAGGGTAAGATTCGAATCCCTGTAGGGAGCGGATTTCTTCATGAGGCGGTCGAGGCGCGTCGAGAGCGATTCAGAGTCCTTGTCCCATTCGAGCCTTTTGACCGAGGCGTGACCTCGATCGGGGCGGGTGGGGGAGAAGTAGAGGATCTTCGAGCAGGTGAGGGTGAAGGCGGCGGCCGTCAGGCCGAGGGCGATGATGGCCAGCCTGAGGAAATTCCCATCCTTGAGTATGGTGGCGCAGAGCCCGAGGAGGGCGCCGCAGAGGTAGAGCACCAAGAAGATAACCTGAGTGCTGAAGAGATTTCGGTCGTGAATTTTGCCGGATTTGCGAACCCGATATGCCACGACGAGGCACAGGACAATCGAGATTACGAAGAAAAGAATAGCTGCCAACGAGAGTCGACTCAGAACGGGATTGGAGAAATGTCCGGGCCAATCGCCGGTCCCCCGCGAATCCAGGGGGCGGGCGATCGCGTTGTAGATTCCGAAGCCGATGACAAAAAGGGCGGGCGGGACGAGGAGGGGGAATGAGGCTCGCAGAGGCCTGTCGTCGCCGCGGAGAATGGCGGTGGAGGCCACATAGAAGGTCGAGGCGATCAGGAAGATGACGGAAATATCGCTGGACCACAGGGCGGCCGGGAGGACGGTTGAGCTGTCGACACACCAGAAATAGAAAAACACATAGGCGATGCAGAAGCAGTCGAGGGCCATGGAGTAGTGGACAGAGGTTCTATTCTTGGTAAAGAGCTGGGAGCAGGCGAAGAGGAACATGACGACGCCCACGGAGAGTTCGATCGACTCCATACCGAATTCTACATCGTGAACCGCGACTTGTGTAGAGTGCTCCACCCGCATGGGGTGACACCTACAAGATTGGAATGAATACGACCTGGCTAGATTGCCTCATCCCTTGACCCTGGCGAGGGCCGCTTCGAAGAAGGCCTCGCGGAGGCCGACCGGGGCGGCCAACACGAGCCTGATCCCGGGGGAGAGGCCCGCGAAGTAGTGAAGAGCGGGTCGCCTCGCCTCGATGGCCCTGAGCACGACTCGGGACACGGCCTCGGGCCCCGGATCCTTGCCGTGCAGCGCGGCGTTCAGGGCCCGGCCCCTTCGGTACAGATCCGCGTAGGGTGAGGACATATTCTCCGCGAGACCCTCGAAGGCCAGCTCC
Organism: bacterium; assembly: GCA_021782015.1. Taxonomy (GTDB): domain Bacteria; phylum Spirochaetota; class Spirochaetia; order Treponematales; family Rectinemataceae; genus CAIJMU01. The sequence continues at coordinate 4,365 of JAJXVS010000201.1, read as the reverse complement.
GTCTTCGGGTGAAAGCCGGTTCTTATTGGGCCGGGCTCGACGAGGACGACCTTGATCCCGAAGGGCCCAAGCTCCCCCCTCGCGGCGTAGGTGATGGATGCCAAGGCCGCCTTCGTCGCCGAATAGCCCCCCCACAGCGCCAAGGACCATCGCCCGCTGATCGAACCAATATTGACGATCCTGCCCTGCCCCTGCCTCCTCATCGTCGGCGACACGGCGCGAATGAGGCGAAGGGCCCCGAAGAGATTCGTCTCGAACATCGCGCGAATCGCCTCCGGCCGATCCTCGATCGCCCCCGGCAGGGAAAAACCCGCGTTGTTGACGAGGACATCGATGCGCCCATGTGCCGCGAGGGCCGCCTCGACGGCCGCGCCGACCGAAGCATCGTCAGTCACGTCGAGAGACAACTTCGTGCCCGCCTGGAGCCCCGAAAGATCCTCCACCCGGCGCGCGGTGGCGACCACCTCATAGCCCCTCTGGACCAGGCGCCCGGCGAGGTCCTGCCCTATGCCGGAAGAGCAGCCTGTGACAAGCGCGACCCTTGATTCACCCATGGTTTCCTCCCCTCTCAGAACCTCGAGCTTCCCGCTCGGCGACAATCACTGAGCCGCGCTCGCGCCACATCCAAGTCGGCGCAGTATGTCGCCCAAGCGATTCATTGTCACCATAAACTCAGGACAGCGAGTAACCCATCGCCGTCCCCCTCCCGAGGATCGGCATAGGTATCAATTGTTCAACCGGACTGAAGCATGGATGGCCGCGCGTGGGCTTCGGCATAAGGTGCCCGATTCCGAAAAATTTGTCCGCTATCCACCGAAGTGATCGCCGAAAGACACGGGGCCTATTCTTCCCTCAAGATTGGAATGAATACGACCTGGCTAGATTGCCTCATCCCTTGACCCTGCGAGGGCTGCTTCGAAGAAGGCCTCACGCGGACCTGCCGTTCAGGAATGCGTTGAACGACCGACCCTCGACAGCCCATGCCGATCACCTAAACATACGTTAAGTTTGTATCACACGAATTTCCCCCTAATAGAGAATTGTCTACAACCATTTCACCCAAAAACTAACGAAAATGCCTTGTAGGCCCGGGTGGGTGCCTCCTCGCGCCCCGGGGGAGGCCGATCGTGACCGGGAAAGCTCGGCCGGTCGCGGGGAAGTGGCAGCCGGTCGCGGAGAAGCGGCAGCCGGTCGCGGGGAAGTGGTGGCCGGTCGTAGGGAAGTGGCGGCCGGTCGCGGGGAAGTGGCGGCCGGTCGCGGGGGAGTGGCAGCCGGTCGCGGGGAAGCGGCAGCCGGTCGCGGGGAAGTGGCAACCGGTCGCGGGGGAGTGGCAGCCGGCCGCGCGTGAGTCGCCGCCGGTCGCCTGGAAGCGGCCACTCCCCGAAATCGCAAAGGCGCGCATCTGCGCGTCGAAGGAGGTGGGAGGCTCCCGATGGCGGGAGTATCGCGACCACAGATCGAACGAAGAGCGGTCGCGAGGCTGTGCGACGACGTCGTCGTCGAGGGCGAAAGCCCGAAAGCACGATCAGCATTGGTTGTTTAAAAAGTAAGGAGGAACCATGAACGGCTCACGGAATACCTTGGCTGAATTCATGGAGGACGCGAAACTGCTCATCGAGAATGCCCTTGCGGACGCCGGCATTGCCGCCGCCCTCGCGGGCTATGGCTACGACGCGGCCAAGCTGGCGGAAGGCCGCCGGCTTTGGGCCGAGACCGACGCCCTCGGCAAGAAGCAGAACTCCGATACCGCAGGCAAGCGCGGCGCCGTCCAGGATTTCGGCAAGTCCTGGATGATCGCGAACTCGACCTACATGAAAACGCTCAAGGTCGCGAGGATAGCCTTCGGCGAAAACGCGCGCGCCATAGCCGCCCTCAAGCTGTATGGCCCGCGCAAGGAAAGCTTGGCGGGTTGGCTCGACCAGGCCGGCACCTTTTACGCCAACCTCGCGGCCGATGCGAGCCTGGGAAAGACCCTCGCGCGTTTCGGCTATGACCGGGCCAAGCTTGACGCCGAGGCCGCCCTCGTCGCGACGGTGCGCGACAAGGGGCAGGCCAAGGCCCAGGGGAACGGGACGGCCCAGTCCGCGACCGTGGCCCGCGACGCGAAACTCCGTGAACTCGACGCCTGGGTGAGCGATCTCCGCGCGATCTGCCGCGTGGCTTTCTACGAGAATCCCCAAGAACTGGAGAAGCTCGGAGTCAAGGTGCGGAACGGGTCGAGGAAGGCTGCGGCGAAGGCGACTTCCGCCACCGTTGCCGGCGTGGCCGCCGCGGCAAGCGCTGCGGGCCAGGCCATGGGAACGGCCACCTTATAGTTCAACGCAAATGAGGGGCGGGGAGCCTCGCGTGCGGCCGACGCGAGGCTTCTGCCTTTCTGGCGAAGGCCAAATGTCGGATTAACTGGGATGGAAATGGGAAATTTGTCTTGCGCCACTCGACGAACCGTAATACCTTGCCTCTGGTCGCCATATAAAGAATCGACATTATCTTTCCGCATTCGCTAGTTTCCAATTGGATAATCGATGTTCAGCATAGAAAAAGGTAAATATGACGAATACCAAATCGGGAGCCGAGTTCTCACCATCCCATTGCCTATGGGCCAAGACGGCATCGGATGGTGGTCTTTCCTTTCACCCGCTCCTCTTGCACCTCCTTGACGTCGCGGCTTGCGCCGACGCAATCCTGGACCGGGAGCCCGAGTCCACGCGCTCGCGGATGGCCGCCATCCTGGGTCTTTCGTGGCCAGAGGCCAGGCCCTGGCTTCTGACACTCATCGCCTGTCACGATCTCGGCAAAGCCTGTCCTGGCTTCCAATGCAAGCGGAATGGATCGCCGGAACAATTGGGCAAGGCAGGATTGTCGCTCCCGCTGAAATAAACAAACCTGAGCGAAGCGAGGGTTTGTCGGCGGGCACAATGCGGGTGAGCCGCGCGGATGCGCGGCGAATCCCCGAGGAGGGAGCCCGCGGGCGACCGACAGCTGCAACTGAGTGTTAGCCGCAGTACAAATTGGCTCTTCAATGATAGACTTATTGCTTCTCGAATTTTAAATTATCGTCTGTTCCATTATTTTAGTTATGTCATTACATTATAGTATTTCTTGTAACATATATAGCAAAGTGGTCTATCAATGGATGTTTTATTAGGCTTCCCACATATATGACAGTATTTTTCATTACTCTTTTGGTTTCCGGAGCCGAACCACAACTCAAAGCATGAATCGCACATTGGTTTATTTTTATCGTGATTTATAGCTTTACCACATTTAATGCAATATCCCATGTGTTCTTGCGGCAATTCAGCCATTGTTAATTTTTCCCTTCCTCCATGAAATTCCTTCTTTGATATTTGAATAATAGAGTATATTTCACGTTCAATATCTCTATATATATCTTCCTCTTTCTTCCGATCGATCAAAATACCCATTTCTCTATTCTTCGTCTGAGAAAATTCGTATAGGTTCATTGAACCGATAACCGATATTCCTTCATTCATATAGCATTTAGCATGAAGATTGTCGCAGAAATACAATTCGAGATTCTTGAACTCTGCAAGAATATCATTCTGCTTTTTCTGAAGATCATCTTTACCAAATACAATTGTTATAGAAACATTTCTCTTTTGGGCTTCAATTAGACGTTCCCGATAATTGCGTGATATCTGAATATACGGCGACACTATTACTATTCTGCTATTTGCAGTGGATATTATTTTTTCGATTGCATATGAAAGTCCTGATGTTGTCAAAAACTCACTCACGATCTATCCCCTTTCGAAGAGTTTGAATTGCCACTGTTTCTGTTTGGAGCTAGAACACTATACTAGAATCATCTTTCGGGTAATGGCAATTTGTATTGCAGCTAACTTTTATTTACCGTACTTATCGTTCGCATTCCCCACAGGCGTGGGGATGAACCGCCGTCGTCCTGAGGTGGTAACTTGGAAACGGGATCGCCGAGAAGCTCAGCCCACGAATCGAAGCCTTAGTTGCTCGTGATTGCGATGGATGCGCTCTTGCAGGTCGGAAACGAAGTTGAAAACAGGTTGGATTCGGCGCGTTCGATAGGGGGTAGCCGATCTCATCGAGGATGACGACGTCGGATTTCGAAAGCCAGGATAAGCGAAACTGAGCGGGGCGCAAGTTCGGGGAGGCTGTGGTGGTGCTTTGAGGGCTGGGGCGACAGGTCTGCGGTGCGCTTTTTCAGATTCAGCTCATGCCAAGCACGTCCAAGGGGCCTTCGAGTATGGAGGAGAATTCAATGTGTTATGTCAAGCAAAATTCCCTGAAAAAACCGCGAAGCATTCCGGAAAACGCCGTGGGGAATTCCCGACTTTCACCGCGGGATTTTCCCTATTGAAGAAGGCG
>JAJXVS010000200.1 GCA_021782015.1 bacterium | reverse complement strand
GCCACAAGGCCCTTGAGATACTTCAGGTCGGCCTCACCAATCGTGAGCCGGAGTGCGGATCGTCCCATTCCAGAAGCATATCGCAGAAATCAATTTTAGTCTTGCTATTTGAGAGGCGGAACACTAGCATGGACACAAGTCGGCACCTGATCCTGGTCAAAGGCGAGGACCGTACCCGCGAAATCGCTTCTTGCCAGAGGCACATGGACACTTCAAGGCAGTCCCCGTCGACCGCTTCCCGGACCTCGAACCTTGGCTTCTCTACATGCGAAGCCGGTGGGCCTTTCTTTTAGGCCTGTCGCCGGACTCGCCGCTTCAATGGAGTAATGAATATCGGGCAAGGTCATCGGGCGCGCTCCAGCCAATCTATCGTGCTCCTACTGGCATCTATTGAGGATTGCTCTCGCAAGGGTTGAGGGACCGCTTATTATCTTAACCCGAAATAAGTAATTTCGATGAACAATTAAATTGAGCAAGTAGATTGTCTAATATTCTATTTTGCCGTATATTCATCACGTTATGAAAAGCGCATCAAAGAAGAAGATAGTACCGGACCTTGCGGCTGAACTCTTGATTGCAGTTTCTCGCCTGCGGCATTCAAAGCCTTCAAAACCGCGGGGGAAAATCACCAATCTGTCTGGACCGCAACTCCTCCTTCTTCGGCGGATTGAAGAAGAGGGTGAAACGACAGCCTCGATTCTCGCGGCGAGCGAGAACGTGAGCCAACAAGCTATTGCCCAGAGCTTGTCAGCTCTAAGACAGGAAGGTCTCATCGAAACGGTCCAAGATCCAAAGGACGAGCGGAAGAGTCCGGTCCGTGTCTCCGAGAAGGGGAAACTCGCGATCAATACCTACCTTTCGCTCCATACGAAGTGGCTTGTGCGGCGTATCGAATCGAGGTTCGCTCCTGAAGAGCTCGTGGCGCTAGAACGTGCAATCGCCGTGCTCGAGCGCTTGGCCAAGTCAGATGACGTTGATGAGGAGCCATAAGTGCAGTCTCCAGTGAAGAACCAGGCATTCTCATGGCGGTTCACGCTGCCGGTCTACCTCGGCAGCACGCTCAATCCTATCAACACGTCCCTTATCGCTACGGCCCTTGTTCCCATCGCCATGGCCATGCAAGTGCCAGTCGGACGCGTTTCCGCGCTCGTAGCAGCAGTGTATCTGACGAGCGCCGTCGGGCAGCCGACAGCCGGAAAACTCACGGAGGTGTTCGGTCCGCGTCGCGTGTTTCTGATCGGCACTTTGTGCATCCTCGTCGCGGGAATCGTCGGGGGGCTCGGCCAGAGCCTCATGTCGCTCATCGTTGCCAGGGTGTTGATTGGGCTGGGATCCTCGACGGCCTATCCTTCCGCTATGGTTCTTGTCAGGCGCCGCGCCGTGGCTGCTGGCATGGATAAAGTACCAGGCAGCGTTCTCGGCGGACTCGCAATCGCCGGCATGGCCACCGCGGCTATCGGACTCCCTCTCGGCGGGGTGCTCGTCGGAGCGGCTGGTTGGCGATCGACCTTCCTGGTCAACATCCCCGTCGCCATAATTACATGCATCACCGCTTTGGTGTGGCTTCCCGCAGACGAGGCGCTGAAGCGCCCGGGAGGCTTCAAGTCGATCCTTTCCAAGATCGACTTGGGAGGCATCATCCTCTTCGCGGTATTCATCACTTCACTCCTCGTCTTCCTCCTCTCGTTGCCGCAGACCGGCTGGGCGATGCTTGCCTTATCCGTGGCGGCCGGAATTGGCCTGGTCCTCTGGGAGCTGAGGGCCGTGACCCCCCTTATCGATTTTCGTCTGCTCGCGCAAAATGGGGCCCTGCTGCGAACCTATATCCGAGTCGCCCTCACCAGCCTGGTCATGTATGGATCCATGTACGGGGTAAGCCAATGGCTCGAACCAGTACGTCATTTTTCTCCCGCAGAGACTGGTTTACTGCTCTTGCCCATGACCATCATAGCACCGATCGTCTCGTTCCCCGTATCCAGGCGGAATCTCGTCCGCGGACCTCTCCTCATTACGGGCATTGCCCTCGTCACAGGGTCGATCGGCATGCTTATGCTTGACGTGCATAGCTCGGCAATCTGCATTGTCACGATAATGCTCGTCTTCGGCCTCTCCATGGGGCTCTTCTCGGTAAGCAACCAGACGGCGCTCTACGCCCAGGCCCCTGCCGAGGGTATCGGAACGGCAGCAGGGCTATTACGAACGTTCGCCTATCTCGGATCGATCGGATCATCCGCGATTACGGGAATCGTCTTTAGAACGAGAGTGAGCGATCACGGGCTCCACACCATGGCGCTGTTCTTTCTTGGCGCAGGGCTCGTCGTGCTCATCCTGAGCCTCGCCGATCGCGAGCTTCGGGCGGCTAAAATCGACAAATCTACCGCAGTTCATGCGGAATAAGGGGTGATGCTATGGGAGACACACTGACGAGTTCGGAATTGTCGCAATGGGTCGACGCGCACATGACCCGCATGGGGCAGTCAGCGATCCGGATATCAGACGGAATCGTCGTGTACTTCGACACGGTAAAGAAAGCCTCCGGCCTTCCTCTAGCGGACTATTTCTTCGTCACACACGATCACAGGGACCACTTTAACCCCGATCTGATAAGGGAGTTGCGGAGCCCAGGCACACATGTCGTCGTTCCCGAATCGATGCGTGAAAATGGGCATGACAAAGGGGTATCGACGGTCGGGATCAGACCGGGGGAAAGCAAGACGATAGGCGCCCTGACCGTTGCCACAGTTCCAGCGTACAATCTCAGAAAGCCGATGCACCCACGTCGCAAGGATTACGTCGGTTACTGTCTCACTCTGCCGAATGGGATCAGCATCTACCATGCGGGCGACACGGATTTCGTGCCTGAGATGAGGAACTTGAAACCCGACATCGCCCTGATACCTGTGGGCGGCGGGGCCACGATGAATTGGAAAGAGGCGCTCGACGCGATGAGCGCGATAGGTGCCAGGATCACTATTCCCATCCATTACGGCCTTATTCCTTTCAGCGCGGCGGGTGCCAAGAAATTTCTCGCCCGAGGGGGAGAATCGGTCAAGGAACTTCCCTAGGGAGCGAAAGACGACAGCCCGAGGGATCAGATGCCGTACTGCCAAGCACTATCGATGGCTCGGCAATGTCCTAACCATATGTCAGGAGAAGCGGTTCACTCCTCTCGGCTACACCATCCACCACGGCACGATCGAGTTCTTTGCGTCGAGGGGCAGATACTCAGAAGCGCAACACACAACTCCGCCAGATCCCACACTCTTCCCCGCATTTGCCAATACCCTGAATGCCGCAATCGCGTCCTTCCCTGGGTTGGCGCTCTTCTTGATCTCCACCGGGTGAATCTCACCGTCAGACTCAAGGATAAGATCGATCTCGTTGCGGTCCTTGTCCCGATAGTAGAACACGGGCGGGGTCTTGCCCGCATTGTACCAACTCTTCATGACCTCGCTCACCACAAAGGTCTCGAAGAAAGCGCCTGCGGAGGCTCCCGCCTCAAGTGCCTCTGGACTAGTCCAACGGGTGAGGTAGGCGGCGAGGCCGGTATCGAGGAAGTAGAGCTTGGGGGCCTTTATCATCCTTGTCAGCGTATTGTCATGCCAGGGCTCGACGAGGGTGACGATCCCCGAGGTGACGAGGAGGGACAGCCACTTCTTCGCCGTCGGTTGGCTGATGCCGATGTCGCGAGCAAGGTCGGCGTATTGGAGCATCTGACCTGTCCGTGCCGCTGCCGCCGTCAGGAAGCGGAGGAAGGCGAGCTCGTCGCCTACCTGCATGAGGTCCTTGATGTCCCGTTGGAGATAGGCCTGCACGTAGGAGGAGTAGTACTGCTCGACATCGGGGCGCTTCTCTCCTGCGTATAGTGCGGGGAGGCTCCCTCGCTGGATCGCCGTGAATACCTCTGTGAGGCTGCCCTTCTCCGTCCCCCTTCTCTTGGTGGCGAGGAACTCTTTAGTCGGGAGGAAAGGTACGCTCGGGCGCCCGGCTATCTCGGCCTGAGAGAGTCCGAGGAGATGCACGATGCCCACTCGCCCAGCCAGGGACTCGCTCGCATCGCGCATGAGGTGGAATATCTGCGAGCCCGTGAGCCAGTAGGCGCCCTTTGTCCCGTCTCGATCTACCCGCATCTTGATGTAGGGCAGGATGCCTGGCGCGTACTGGATCTCGTCGATGATGACCGGGGCCTCGAAGCGCTCGAGGAAGAGCTCGGGCTCCTCCACCGCGAGCCTCCGCTGCAGAGGATCATCGAGGGTAACGTAGTTCCGCCCAGGTGGCTGCGCCAGATCACGCCCTGCCTCGGCGATGTGCTTGAGGAGCGTTGTCTTTCCGACCTGCCTCGGCCCCGTGACAAGGAGAACGGGGAAGGCTTTTGCTATGCTGCTGACAACAGGCTCTATGGCACGAGGGACATACACGGCTAATCTACCTCGACCAAAATAAACATAATTTTAATTATAGTCGACGCAGCGCTTGTCGTCTAGCGCATGTTTCCATCCCTTACGAACCTTACATTTTGTCAATGTGCTTGCCATTTTGTAAGGATCGCCCTGGCCTAAACCTTTGTCCTGTGACTTGAACTGTGACTTTCAGACCCCCTGAACTGTGACGAAGTCATGCATTCCCTGCCAAAGCGATGCAAGCCACGATACGTTTTGTCCAGTCACAGCAGTGATTTTGGCAAAAATCAAGCAATTGTTGGCGAATATATCTACGGTGTTCGCAATCCATAGATCAGGAATTCGAATCCCCTATTCTCCACTGCCACCTCGTTGAAACAGGTGAGCGCTGCAGCGAAGCTACTCGACGATGAAAGTCCGGACCTGGCGAAGCCGGACACTGGGACCTTGCCAATCGGAGGCCCACAGTGGCCTGCAGAGAGAGCGTGAGGCCTTTCTCCCCGCTGCGCCGTGGCAATGATGTCAGTTCCATCCGCCTCAGAATGCTTTGAGCTATGTGCCCAGGATTCCAATGCGCAAGGAAGTCGGCAGCGATAGTAGATCAGTATTAAACGCACCAGCACGCGCCAAAACGGAGCGACCGCTCACGATTAGGGTTGCAAAATAACGTACAATTGCTCGTAACTTGGGAACGGAAGGGAACAATGCGTCCCGCTATCGGTATCGGTATTCGCCGCCCAGGCGGCTCATGAGAGGATGCTCAAGGAGACGGCCGCGCAATGGTTCGGGGAGGAAATGTATCAACACATATAAACTAACAACTATGTGAAATTGCAGAAAGAAGCTTGACTAATCCCAGTCCTTCGATTGATCGGCCGAGGCCACCGAACTCTGCATTCGGCGAACACAACTTTGTCCTCCGCGAGCGCGGTGCAGTTCAAATATGGCTTGGCAAATTGGTCGACAGCCCTCGGCTACGGCAGCATGATCTATGACGCCACCAGGACCGGAGCCCTCAGAGGGAACAGCGTCCAATCCGACAATACTAGTTATGATAATATTATCTTTTCGCCGCCAGCCGCGACCAATTACCAGTTCTGGCTCGATACGACGCAAAGCCCCTATCGCTATTGGATACAAAACTAGGTTGTGGCCTAAAACGGCGATAATAGTTGCCGTTTTAGGCTTATTTCGGCTATTATGATAGCCGTATTCGGCCGAATATGGTAAATTGCCTTCATGAAGATTGCGCGAAGGTTGAAACCCGATATTCTTGCAGAGCTCGAGCGGGGGAGCCAGGTCGTCGTCCTGTATGGACCGCGTCAGACCGGAAAGACGACATTGATGAAGGAAGTGATCGCCGAAACACATGGCAAGGCCCTTCTTCTCGATGGCGACGAACTCAGGCACATAGACAGCCTCTCGAGCCGCGACTCAACCAAACTCGGCCGCCTTATCGAGGGCTACGATCTCCTCTTCGTCGATGAAGCTCAGCGAATCCCGGACATCGGTCTCAATCTGAAAATTCTGCACGATAGCTTCCCCCGGCTCAAAATCGCGATAACCGGCTCCTCGTCCTTCGATATCGCGCGGGGAGTCGCGGAGCCCCTGACCGGTCGAACCTGGAGCAGGACACTCTTTCCCCTCGCGACCGACGAATACCTTGGGGCGCTAACGAGACACGAGGTCGAGGAAGGGCTCGACGAACGACTCGTGCTCGGCTCGTATCCGCGCCTCCTCTCCCTCGAAACGCGGACGGAGAAAGAAAGTCAGCTCGCCGAACTCGCGGGCTCCTATCTCTATCGCGACATTCTCGAACTCTCCGGCATCCGCAATCCCCGCAAGCTCCGCGACATCCTCAAGCTCCTCGCCTGGCAGATCGGAAACGAGGTATCCCTTACGGAAATCGGGAGGCAGGTGGGAATGTCCAAGGATACGGTCCAGGACTATCTGGATCTTCTCGAAAAATCCTTCATCATCTTCGAGCTGGGAGGCTTCGGCAGAAATCTCCGTTCCGAGGTCGTCAGGAATCGCAAGTATTATTTCCATGATAACGGGATTCGCAATGTGGTCATCGAGGACCTCAGGCCCCTCGAACGGAGGAACGATGCCGGGGCCCTCTGGGAAAACTTCTGCGTTGCGGAAAGGCGCAAGTTTCTATCCTACTCCGCCACCCTTGCCTCGTCATGGTTCTGGCGCACCTACGACGGGGCCGAAATCGATTATGTCGAATCGCGGGATGGTAAGCTTTTTGCGTATGAGTTCAAATCGGGGAAGAAATCCGCTCGCTGCCCAGCCTCATTTAATGCTGCCTATCCTGATTCGGCCTTTTCAATAGTGACGAGGGAAAACTGGATCGAGTTCGTGAGGGGAGGTGAGCGGGAAACGCATTTCAGCTTGTCAACTTCTTGAATCCCTTATCGGAAGCAGTTGTTGTGGCGAAGCCTGTCCTGGCGCCTGCCGGCTGCTCCGGGAACCTCGATTCCATCGTGCGACCGAGTCGAGATTGTCGGATACTCAAAATGGGGCATCGGAAACGGTGCCCTTTGTAACGATTCTTGCTTCGGCGAAACCTTCCGTCGGATCGCCACGAGTGCTGTGATCGTCGGTGGGTTCGACTGGCTCCCCGGCGCCATCGTGCTCTTTGGGCACCTTGCGGGTTCGGAGCCGCGCGAGAAGGACGGCCATCACAGCCGGTCTATGGCATAACAGTGAATTCCTGTACGACCTGGATGGCGCTCTCGACCTCGGTGACGCCGGGAACGGTGCGGGCTGCGCCGATGGCTGCCTCGATGGCGGTCTGGGTATTGGAGACGCCGTGGAGGATGACGCGGCTTCCGCGGACATCGGCCTCCAGGAAATGCAGGGGCAGGCGTTTGCCGTAG